>JAWLEY010000010.1:0-4796 GCA_041685855.1 Perlabentimonas sp. | reverse complement strand
TGGAAGGATCATGCCACGCACGGCTCCAGGGTTCCCATCACAGGCAAACTCATTCATCCTTCCTGCTACGATAAATGTGTTCCCGATAGGGCAAGAAAGCTATCAACCCCCGTTTACGAAAGCTCAAACAAGGCGGTGAAGGATTTTTACGACAAGGTCTACCCCAAAGTAGCAGAGGTTGCAGGAAAATCCCTTCGGGAAAAATATATTAAAGATGATTGGAACAGGCTTACTAGCAGCATCGATAACAACTGGGAGAGAATTATCAGGGACGACCATTACAAGGGCTACGACAAGGACCAGAAGGATGTGGAGAAATTAGGCAGAAGATACCGGGAGCTTGTACGAGCAAAAAAACAAGAGCATGTGAACTATCGCAACAAGCTATGGAATAAGTTGATGACCGAGTACCGTGTACCAGATTACATTATGAATATGCCATCAACCATTGTTCCAACAGGCAGGAAATTCTACATCCAATCGGCAATGAATTTTGGCAAGAATAAGGGAGGTTATTGGGATGTTCCGGGCTACCCGAATGAAATACAAAAAGGTTCAAACATTCAGGTTTACAACCTAGATGAGGGGCATGACCGCACATTTTCGTTCCACAAGTCAAAAGAAAGAGGTTATTACGAAATACAAATTGGTAATACTAGCAATTCCAGAATCGATATTCAAGGGGGCAAGAATGACAATGGAACAAGTGTAAAAACGTGGGAAAAGCATCAAGGTAAAAATCAACGCTTCCGCTTCTATCACCTTGGCAATGGCCGATTTAAAATTTTTGACAGGAATAGTGGCAAAGTAATTTGTCTAAGTGGTCGCAAGAACCAAAATGGAACCAACGTGCACATTTGGGATGACCATAATGGCCCCTGGATGGAATGGTACCTAATTGATGTGGAAACCAACAAGCCTTTTATCCCTGTTGAAATTCCCGAGGAAAGTGTATTTTATATACAGTCAGCCATGAACTTCGGTAAAGACAATAATGGATACTGGGACGTACCGGGGTATCCTGAGGTTATAAACAAGGGCTCTAATATCCAAATTTTTACTTTGGATGAGGGGCACGACCGAACATTTAAGCCAATCAAATCTGTAGATATGGATTACTACGAAATTCAGATAGGTAATACCACATCAGCCAGAGTTGATATAGATTATGGCAGAGCTACAAACGGAACAAACGTGAAGGTATGGGAGCGCAATGGCGCTAAGGCACAAAGATTTACATTCTTTCATCTGGGCAATGGCAGGTTTAAAATTTACGATAGAAACGGAATGGTAATATGCCTTGCAGGTCGTAAAAACGAGAACAGGACAAATGTTCATATATGGGAAGACCATAATGGGGCATGGATGGAATGGTACCTAATAAACACGAAAACTAAAAAACCATTTGTCCCTGATAAATAGTCCACTTTTTTAGAGTTTACATTTAGTGCTGACAGAGGCAAAACAAAAACCTAATGTGTTTTGCCTCTGTTTCTATGTAAGATAAACTAAATCATACTTAAAACTGTTATTAAAATTGCTTATACCATTCGGTTAAAACAGAATTATATATTACATTGAATACTAAATATTAGGTATAGATATAAAAGGATGAAGAAGAACTGTTTTTAAATGAATAAAATATTTTTGCCATATTTGCAGAGGATGAAAATACTTTCATCCTCTTTTTATGGTTTAAATTATGATTTTTAAAGATAAAACTTGCTGGGTTACAGGAGCCTCGTCGGGTATTGGCAAAGCAATAGTTCTTGAGTTAGCCAAGTCCGGAGCAAACCTGATTATTTCCTCAAACGATAGCCATGAGCTTAATTTGGTTAAGGAGAATTGCCTTGAGCATACAAATTTTTGCGAAGCAATTCCATTCGACCTGTCCAACGCCACTGAGGTTGAGAGCATATCGAAACAGGTAGTTAATAAGTACGGACCAATATTCCTGTTAATTAATAATGGGGGCATAAGCCAGCGAGCATTGGCTCACGAAACTCCCATTTCTCTTGACAGAAAGATACTTGAGATTGACTTCTTCTCGTACATAGCAATAACCAAGCTTGTAATGCCTGGTATGATTGAAGCACGCGAAGGCTACATAGCTGCCACCAGCAGCATTTCTGGTAAGTTCGGGTTCCCACTCAGGTCGGCATACGCAGCAGCAAAACATGCCATTCAAGGTTACTTTGAAACGCTCAGGCTCGAGCTAAAACCCTACAATATTGGAGTTACAATAGCCTATCCAGGAAGGGTAAACACCAATATTTCGTTACATGCACTTAAAAAGGATGGGAATGAGCACGGGGAAATGGATAAGGGACAAGCCGGAGGTATTTCAGCAGAGAAATGTGCAAAACAGTACCTTAAGGCCATAGCCAAACGAAAGCCCGAAATACTAATTGGTGGAAAGGAACTTCTTATGGTTCATCTAAAGCGGCTTTCCCCAAGCATCTTTTTTAAAGTGATTGGCAAGATAAAGGATAGATAGGTGTTGATTTTCAATGTAAAAGCGACGGTACAAACATAAATGCAAGTTGAATGAAAATTGTATTTTAGTAAAAAACAGATTTAATATGACCGTATGACAAATAATTCCCAAATAGAAGTTGAAAACAAGCTCATCTCAATTGTTAAACAGGATGAACAAGATTATATAAGCCTAACTGATATGGTTAAAGGCAAAGAAGGTTCCGACCATATTCGAAATTGGATGAGAAATAGAAACACGGTGGAATTTATTGGTTTATGGGAAGCATTAAATAATCCAAATTTTAAACACGTCGAATTCGACACCTTTAGAAGACAAGCTGGATTAAACAGTTTTAACTTGACTCCTAGAAAATGGATTGAAGCAACAAATGCGATTGGCTTAATCTCAAAATCAGGAAGGTATGGCGGCACATATGCTCACAAAGATTTGGCATTTGAGTTTGGTTCTTGGATTAGTCCAATGTTTAAGTTGCTATTGATTAAGGAATATCAACGATTAAAAGAGATTGAGAGTAATCGATACAACCTTGAGTGGAATGTAAAACGGATTTTAACCAAAACAAACTATCAAATTCATACCGATGCTGTTAAGGATTGTATGCTACCTGACAAAAATTACGATAAAGACAAAAAGTGGATAATTTATGCTGAAGAGGCTGATTTACTAAATGTAGCCTTGTTCAAATGTGCTGCAAAGGATTGGCGCGAGGCAAATCCAGATAAGGCAAAAAAAGGATTGAATATTCGTGATTTTGCAAGCATTAATGAACTTGTTATACTTGCAAATCTGGAAAATATTAATTCTATCTTAATTCGTAACCAGGTTGATAAAGCGGAAAGGTATAGACAATTAAAAGAAATTGTGCAAGTTCAATTAAAATCGCTTAATGAAAAAGACTTTATGAAAGCACTAAAAAAAGTCTCTGATAACATATATATCGATAACAAGAAGAAACCAGAATAAATTATGAAGGGCAATACATGGTATCGTGTATAAGGTTTTTAGAGGTTTTCTATGTTAATAGCATATAAAAATAAATGTATCTTTAATATGTTTTCACCTCTTAATCCCACACAACACAACACCATAAAACATATTTATTAACTAATGATTTTTCAGATTAACCAACAAAACAGAAAAAAATGTCAAAAATAATTTGCGGAATACAACAGATTGGAATTGGAGTTAGCAACATTTACGAAGCATGGAGATGGTACATAAAGGCTTTTGGTGTTGATGTTAGAATTTTTGAGGATGACACTGTAGCCGAACTGATGCTACCTTACACGGGAGGAAAACCACAAAAGCGCCACGCTGCACTTGCCATGAACATGTCTGGTGGTGGTGGTTTTGAAATTTGGCAGTACTCAGAAAGAACTCCGCAACCACCAAAACAAACTATACAGTTTGGTGACTACGGCATATTTGCTGCAAAAATAAAGTGTCTGGATATCAGGAAGGCTCATGCGCAAATTTCAAAAGCAAATCCAGCGCATATAACTGAAATTACTGCTAATCCAGCTGGGCAAAATCATTTCTATATTGAGGACCCTTTTGGTAACACTTTTGAGGTTTTAGAGGAGAAAAACTCATGGTTTCAAAAAATCAACAAGCCCACCGGTGCAACCTATGGCGCTGTAATTGGAGTTAGCAATATTGATAAAGCGCTAACCGTTTACAAAGATATTTTGCAATACGACAAAATACTGTCCGATAAAACTGACGTATTTGAAGAGCTAGCTCCCCTGTCGGGAGGGAAAGGTAAATTCCGCCGTGTAATTCTTACACACAGCCAGCCACGTAAAGGTGCTTTTAGCCGTTTGCTGGGCGATAGCCAAATTGAACTGATTCAATCGCTCGACCGTGAGCCAGCCAAAATATACGAGGACAGATTATGGGGCGATTTGGGCTTCATCCACCTGTGCTTTGACATTAGGGACATGGAAGCCTTGGAGGAAGAATGCAAGGCAAAAGGTTTTCCTTTTACCGTTAACTCCAACGCCAAACATAATGAGAAGGGCAGCTTTGATATGGGAGAAGCTGCGGGACACTTTTCATACATTGAGGATACGGACGGTACGCTTATTGAGTTTGTTGAGACCCACAGACTTCCCATACTCAAGGTATTAGGAATTAATTTAAACCTTGACAGAAGGCCCAGCGAGAAACCACTCCCCAACTGGATAGTACGTATGCTAGGCTTAAAGCGAGTAAAAAAGCTGTAAACCATTACAGGCTGGGCAATTTACTTAGGCATTACGTATATTTGCCCGGCCTCATCTCTAACAACCTTTAC
>JAWLEY010000170.1:0-6128 GCA_041685855.1 Perlabentimonas sp. | reverse complement strand
TCCGATAGGTTTCCAAGTACAGAAAAACAATTGAACCTATCTAAACTTCTACTAAAGGAACTTAAAGAATTAGGCCTAAAGGATGCCGAAATTGACAAGCACGGCTATGTTATGGCTACAGTTCCTGGCAACATTAATAAGGATGTACCAACCATTGGCTTCCTTGCTCATGTTGATACTTCTCCCGATATGAGCGGAGGCAACATAAAGCCCCGCTTTATTGAGAACTACGATGGCTCAGAAATTATCCTAAATAAAGACCTAAAAGTCACCTTATCGCCCAAAGAATTTCCTGAACTAAATAATTACAAAGGGCAAACGCTAATTGTTACCGATGGAACTACACTTCTAGGAGCTGATGATAAGGCAGGTATTGCTGAGATTATGACGGCCATTGATTACATGATGAGCAATCCAGAGTTTAAGCATGGGCCAATCCGCATTGGTTTTACAGTTGACGAGGAGGTTGGCCGTGGTGTTGACCATTTTGACGTAGAAAAATTCAATGCCGATTTTGGTTACACTCTTGATGGTGGCACCATTGGCGAAATGGAATACGAGAACTTCAACGCAGCGGGTGCCAAGGTATCCATTCAGGGACGTAACATTCACCCTGGCAATGCTAAGGATAAAATGATAAATGCTATTCTTGTTGCAATGGAGTTTAATAGTTTGCTTCCGCATCAGCAGCGCCCTGAACATACAGACCACTACGAAGGCTTTTACCATTTAATGAAAATGGATGGTTCAGTTGAGAAAGCAAATTTTCAGTATATTATCCGCGACCACAACCGTGAAAAGTTTGAGGCAAAAAAAGTTTTCATGACAAAGGTTGCAGATTTCATTAACAACAAGTACGGTGAGGGTGTTGTTAGTGTTGATATTAAAGACCAGTACTACAACATGCGCGAGAAGGTTGAACCTGTTTACCATGTTGTTGAAAATGCCGTTAAGGCAATGGAGCTAGTTGGAATAAAACCCAACGTTAAGCCAATTCGTGGAGGAACGGACGGAGCTCGCCTTTCTTACATGGGACTCCCCTGCCCCAACATATTTGCAGGTGGCGAAAACTTCCATGGCAAACAGGAGTACGTTGCGGTGGAGAGCATGGAAAAGGCAACCGAAGTAATGCTGAAAATTATTGAATTGTACGCAAACAAGTAAATTTTTAAACCTGACAGGTATTTGAAACCTCGTATCAGTCAGGTTTACCAAATGAATACCCAACCCACCATCTGGCAAAAAGCATCTATACTAGGAAGCGTATGGGGTGCTTTTGAGATTGTTGCAGGCAGTATGCTGCACAACCTTGCCATTCCTATGGTTGCAGGAACCATTTTATCCACACTGGGGGTAATAATTCTTGTTGCTGGTGCCAAAGTATTTGGTGGGAAAGGATTATTCTGGCGCTCTGCGCTGGTTTGTGCAGCATTAAAAACAGTATCACCTAGTCCGGTTATTTTAACTCCCATGATTGGTATTACCCTTGAGGGAGTGCTACTTGAATCAGGAGTTCTGCTTCTTGGTCATAACGTTGCCGGATATATTTTAGGAGGAAGTTTTGCCCTTCTATCCATCCTGGGGTTTAAGCTTGTTAGGCTAATTATGATTTATGGTACCGACCTGGTTGAAGCTTATAAGTCGGTTTTCAGCTTTGCCTTCAGCAATGATTTTATAGCCTCAAAAGGATACCTCATTCCAATCTTCTTACTTATAATAATATACTCAGCAATTGGAGCATTTGCAGCATACACCGGACTTCGGGGAGGTAACATAATCTCAAAACGTTTTAAATCAAAAAATATTCAATTTTTACCACCAAACAATCAGTACAAACCCAAAGAGATGGTGGGATACAAAGGCGGAATTGGTTTTTTAGCTTTTCATGTTGTTTGGCTAATTGCATTTATCTTCTCAAAAAATTATATTCCAAATATCTACTGGGTTACAGGTGGTATTATTTACCTAACACTCTGCATTTTCCGTTACGGAAGGGTTAGAAAACTATTGTCAAAATTATCATTCTGGGTTGTTATTCTTATTGTGTCAACCTCATCATCCATCTTTATTCTTTTGGGTAAATACAGCACAATCCTTTGGAGTTATGAACTGATTGAACAAATTTCAACCATCTTCATTAGAGCATCAGTAGTAATAATTTCCTTTACTTGCATTAGCATAGAGATGATGAGCAAAGGGGTTTCCAGACACTTACAAGGGAATCGTTTTAGCCAATTGGCACAGTCATACACTCATGCTCACAGTGCATTGCCTTCGCTACTATCAACGCTAAAAACTAATCGGCAAAAATTTCATAGGCCCTTGCCTATCATTGAGAAAATGTTTGCCCACTTTACCTATCACAACACTAATCACCCCATCAATTCAAAAATAATAATTATTACGGCCGATAAGCAGAGCGGAAAGACTACCTTTTTGAAAGAGCTGGTTGCCTTGCTTGAAAAGAAGAATCAACAGGTTTGGGGATTTTTTGCCGAAGGATTATGGAATGATAATGGTGAAAGAATCGGGTTTAACCTTATTACTCTACCAGCAAAAAGTTCCATACCTCTTTGCAATAAAACAACCACACAGTGGCAACCATTCGGCTCTTACTTCTTTAACCCAAAGGCTATAGAACAAGGCACCGCTCATTTGGAAAATGCCCCAAGTGGAGTACCAATTTTTATTGACGAGGTGGGACTTTTTGAACTAGATGACCAAATTTGGGCCAATGCGTTTAGTAACATTATTAGCAAAAGGGACAATCCCATTATTGTTACTATCCGCCGTGCTTTTCTTGAGCAGTCGAAAAACAAATGGGAGCTAAACGGAGCAACCATTGTTGATGCTACAACTGATTGTCCCGAGGATACAGTAAAAACTATTCTAGAAAATCTGAAATAATGCTGAGAATTGTTGCAGATAGTAATATCCCTTTTCTTAAAGGTGCACTCGATAATGTAGCTCATGTTAATTATATTCAAGGAAGTGAAATTAAAAGAGAACATTTGGTTAATACTGATGCACTAATTATCAGAACAAGAACAAAATGTAACGAAACCCTGCTGCGTAATACACCTGTTAAATTCATAGCATCTGCCACAATAGGATTCGACCATATTGACACAGACTACTGCCAAAAAAATGGCATAAAATGGACTAACGCTCCCGGTTGTAACTCAGGGTCGGTTAAACAATACGTAGCATCGGCTTTAGCTGAAATTATGTGCAAAGAGAATTGGCTGTTTAAAGATGTTACGTTGGGTATTATTGGCGCAGGCAATGTTGGCAAGAAGGTAGAAAGTTTAGCTAATACGCTAGGAATAAAAACCCTGGTTAACGACCCTCCACGAGAGAGGCTAGAAGGTAAAGGAAACTTCACAGAAATTGATGAGCTTATTTCTAAATCAGATATTGTTACTGTACATGTTCCTTTGATAAATCAGGGAATCGACAAAACCTACCATTTAGCAAACAGCGAATTTTTTAGCAAGATGAAGAAAAACGCTTGGTTTATCAACACTGCACGCGGCGAGGTAACAGATACACCTGCTCTAACCCAATCGCTTATTAGCAAGCATATTGCTGGTGCTGTTGTTGATGTATGGGAGAATGAACCATGCATAAACAGAGAACTTTTAAGGGTCTCCCAAATATCTACTCCACATATTGCAGGTTATTCAGCTGACGGGAAAGCCAACGGCACCGCCATGAGCGTGAGAGCCATCAGTAAGTTTTTTAAACTTGGGCTGGATAGGTGGTTCCCTCCTCATATCCCAACCCCAGAGCAGAATCAACTTCAGGTTAACTGTAATAATAAATCACCTGAGGATATCTATAGAGAAATCAGTCTTTTTGCCTATAACATTAATACCGATTCAGAGAAACTAAAAAAATCACCTGACACATTTGAAAAGCAGAGAGAAAACTACCCTATCCGGAGAGAACCCGAAAATATTTCAGTGAAACTGAATAGCTGCTCAAATAGTATCTCTTCAATGATTAAAAAATTGGATTACCCTATCGATTAACTAGCACTATCAAACTTTTTAGACCAATAGGAAACCTGAAGACTTGCAATATTCATGGAATAAATAAAAAGCAAAAGGTATCCTTTACTTCCAGAAAATTGTTTAATTTTGTGATGTTCACGGTTAAGGGAACCCTGTGAAAATCGGGGGCAGTACCCGCTGCTGTAATCTCCATAAACCGTTAGACAACCTTGCCACTGTTCGCAATTTGGCGGATGGGAAGGCCGTTCTAACGGGGAGTAAGCCAGAAGACCTACCGACGAACAAGCCTCAACTGTAAGCTTTCGGGAATAAAAGCTGAAGATTTTGGTACCAATCTTCAATTTAGGTTTAGTAATCCCCAGATTTTACGGTTTGAAGGTTTTTTATGTTTAACCATTTAAATCTTTAAACTCATGACATGTTTTAACCGTTTTGCCATTCTAGCAATGGCTGTACTAACTTTTGTTTCTTTCCAATCCTGCTCAGACAAGGAGCAAACCGTAAGAAAAACCTTCTCTTTTCAATCGCTGGAATTGGAGGAGGAGAGCTACTGGAATGGCTCTAATGAATCCGGTGGGTTTACCATTGAAATTGCAACCTTTAATAACTATTTTGATTCTGAATGGAGCGCGTGGAGCGGCTTTGCCTATTCCAACACAACCGACATTGAGACTCCAGGATGGAGTAATGAGTCTAGCGCTTACATAGCAAGTGGTGGTGATTCAGAAAATATCTACGCTGTTTCATACGTAACAGGAGAAGCATCAACAATCACTTTCGATTTTGAAGTAGATTTAGTTGCCGCAAAGGTGACAAACTCAACCTACGCATACCACACAATACGCGATGGTGATTTTTATGCCTCCCCTTTTACCGAGGACGATTGGTTTAAACTCATCGTAACTGGTTACGATGAGAGTGATGCTGAAGTTGGAGAAGTAGAATACTACCTGGCCGACTTCCGCGACGGAAACGATTACATCACCGATAGCTGGACAAGAGTTAATTTGAGCACGCTAAACGGCGTATCAAAACTAATTTTTACGCTTGAATCATCTGATATGGGTGAATACGGAATGAACACCCCAGCCTATTTCTGCATGGACGATTTGGAGATTGAATACACCAAATAAAAAATATGACCGCCCCAAAATTGAAGTGTTCAAACCTTGGGGCGGCCTTTCACATTATGAAAAAGATAGCGTTTAATCTGCTTATTATTCTGCTTCCCCTAGCTTCCTATGGGAATAATCTTAGGATTTGGGGAGCTAGCTTGGATGGGAATTCCATTAATTTTGAAATTGCATGGGACAACAGCTGGAACTATAGCGAAGACAATGGCAGTCATGATGCAGTTTGGGTATTCGCAAAAGGGAAAAGCACCTCAGGTGTATGGGTGCACATTGATTTAGAAACAGAACAGAATCGGCACTTCTCATCCAATCCGCTTGCAATAAATGCCGTTAGTGACGGTAAGGGTGTATTTGTTTTCAGCCACAACGCAGGAACCTATAATATATCATCAACACAGGTTACCATTGCTACAACAACAAATTTATCCTCTTTTGAGGATGTTAGGATATTTGGAATTGAGATGGTAAACGTTCCACAAGGACAGTTTTACGCTGGCGATGGCGTTTCAATATCCTCTTTGGGCAACAGCAACAGCAACCCTCTCCTCATAACTTCAGAGGATGAAATTATGGGAGAGACAATTGCAATTGTAAATCCTAACCAAGAATTTACTCCTGAACCCATAGCCAATTCTATTCAGTCCAGCTTTCCCAAAGGTTACTCTTCTTTTTATGTGATGAAGTATGAAGTATCTCAAATTCAGTACACCCATTTTTTAAACACTCTATCATACAATCAACAAGCCAGCAGAACGGAGTATCCACCATCATCGCAGAGGGGAACTTTTGCCATGACCAACCCCTACCAGCCCGATAGCTTATTCAGAAATGGCATTGCGATTAAGGTTTCAGGAACACCAACTGGCAGTCCAGCTGTTTACGCGTTAGATGGCAATAAAAACGGAGTTTTTAATGAGGATAACGATGGGCTTCATCGCGCAGCAAATTTATTGAGTTGGGGTGATTTAAGCGCATATCT
>JAWLEY010000169.1:0-6140 GCA_041685855.1 Perlabentimonas sp. | reverse complement strand
ACTGAAATATCAAAATGTTACAAAAATCATTAAGTTTTACAGCATGTTTAGAATATCTGAAAGAATTTATAATTGCAACACACACAAAACCAAAGGTATAAACAATATGCTGGTGAGAATGAATTATTAAAAAGTTGACTGCTGGATTAAAGGAACTAAAAATTGAGCCTTAAATTCGGTAGCAATTATTCGTAAAACTAAAATAGCTGAGTCCTAAACTTGATTTTTGCTAGGACTTACTCCTTCTTAACTTTTTTAAAATGGCTATGCCTTTTGACCTAATTCCAGGAGAACCATACTCCATTTGATTTTCAATAATATGAGGGAGCTCCTCAGCAATCCACTTTTCACGAGTAGATAGTAAGAATAAAATCTCCATACAATGAGCTTTTACTGCTGGCTTTGTAATATCATCAACTAACCATCTGAAGCAAGCTTCCTCCAAAGGCTCAAGGTTTATTGACCAAAACTCCTTTTGAAATAGTTTTGATGATTTTTGGTTAACAATCCTGAAAATTCCAAAAGCCGTTAACTTTGCCAAATGCCTCCGTACACTTGAGCTATTGGAAATAATAAGGTTACTAATAATTTTTGGCAGGTAATAATCTAAAGCGTTAGGATTATTAAACAGCATGTTCTCTAAAATCCATGCGGCATGGAAACTAATAGAACTATCCTTATGTAACGTCAACGAAAGCATTTCATTGGGTTCGATTTTTAAATCATTGCCAATTCTTACCATTTGAAGTACGTCTTTCTTTGTTAAGGCAAACTTAAGCCTTTCAACAAACCTATCCTTATCGCAATTTGGATTAAACAATTTACCTACATTTTTAATATGAAATTACTATATCAAATTTAGCATTATTATGTAAAACAACTTGAATAAATATTGCATAAAATACAGAAAGAATACTAATGTAATTTCATTATAAACAACATGCTCAAACGGTTGGCTGTTATCATATTTAGCTACACTAATAGCTGAATATTTATATTTAGTTTGATAATTGATAAATAAAAATTAAAATATCAACTAAAATATGTTAATGACTTGTTATAATGGGGATAAATACAAATATTTGATATATTTTTATGGACAAATTTTTTGATGAAACCATGTACATTATAAGAATTATTACAAGCATACTTATTTTAACCCTATCAATCTGTATTACAGGCAATAGCCAAGATATTTCAGATAAAGAGAATAGTAAAGAAGGTCAATCTATACCCGACTCTCTTTTCATAGCTGGTGCATATTATGATGCTTTAACCGAATACAAGGAAGAACTTGAGAAGTATCCGCAGGATGCAAAAATCCATTATAAAATTGGAATATGCTACTTAAAATCAACAAGGCAAATAGACAATGCAGTTGAACATCTTAAGTTTGCCTCAACTCGTGAGGTACCCAATTTAGTTTACTTCTATTTGGGCAAAGCATATATGAAACAGT
Organism: Perlabentimonas sp.; assembly: GCA_041685855.1. GTDB lineage: Bacteria > Bacteroidota > Bacteroidia > Bacteroidales > Tenuifilaceae > Perlabentimonas. The sequence continues at coordinate 4,681 of JAWLEY010000169.1, read as the reverse complement.
ATCAGTTTGACGAAGCCATTTCTTACCTTCGTAGATTCACAATAAATGGAGGAGACTCAAAGGTACCCAACCAAGAAGTTGAGCGCTTAGTTAGCCAATGTGAAAATGGTAATTTCATGCTGAGGTATGTATACAAGCCTGAGGTTATCGACAGGAAAAGGGTTCCGAAAAACGAGATATACAGTTATATTGTTACTAAGCCTGATGGCGGATCGTTCATTCCCCTTCCAGATGAATTAAAATCTTCAGTTGACAAAAAAGAGAACGATTCATCCATGATTTTTTACCCCAGCAAACCTGAACTTGGTGATAGAATTGTTTTTTCCAGCTACGGCGGCACGAAAACCATTGGTAAAGACCTTTTTATTATTGAGATGCTAAAGGATGGCATTTGGAGCCAACCAAGGCCTTTAGGCGATGCAATAAACTCTAACAGCACTGAAGAATTTGCCTACCTGGCACCAGATGGCATAACGCTATACTTTTCATCTGAAGGTCATTACAGCATAGGAGGATACGATATCTACAGAAGCATATACAACGCATCCGTAGATCAGTGGAGCATACCGGAAAACTTAGGATTCCCATTCAGCTCTCCCTTTGATGATTATCTGTTTGTACCAAGTGAGGACGAAAGCATGGCCATTTTTGTAACCAATAGGAATACCGCTTCCGACAGCGTTGATGTTGTGCTGGTAAAAACGGATGAAAATCCAATTCGCAGAACCATTGACTCAAATAGCGAAATCCGAAGTATTGCTCAACTTAACCCTAAGGCAGTTAAAAAGCAGACAACCACAATTGTTGAGAAGCCTACCTCCAACAAAAAATCAACAGCAGAGAAACCTGCCTCATTTAGTGCCGTTGAGAACGATCCCGAGTACTCACGTGCTCTTTCGTCTGGTTTCCAGCAACAAATGAGAGCAGACTCCCTAAAAATAAAATTAGATGATTTAAGAACACAATTTGATTACATAACTACTGCAGAAGAAAGACGTGCCCTTGAAAAACGTGTTATAGCTGTTGAGGACTCTCTTTTAAAAGCACAAAGAAATGCTGATGTGCAGTTTGCTCTAGCAAGCAGCATAGAGCAGGAATACCTGACAGGTAAGAGAAAACCAGCAGACAAACCCACTACAACATTTAGTTCAGATAATCCAGATTACCTATACCAAGCTCAGTTTGCTCCAACAGTTTTTCAGTCAAATGAAATTGATATTTTAAATAGACTTGAAAAACAAACTGCTACTCTTGAAAACCTAAGGAGTGAGTTATTAGAACTAAGGGAAGAAGTTCACAACGCAAGCAACGAAAAAATTAGCAGCAATTTCCAAAATAAACTGCAAAATTTCAACACTAAACTTTCAAAATACGTAAGTTCCAAGAAAAAAATTTACAACGAGTGCATATCGGTAGCATTGATGAAAACCAACACAAGCAATAACCCTAAAGTAAGAAACGAAATAAATAAAGCAAATGCACATTTCCGTTCAGCCAGAGCTATCAGGAATAATGCCACCGATGAAACTAAGCGTGAGTCTGAGCTTGAAGCACTGTTACTTGACGAATTGGGAGTTCTCAGACTTGAAATAGCCTTTGCAAAAATTTGGGATATGAAACTGTTTGAGCAGCAACTCCTAAGCAAAATTTACCGGTACGAAAAAAGTATATTTGGACGTAAACTCCCAGATACCCCAGTTGTAAACCATAATATTGAAGTGGAAACTAAGCCCGTTTCAGAACCAGAATCAATATCAATAACCAAATTAGAAACGCAAACAGTTGCAACGGACACTTTTGCTTTTGAACCAGACAAGGAGCCTGATTTTGATATACTTGAAAAGTCACCCTACAGCAAAGATAATCCAATACCCTCACATAATCCATTACCTGATGGTGTTATATACAAAATACAGCTTGCTGCTTTTAGCAAACAAATTAGTTACGGCTTTTTTAAAGGCATGATTCCCATTACAGCAGAACCTGTTAATAACGGAAAAATTATTAAATATTACGTTGGTAAGTTTAATAACCTAGACGATGCAGAGCAGGCTCTACCAAAAGTTCGGGACAAAGGCTTTAAAGATGCTTTTATTGTAGCCTGGCATAATGGTAGAAATGTGGCTCTTTCAAGAGCAGAAACGCTTGAAAGTTCAAGAAATTCAAGAAATGAACCAGCTCCAAAAGACATAAAAATTGAAGCAAAGCAAGACAACAAACTTTATGTTATTCAATTAGGTGCATTTAAGGGTAGCCTTCCCAATGATATTACCCAAACCATTAGAGCTTTAGCCCCAGGAAAGGATCTTGTTAGAAAACCTGATGGTAAGGGAGGCTTTATTTATACTATTGGTTCGTATTCTGATCCAACAGAAGCAACCCGTGTAAAGGATAATCTTATAGCTGGAGGAATAAAAAACGCCTTCCTAGTTGCCGTTGATATAGATAATTGATAACTTAGCAAAATATAATTACAAGATAAATGAAAAGCAAAGAGTTTAAAAAGCCAAAATATCTAAAGGATTCTGATGCTGCTAATAGCTTAAACTATACCCTTGTAATATATAACGACGATGTTAACCCCTACGATTATGTAATTGAAAGCCTTATTGAAGTTTGCGATCACAACCCTTTGCAGGCCGAGCAATGTACCCTAATCGCGCACCACAAAGGCAAATGCGATGTTAAGACAGGGGAGCGCTCCCAACTTAAACCAATGAAAGATGAGTTACTAAGAAGAGGCTTATCAGCAGTAATAATATCATAAATATGGTTTCAATTTTCTCATTATATTCACTTAGTAAATAAAAATATGGCAGGAGTAATAATCCTAATTATAATTGGCCTATTCCTTTTCATTGTAGAGTTTCTTCTTGTACCAGGCGTAACAGTTGCTGGCATTGGAGGAATAGCCTGCTTAGTTGGAGGTATATATTGGGCTTATGATGTGTATGGCAGCACTGTTGGGCATATTACACTGGCCTCAACAATAATTGCTACAATCTTTACCATTACATTTGCATTAAGATCCAGAACATGGAAAAGATTTATGCTGAACACAAACGTGGCAGGAAGCATTAAATCAGATGAGAATGAAGAAAAAATAAAACCCGGCGACGTTGGTGTTTGCATAAGCAGACTCTCCCCAATAGGTAAAATAAGAGTAAACGACATTGTGCTAGAGGCAAAATCAACAGGGAGTTACATTGACCCCAAAACTGAGGTTACAATAATAAAATTTGAAGGCTCGAAAGTAATTGTTAAACCAAAAATAAAATAAAAATGGAAGAACTTGGAATTGGTCTTTATTTGATAATCATTGCCGTAAGTATAGTCGGTTTATGGATTATCCTTTATTTCGTACCCATTGGACTATGGTTCTCGGCGCTTGTGAGCGGCGTTAGGGTTTCGCTTCTGCAACTTATTCTTATGCGTTGGCGTAAAGTGCCACCAGGGGTTGTGGTTCAAGCTTTAATTGAAGGAACCAAGGCGGGTATTGAATTACACAGGAACGACCTTGAGGCCCACTACCTTGCTGGTGGTCGTGTTTCAAAGGTTGTACATGCATTGGTATCAGCACAAAAAGCCAACATACCTCTAGATTTTAAAATGGCCACGGCCATTGACCTTGCCGGGCGCGATGTATTTGAAGCCGTGCAAATGTCAGTTAACCCAAAGGTAATTAACACCCCACCGGTTACAGCCGTTGCAAAGGATGGTATTCAGCTTATTTCAAAAGCTAGAGTAACCGTTCGTGCAAACATTAAGCAGCTTGTTGGTGGTGCTGGAGAGGAGACTGTTCTTGCCCGTGTTGGTGAAGGTATTGTTTCTTCAATTGGTTCTGCTGAAAATCACAAGAAGGTTCTTGAGAATCCCGATTTTATCTCACGCGTAGTTCTTGACAAAGGTCTTGATGCTGGTACAGCATTCGAAATCCTATCAATTGACATTGCTGATATTGATATTGGAAAGAACATTGGTGCAGTTCTACAAATGGACCAGGCTAATGCTGATAAGAACATCGCTCAGGCGAAAGCTGAAGAGCGTCGTGCAATGGCCGTTGCGCTTGAGCAAGAAATGAAAGCGAAGGCTCAGGAAGCTCGCGCTAAGGTAATTGAGGCTGAGGCTGAAATTCCAAAAGCAATCTCTGAAGCATTCCGTAGCGGTAATCTTGGTGTTATGGACTACTATAAGTTTGAGAACATTAAGGCAGACACTGGTATGCGCGAAAATATTGCTAAGGATAGCAACGATAATAAGAATAAATAACTCACTTGACTCTACAGAAAAGGGTGGCAAAAATTTGCCACCCTTTTTTATCATTAAACCTATCGGTTTATTTATTAAATAGCTTTGCCCACTCAAACTTCTTACGATTTTTCCAAGAACCCTTATGAAAAGCGTAACTTAGTATAAGCGGCACCACGCTGGTGGCCTCGGCATAAACCATCTGTTCGTAGGTTGTATCAACCTTGCCCCAGGAGGCAGCCTCCTTAAGGGTTGAGCTGGAACAAGCACCATCGCGCGGGTCGGCAACAGTAATTTGTATAGCATACTTGTGCATGGGAACCTCCTCTCCTATTATCTCGGCACAAACCACGGTATCCTGAGCAAAATTCTTTGGAACACCACCGCCAACCATGAATAATCCGGTAGTTTTTCCGGCAAGTTTTATCATGGT
>JAWLEY010000168.1:0-6188 GCA_041685855.1 Perlabentimonas sp. | reverse complement strand
TAGAAACGAGATATTTATAAAAAAGGTACAGATTGAGGCCAGAGTACTTGCTGACCTGGCAATTAATCACATTATACCAACAGCACTTGCCTACCAAAACATCCTAATACAAAATGTTAAAGGTGTAACCGAACTGTTTCCCAAAGAAAATGAGGGGAATGTACTTGCCGCCCCACAGTTACAAACCATCAAGAAAATATCGGAGCATCTTAGGCATACCAGAGAAATGGTTAAAGAGATGGTAGATATACGCAAAGCTGCAAACCAGATTCCCGACATTACTAAAAGGGCAGAAATATACTCAAGCGATATCAAACCATTTCTGGAAAAAATACGATATCATATTGATAAACTGGAACTTATTGTTGACAATCAGATGTGGCCATTGCCAAAATACAGAGAGCTACTATTTGTAAGGTAAGGAATCAATTATTCGTCTGATAATGAACATTTTTCTTATATAAACCTATCATTTTCACAGCACAATTATATAAATTTAGAAATATTGTTTACTTTTACAAGGTTTAGCCATAATATAGTTGCGTATGTTCACAATAAATTATGAGCTATATCCGTATCAGTTCATTAAAAACAGGTAGGAATTGAAAATTGCTTTCACAATGAGATTTACAGCCAAGATTCTTCTTATATTGATAGTTTCAGGCATTAGCCTTGATGGGCTATCACAATCACGTCATATTGAAAGGGCCGATGAGTATTACCAAGCCGGCGGATATTTTGAAGCGGTAGAATTATACAGAGAGCATCTTGACAAGGTACCTCGTGAGGACATGGGACTATACCTTCAGAGAATTGGCAACTGTTTCAGGATGATTGGAGATTCCAGGCAGGCCGAAATCTGGTACTCAAAAGCAATTATGCGCGATGCACCCGACCCAAAGGTTTTTTACTTTTATGCCGAAATGCTTAAAATGGGTGAAAAGTACGATGAAGCCATTGAACAGTACGAAAAATACAAAGAGCTGGTTCCCAACGACCCCATGGCCGATGTTGGCATAGAATCATGTGAATTAGCAAAAAAATGGATGGAAACGCCTGCAGGTTACGAGATTGTTAACATGAGAGCAATTAATAGCAGGCAAAGCGATTTTAGTCCAGCGTTTGCATCAGAAGATTACTCCATACTATTCTTTACAAGCTCTCGAGATGAGGCTACCGGGCGTAACACACATGCAGGTACGGGCGAAAAATTTACAGATATATTCATCTCTCAACGCGACCGAAGGGGCAACTGGAGCGAACCACAACCAATTGACGAAAGCATTAACACACCCTACGATGAAGGAACCCCATCGTTATCTTCTGATTTTAACCAGCTATATTTTACCCGCTGCAGGGCAAGCAAGCGTAATGCCCTTGGCTGCGAAATACTGGTTAGCGAACGAAGAGAACAGGGCTGGTTGTCGCCAGAGCCAATTGCAATTACCGAGGACAGCATGGTTGTTGCTCATCCTTCCATTTCAGAAGATGGGCTCACCCTTTATTTTGTAAGTAATATTCCCGGAGGATTTGGCGGTAATGATATTTGGCGACTTACCAGAACCTCGCCAACCGACAACTGGGGCGAACCTGTTAATCTTGGCTCCGGAATCAATACGCCGGGCAACGAAATGTTCCCATTCATCCATCCCGATGGTACCCTTTACTTCTCATCCGACGGGCACCCTGGCATGGGTGGTCTTGATATTTTTAGGGCAAAGCTTAACGAAGAGAGTAACGACTGGGAAGTAGAGAATATGCGCTACCCAATAAATTCCCCTGCCGATGATTTTGGCATAATATTCGAAAGCGAAAGGGAAGCAGGCTACTTCTCATCCCGACGAAGGGATATTGGTGCTCGCGGTACCGATAATATATTTCTTTTCTATCTGCCTGAAATAGATTTCAATATAACAGGAACAGTTAGGGATGATAAAACTGCCAAACCACTTGCAGAGGCAAACGTTCAGCTTGTTGGAAGCGATGGACTAATTGTGAACGAAACAACCGACAAGGATGGAAACTTCCGGTTTATGCTTAATCCTAACAATGATTACGTTCTGATAGCATCAAGAGAGGGTTATCTGAATGGCAGGGAGAGAGAATCAACGCGCGGATTAACAGAGAGCGAAGAGTTTGAGGTGGAAATCACGCTAACATCAACTGATAAACCCATTGAGCTGCCCAACATTTTTTACGACTACGACAGCTGGGAGCTAAGACCTGAATCAATGGCAGCACTCGACAGGCTGGTAGAGATACTTAACGAGAACCCAACCATTGTTATTGAGCTGGGTGCTCATACCGATAGTAGGGGTAGCCTCGACTACAACTACGAACTCTCGCAGAAACGTGCTCAATCGGTGGTGAATTATCTTATTGAAAGAGGCATCCCAACCGAAAGGCTTAAAGCGAAGGGTTACGCTCAATCGCAACCAAAAATTGTTGATGAGGCCTTGCTTCAGCAGCATCCATTCCTTCCTTTAGGTGCAAAACTCAACAAAGATTTCATTGAAACATTAGATTCGGAGGAGCAAAAAGAAACCGTTCATCAAATAAATCGTAGAACTGAATTCAGGGTACTTAGTACCGACTATGAAGCCGATTAGATAAGTATCAGCGATGAGAAGAATTCTACTCCTTTCCGTTTTCACCATTGCAATTTCGTATTGCTATGGACAAAAAATTTATCAGGCAGACTCTGCCGATGAAGCTCAGGTTATGGTTTATCCCGCTGACATACCCGATGAAGCAGACCTTTGGGTTTGCTTTGTATGGGACGAAAGCGAACTAACACGCACCGGCCTCTGGATGGATATGCGCTTTGACCATGAAGCGGAGGTTATAATATTTTTTGTTGATGACGAGGAGGAGGCTGATCTGAAAATTTGGCTGGTTGACACACAGGAGGAATCGAAATGGCTAAATCCGGAGAAAAAGAAACTACTGAAAATAACTAAAGATTAAACATAAAACGCCTTTACACTCACCATGTCAGACAAACGTTATTCCCAGCGTGGGGTTTCCGCATCGAAAGAGGATGTACATGCCGCAATAAAAAATCTGGACAAGGGCCTATTTACTAAATCCTTCTGCAAGGTTGTTCCAGATATCCTAACTGGTAGCGATGAGCATTGCATAGTGATGCATGCTGATGGTGCCGGTACAAAATCATCGCTTGCATACATGTACTGGAAAGAAACTGGCGACCTTTCCGTTTGGCGCGGTATTGCTCAGGATGCAATTGTTATGAATATTGACGACCTGCTATGCGTTGGCGCAACAAACCAGATTTTACTATCATCAACCATAGGAAGGAATAAGAACCTTATACCTGGCGAAGTTATTGGCGAGATAATAGCAGGCACTGAGGAGTTTTGCCAGCAGATGCGTGAACTTGGTGTAAACCTTGTTCTTACCGGTGGGGAAACCGCCGATGTTGGCGATTTGGTTAGAACGGCCATTGTTGACTCAACCGTTACAACTCGCATGCGAAGAGCCGATGTAATTGACAACTCAAACATTCGCGATGGCGATGTAATTGTTGGGCTATGTTCGTACGGAAAGGCTAACTATGAGAATGGGTATAACTCAGGAATGGGCAGTAACGGCCTTACATCAGCACGTCATGATGTTTTTAACAAATCATTGGCTGATAAGTACCCCGAGAGTTTTGACCCCTCCATAGATAAGGATTTGGTTTACTCTGGCAATTATAACCTTACTGACACCATTGACGAGCTGGGAATAACTGCCGGCAAAATGGTACTTAGCCCAACGCGCACCTATGCACCAATAATTCAGGAGGTTCTAAAACACTACAGGCCAGTAATTCATGGCATGGTTCACTGCTCTGGTGGTGCCCAAACCAAGGTTATGAACTTTGTTGAGAATCTTATGATTGTAAAGGATAACCTTTTTGAAATCCCACCGCTTTTCAGAATTATTCAAGCGCAATCAAACACCCCATGGGAAGAAATGTACAAAGTGTTTAACATGGGGCACAGGTACGAAATTTACGTTTTCCCTGAGTATGCCGAAGATATTGTAGCCATTGCCAAGGAGTTTGGCATTGATGCCCAAATTATTGGTTCGTGCCACAGACGTGACAAAAGCAACAAGCTAATTATTAAGAGCGAGGCAGGTAATTTTTCGTACTAAGATTTATTTCTGAGGGAACTTTAAATTGTGCTAATCCTTATTCAGCATACCATAAGTCCTATTGAACCCTGTAAGCAGGTTCCATACTGCATACCCACATGCTACACCCAAAAGGGCACCCCCAATGATATCACCAGGGTAGTGAACCCCTAAATATATTCTGCTATACGATACCAGAAAAGCCCAAACTAAAATGGAGATTGAGAACCATTGCCTTTTGAAAAGGAGCAGAAGGAAAACCGCTACACCAAAAGTATTTGCTGCATGTGATGATACAAATCCGTATTTACCTCCACACCTACCCGATGCCAAATGAATCAACTCACTTATCTCAGGGTTATGACACGGACGGAGGCGCTCAAAAAAATTCTTAAAAAGATGAACTGAGGTTTGATCTGCTAAAAAAACTACCAACCCTGCACCTAAGAGAGGCCAAATAAAACGCCAGCCAAACCTTTTATACATAAATAAAATAAGCAATAAGTATAAAGGCAACCAGGTTAACTTTCCGGAAAAGAAAACCATAATGGGGTCAAAGAAAGAAGAGTTTATCCCATTTAAGAATAGAAAAATCTGCGTATCAATCTCATGAATTGTCTCTAACATCTTATTGACCAAATTGTGATTTATTAATTAAAAAGCATCCAGCATCGTAAAAAAATTATCAATTTTTGCCTACCTCAGCCTCGCCGTACCTATCTTCAATGTCGTCCAAAAACTCATCGAGGTACTGAATATCTTTTACACGTAGTTGGAGAGACTTAATGCCTCTAAAAACATTCTCCGTGATGCTATAGCATACACCAAAAGGTGCTCCCTTCTGAATTCCTTTGTAATACTCAGCCATCTGAAAGGCGATACCCGGAAAAACTTTCGGATTATCTTCTTGAATAAGCGAAAGCTTAAGATGCTCCTTCTCTACGCCAACCAGTCGGCTATCGCCAGTATCGTAAACGTTCTCTGTTACAAAAACAGGCGACATGTTACCCGGCCCAAACGGTTGAAACTGTTTTAGAATTCTGAAAAATTTATCGGATATATTATTGAAGTCAAGTCTGGCGTCAATATCAATTTGTGGTATAAGCATCTCTGGCTCAATGTGCTCATTTACGAAATTTTCAAATCTTTCAATAAAAACAGGCACATTCTCAACTTTCATAGTAAGACCAGCGGCATACATGTGCCCCCCAAAATTCTCCAGAAGATCGGCGCAAGATTCAACCGCCTGATATAGGTCGAATCCAGGAACAGACCTGGCAGAACCTGTAGCAAATCCATTGGATTCAGTAAGAATAACGGTTGGCCTAAAATATGTTTCAATTAAGCGTGATGCAACAATACCAACCACGCCCTTATGCCATTGAGGGTTAAATAGCACCGTGGTTCTTTTATTTTGCAAAGCAGAATCCGATGCAATCATGCGCAACGCCTCATGGGTAATGCTTCTGTCGATATGTTTCCTATCGTTGTTGCAGGAGTTAACCACAGAACCCATCTCGTATGCCATAGAATCGTTTTTTGCACAGAGCAAATCTACGGCCGATTTGCCCGATTCCATTCTTCCTGCAGCGTTTATACGTGGACCAATCCTAAAAACTATATCATCAATAGCAATTACATGGTTCTCGATACCTGCCAACTTAATAATTGCCTTTAAACCCTTTCTGGGTGATTCATTAAGCTGCTGAAGTCCGAAAAAAGTCAGGATTCTATTCTCATCAATAACTGGTACAATATCGGAGGCAATGCTCACTGCTACCAAATCGAGATAAGGGTAGAGTTCGTCCAAAGGAATATTTTTGTACAAACAGTAGCCCTGAAGCAACTTGAAGCCTACACCGCAACCCGACAGTTCCTTAAATGGATACTCGCAATCGATACGTTTTGGATCGAGTGCAGCAACTGCATCGGGTATTTTTTCGGCAGGCAAGTGGTGGTCGCAAATAATAAAATCAATCCCTTTGCTCTTTGCGTACTCAATCTTTTCAACCGCTTTAATTCCACAATCAAGCGCAATAACCAACTTA
>JAWLEY010000009.1:0-26749 GCA_041685855.1 Perlabentimonas sp. | reverse complement strand
ACACCTGGAATAATCCCAAAATCAATACTACTTGGGCTCACAATTTTTCCTTTTGAGGGCTCGAATATACCAAAAGATTTTCCTTCCACCATACAATCCATCCCACTAAATTCTCTAATTTCTAGCGTATTGTCTACTACCACTGGCAGTAGTACTTGTTTTGCTTTATACCATTTTAGTATAAAATCATGGGTTGAAACCTCATCATCAATAGACCAGTAAGCTAGAATTGTTTTTGCTGCAGCAAATTCAGGCAGTTGCTCAATTGTTTTAAATACGGCATCCGACTCTGCTTGCTTCTGCTCACGGCTTTTTGTTTTTTTTGTAGCTTTAATGCTCTCTCTAAGTTGTTTTTTTAATATATTTATCTCCATGATTAACAATAAATATAAACAGTTATATAAATTAAAGATTTAATTTAATAAAGTTGTTCGATAAGTATCCATACATGCTGTTAACATCAAATGAAATGATGAAATTGTGAAAATATGTTTTTTGCTCAGGAATAATTCCTGCTCTGTAACCTATTCTGAACTGGTATGGAGTTCTAAAGAAATTCACATCTGCATTAATTTCTACTCCTGCAGAGTGTAAGGTTTTTCGATTAATTGTCCACCCGTTATCTTCGAGTTCATAAATGTTAAGCCAGGCATTATCTGAGAATATATTTGCAAACATCCTTTTAATATAAACAACTGGACCAATTGGGAAATCAGTGTATGCTACGGGGAATGCAAAATCTGCATTAAACGCGTAGGCTTGCTCATGACTTATCTTTTCATGGCCCCTGGGGAAGGTCAGCTGAGGATTAAGCATATATTTTCCTCCGTTATGCTTTTCCCATTGAGTTGTAAGCAGCAGGCTTTGATTGCTGAGAAAACCTGGCAGAAAAAATCTTGCGGTAAAGTAATTCTCGTTTCCGAGTAAATCTTGTGTTTTTGGGAACTCGCTCCTTCGGTAGTAAATGTAAGTTCCGAACCTTGGTCTCAAATCACGATGAGCCATTCTTTGAGCAACAGACATCAAAATATATGGTCCAATGGAGCTAATCCCATCGGAGTACTCTTCGTTTTTGGAGTCCCAAAGCCAAGTGTTTGTGTAAGTGTACTGCACTCCGAGGTTAGCTTGAAAAATTGATGTTCCTGCGGTATAAAAGTAGGGTACTCTTGCCCGAGCAGTAAAACGAGTCATTGGCTCGCTCCTGTAACCAAAATTATTGTCTGGATTGGGGCCACCGTTATATACGGCGAATTCATTGCCATAGTCAAAGCTTGCGGAAAATTTTGGGTACCAGCCTTGCCATTCAGCATGAGCATGTACCCCGTGCGTTTCGTTGTATGAGTATCCTAAACTTGTGGCAAGGGTGCTGGTTAAATTCTGTGAAATTAACGTTACTCCCGGAAACGGAATCTCTATTTTACCTGCAGCCAAATCAAAGGGATTAAAGTAAACCGGAGCCCAACTGTGAAAGTGAAACAGGTTTCTAATTTTATTGTGTCTTCTTGTTTTTAACGTTGTATCCTGAATGTTAAATTGTAAGATTTTACTATGTGGAGGCTGATTCTGCTTACTTGGATGATATAACGGTTTGATTGTATTTGAAAAGCTAATGGGTGGGTTGTGGTTATCTGACAATACGCTTACGGGAATTGAACCCTTGGGAGTATTCATTGTTGCAAGTATTATATTATTAATGCTTGACGACACATCACTTAAACCATAACTTGATGTTGATATACTGGATATTTCATTTGTTTCAAGGTTTACACTGAAAATTTGCTCTAAATATTTCTCAGTGGCAGTGAAATACAAATTGTTTTTGGAGTAGCTTATATTTGATATATCTCTAAAAACGGGTCCTAGTATTGTATCTGGCTTTGTGTTATAATTATAAAAATTTAAAATTATAGCACCTTCAGGCGATGCGCAACGAGCGAATATTTGGTCATCATTGCCTAAGCATATCTCACGTAGCTCAAGGGTAGGCGGTATAGCCAGGCTGTCCTTTTTTTTACCAATGGAATTAATAAAAACTATTTGGCTGAAACCCTTAGGGTTTTGCTCAATTACTGCTATCCTGCTACTGCTAACTTGTATTGGATTAAAGTATTTTGTTTTGTGTGAAATCTTCCTTTTCTTTTCACTATCAAGATTGTACGACCAGATTTCAGAGTAGTTAACATACTCCCAGCGTGGATGGGGCCTGTACTCGCTCCAAAAAACAGTTCTTTTAGATGCTGATAACCTTTTGTGTGTTAGATGTCCGGGGTTAAAAAGCACCACCTCTTTATGGTTTCGAGAGTTGTACTTTATTACTTTAGGCGTTCGTTTCAAGGAGGTTTTTACAGCAATAAAAATTGAGTCGTTAATGGAAACAGGCGTTTTATATTCCACGTAATCATTCTTGTGTTCTTTGTTAGTGAGAACCCTAAGTTTATCTTCTTCAAGTGTGTCCTGATTGCTTACCCATAATGAATCGAGATAATTTAAATTCTCCTCAAAAAGTTTTTTGGGGGGTAAGTTAAGGTCTTTCTTTAATGAAAAATAGAAAGGAATAATTAAGTAAGGCTGCTTGGCTGTTTTGTTTAGTGCATTGTTCCACACGTTATATCCATACTTAAGGTTAGTATATCCAACCATCAAGTATCCAAATGAATAATGATTAGGTATCTTATCTTTATACGAACCTAATAGCCATTTATCATAAGTAAATTTGTTTTCACCGTTACTTAGCAGATGTGTTCTGTATTGTTCGTAGAATTCTGCTTGTCTTCCTCTTCCTCCGTAAGTGTATTCAGTTTCTGAGTATACCGCATCACCCTCAAGAAACCAAATAGGAACAGCTCCTGCAATAGCTCCAACGACTTGCTCACCAAAAAGAAAAAATCCTGCCTTAATAAGACCATGGTTAAGTTTATCTATTTGAACTACATGGCGGGTTTCATGTAATGACAAGGTTTGTAGCCACGGTAAAGGGGAAGCATCGTGAGAAGGGGTGGTAACCACCTCCATTCTTCGGGGTGCCCATGAAACAAAACCATTCGACAGGACACTATTGTTATGAAGCACTATTGGCGTTGGCCGTGGGCTATGAGAAAGGGTTCTTGGAACAACCCGCCAGGCACTATCCATGTATTGTGTGTATATGGAGGCTATTGAATCAAGTCCGTTTGGAAAAACTAACCTACCGTAAGCAGCCTGATGCTCAAACCACTTTAAGTTAGCAGGTTCTTGTCCTTTTATATAATATTGTCCTTTTACGCTAAGGCTAGTCAGGGTGATTAGTAGTATTGCAATCAGCCTGTACATACCCTTAAAGTTTGATTAATCTTTTTGAAAATGTTTTACTTTCACCTTTTAAGGTTAGCAGGTAGATTCCAGATTTTAAACTATTTGTGGGAACCTTTAACTCATCTCCAGGGGAAAGAGTTACTGTACTGCTATGTGCAGTGTTGCCCAGTAAATCAAGAATCTGGAGGCTCATCCTTTGAGGAGAAGAAATGTCGCTCCATATATTGACATGTGTATTAAATGGATTTGACACCCTAATGCTGGAACTTGATATGTCCTGAATTTCAGTACTTGTTGCGGGGTTTGCATCAACATGGAGTTTAAGTACAACCGGCAAATGATCTGACATATAATACAGTGCATTTATTACATTTCCTGGAAGTGTTTCGTTACTCGGGTCGTTAAATGCTTGGTTCAACCTTTTGCCATCCTGTCCAAATGCCCAGTAGGAGTCGTTAACGTATTTAATGCCCTCATTCCCATTAAGAATAGGTAAGGATGTTAGAATAAAATCGAACCTATCGTCCATGCCACCTCCCGAAGGGCATGGGTTACCGCTATATGTGTGAGTTGACTGCGTATGGTAGTCAGAATACTCAGGATTATTATGCCAGTCACCCAGTTTATTAATCGGGTCATAAAAACGCAGACTTGCTGATGTGGATACGAACTCCTGAAAGGCATCTTCTGAGGATGAGTAAACGTTAAAATCACCCATCATCATTACGTTACCGGTAATATTGTTATTTGAAATATAATTCATAATCATTTTTGTTGCATCGTGCCTTATCTGTTGGTCCTCATAATAGCTTCCAGCTTTTAAATGTGCAACAATGCAGGTTAGAAAAATTGTATCATTGGTTTGTGACAAATTTTCTGATTTGTGGTATAGCTTATATACATCGGTAATGCGCTCGTATTCTGAACTTACCATTGTATGAATGGTTGACTGGGAGTGTAGTGCAAGTTTTCTGGAATTGTAGTAAAGCATATTTACTATGTAATCACCAGTATAATCTGCCCTTTTATAGTGCGATACACCATCTGTGTTAAATACATTATTTAAAAGTTTGTCAACACTGTTCACGCTGCCATTCATTTCGTTAACTGTGAAGATATCGGGCATGAACTCTCCAAAAATTAATTTTAATTGGGTGTTTTTATGATTAGTCCCATTATTCCCGTCATCGCAATCGTGAACAATCTTATCGTAGTAAAGCAAGTTATACTGCATTACCCTAAGGGTGTCAGCAGCAACTCCTCTTAGAGCTAGCAGGCTCATGAGGATGGAAAGTAAAAAAATCTTAAACATTTAATTTAATTATATGTAATAAATTATATAAAGGAAGGTAATTATGTTCTGTATATTAGAAAATTCTCAACCTCCTGTTTTCTTCACATCCTTATACCCTTTTTCTTGTAAAAGGTTTATTATTCTGTCTCTAAAATCTCCTTGAATAATAATTTCTCCATCCTTAACAGAGCCCCCAACACCGCATTTTGATTTTAAGAAACGTCCCAGTTCTTTTAACTCGCTTTCTGGTCCTTCAAAACCCAATATTATTGAAACAGTTTTACCGCCCCGATGTTTTTTTTCAAGACCAATTCTCAGTCTTTGATTTTTTGCATCAACTGAACTTTCCTCGTTATCAACGTCAACTTCTGGTTTAAAATCAGGGTTTGTTGAGTAAGCAAACTTCAATTTGTCTTTCCAGTCTTCGTTATTCATGGTAAAAAATTTTTTTCAAATATACTTAATTTCCATTTTCTCTTCGTTGTAAAGCTTTAGTTGGAAAACATCTCCATATAAATATTGTTCCTGTTAAATTTATATACGATAAAAAAACGTATTTGTTAAGTGAATTTGAAACAGCTAAAATTCATCAAAATAATAACTAATCAGCCAAAAAAAACTAATTTAGCAGCGCAGAAAAAATTGATATAAAATAATCACAAAAATAATAACAATGAAGAGTTTTAAGCAGCTTAACATTCTTGTTGGGTGGATTGTATTTCTTATCGCCGCCACTGTTTATTTGTCAACTATTGAATCAACAGCAAGTTTTTGGGATTGCAGCGAACGAATAGTTGCATCATACAAACTTGAGGTTCCGCATCCTCCTGGAGCACCGTTTTTTATGCTTCTAGGAAATTTATTTACAATTTTTGCATTCGGTAATGTTGAGATGGTAGCAGTTATGATGAATTCAATGTCTGCTCTAGTATCGGCATTTACTATTCTCTTCCTTTTCTGGTCAATAACACACTTGTCGCATAGATTAATCATTAAAAAAGATGATGAACCTAGCCTTGGACAAATTTTTGCAATTATTGGAAGTGGAGTTGTTGGTGCCTTAGCATACACTTTTACTGACAGTTTTTGGTTTGTTTCTGTTGAGGCGGAAGCCTATGCAACCTCCTCTTTGTTTACTGCTATAGTTTTTTGGGCCATTTTAAAATGGGAGAATGAAGCCCATAAGCCCCATGCAAACAGGTGGCTAGTTTTAATAGCTTATGTCATGGGATTGTCAATTGGTGTTCACCTGCTTAACCTTCTAACAATTCCTGCAATTGTATTTGTATACTACTTTAAAAAGTACAAGATTACGCGTTGGGGAGTTATTGGCGCATTGGCCACATCAGTTGCGTTGCTTGGTTCAATAATGTATGTTATTATTCCGGGAGTTGTAACAGTTGCTTCAAAATTTGAGCTGCTTTTTGTTAACGGATTAAGATTACCCTACAACACTGGTGTAATAATATTTATAATTACGCTTGCGGCTCTACTTGCTTATGGCTTGTGGTACACAACGGTTCGCAAAAAGGTACTTCTTCATACCATAATTTTAGGTGTTGCCGTTATTACAATAGGATATTCTTCCTATGCAATGCTTGTTATTAGAGCGCAGGCAAATCCCCCCATGAATCAGAACAACCCAGAAACAGTTTTTGCATTGCTTCACTATTTAAACCGTGAGCAGTATGGCGAAAGACCTTTGGTAACCGGGCAGTACTATAATGCACCAGTTGTTGACAGCAAGGATAAGCAAACCTATATTCCTAAGAATGGAAGGTACGAGAAAACTTACCTTAAAACCCAATATCAGTTTGACGAGAAATTTACCACAGTATTTCCCCGTATGTGGAGCTGGAGAGACGACCATGTAAATGAATACAAAAAATGGGGAAACGTGAAAGGTCGCCCTGTTAGAACTACGGGTTCACAAGGAGAAACCCAAACAAAGCGGGTGCCAACTTTTGGCGAGAATCTCAAGTTCTTCTTCAATTACCAGATTGGGCACATGTACTGGCGTTACTTTATGTGGAACTTTGTTGGCAGACAGAACGATGTGCAGGGTCATGGAGAGTTATTAAACGGGAATTGGATAACTGGTATAAAATCGCTCGATGCTATTCGGTTGGGAAATCAGGATAATCTTACTACGGAGATGCTCAATCATCCAGCGCGTAATACATATTACATGCTTCCGCTTATACTTGGTTTGCTTGGATTGGTTTACCAGTTTATGCGCGATAAGAATAATTTTTGGGTTGTTACTCTGCTCTTCATATTAACCGGAATTGCAATTGTAGTTTACCTTAACCAAACTCCGTTGCAACCTCGTGAGCGTGACTATTCCTATGTTGGGTCTTTCTACGCATTCTCAATATGGATAGGACTTGGGGTGCTTGCTCTTTATGAATTTATTCGAAAACATACCAAGCAACTTACGGCAGCAGGCTTAGCAACAGCATTAGCACTATCAGTGCCAACAATACTTGCCACAGAGAACTGGAACGACCATGACCGTTCAGGTCGCTACGTTGCAAGAGATTTCGCTCATAACTACCTTAATACATGTGAACCCAACGCCATTATTTTTACCAATGGCGATAACGACACGTTCCCTCTTTGGTACGCCCAGGAGGTTGAAGGAATTAGAACGGATGTTAGGGTGGTGAATTTGAGTTTGCTTGGTACAGACTGGTATAGCGAGCAGATGAAATGGAAAACATACGAATCGGAACCATTGCCTATTACCATGGATTATGAGAAGTATGTTCAAGGTACCCGCGATGTAGTATATGTTATGGACAGAATTGAAAAGCCTGTGGAGCTAAAGCAGGTTATGAACTTTGTTGCAAGTGATGACCCTGGTAAGCGATGGAGAGGACCCAATGGCGAGATGATTGATTATCTGCCTACTCGACAAATGAAACTAACTGTTGATAAGGAGAAGGTGCTTAAAAACGGAATTGTTAAGCCAGAGGATGAGCACCTTATTGTTGATGCCATTGAATGGACTATAGATAAGGATGCAATTCAGAAAAATGAGATGATGGTTCTCGAAATTCTTGCCAACAATAACTGGGAACGCCCTGTTTACTTCGTTTCTACTGGAGGCGATTCTGATGTCGGTTTGTCAAACTATCTCCAACTCGAAGGTTTTGCCTATAAGCTGGTGCCAATACGTACGGAACCTGACGACTATCTATCTGTTGGCAGGCTTAATGTAGATAAGCTTTACGATAACTACATGGAGAATTTCAAGTGGGGCGGTATAGATGACCCAAGCGTATTGGTTGACCACAACGTTCAGAGAACAACTATGGTTCTTAGGCTTAGGAATAACTTTAACAGACTTGCTGATAAATTGATTAAAACAGGGCAGAGAGACTCAGCTGTTAAAGTGCTTGATAGGATAGTTGAATTGCTACCACAAGATAAATTCTCATACGATTTCTTTGTCATTGGACTCATAGAGAGCTACTATAAAGCTAACGAAACAGAGAAAGCCAACAATCTGCTAGCAGCTTATGCAAACGCTACAAACGAAAACTTAGACTACTTCTTTAGCCTATCACGCCGCTATCGAACTTCAGTAATGCACGAGGCAGAGCTAAATCTTCAAATTTTTCAGGAGCTCGTTAAAATTGGCGAAGATTATGGTCAGAATGAATTTATCCAAGATTTTGAGGGTGATTTAAGCAGACACATGGAATTCTACTTCCAAATGCAGCGCTAAGAAATTCTAATATATTTTCAGTAAAAGGGCAGCCAGTATGGTTGCCCTTTTGCTTGTTTTAGGGTAGCTTGTAAAAGGTAATGTATATCATCGTCAAAAAGTTTGTAAAAATTGCAAAAAATCTCTTAATAAGATTATTTTTGTAAAGTTAACCCCTCGAAAAAACAAGGATATGTCAAAAATTTTCGGTGAAATTATACAGGTTATTGGCCCTGTGGTTGATGTAGCGTTCCCTTCAGCAAAAGATGATTTGCCAAATATTCATGATGCATTAGAGATTACCCGGAAGGATGGCTCCATTCTGGTGGTTGAATGCCACCAGCATGTTGGCGAGCATACAATTCGTGCAATTGCTATGGACTCTACCGATGGTCTTCACCGTGGGATGCGCGTTGAAGCTACAGGTAAATCAATTACAGTACCCACCGGAAATCAGATAAAGGGCAGGCTTCTAAACGTTATTGGAGCTCCAATTGACGGAATGTCAGAGTTGGATTCTAAGGAAGAGTACCAAATTCACAATAAACCACCTCGCTACGAGGATTTAATGACCGACACTGAGGTGCTATTTACGGGCATTAAGGTGATTGACTTGCTTGAACCCTACTCAAAGGGAGGTAAGATTGGTTTGTTTGGAGGGGCTGGCGTTGGCAAAACAGTTATTATAATGGAGCTCATTAACAATATTGCAAAAAAATACGAGGGGATGTCAGTTTTTGCAGGTGTAGGTGAGCGTACTCGTGAGGGGAACGATTTGCTGCGAGAAATGATTGAATCCAACGTAATCCGCTATGGAGATAAATTTAAGGAGAATATGGAAGCAGGTGGTTGGGACCTTTCGCTTGTTGATTATGAAGAGCTAAAAAAGTCGCAGGCAACACTCATATTTGGTCAGATGAACGAGCCCCCAGGGGCAAGAGCTACCGTTGCGCTTTCTGGTCTTTCAGTTGCTGAGTCTTTCAGGGATGGAGCAGGAGAAGGGTCAGACGGAAAGGGACACGATATACTCTTTTTTATCGACAACATATTTAGATTTACCCAGGCAGGTAGTGAGGTTTCAGCTTTGCTAGGCAGAATGCCTTCCGCCGTAGGATATCAACCAACCCTCGCCACGGAGATGGGACTTATGCAGGAGCGAATAACATCTACGCAGAAAGGTTCAATAACCTCGGTACAAGCAGTATATGTTCCGGCAGATGACCTTACCGACCCGGCCCCAGCAACAACCTTCTCGCACCTTGACGCAACAACAGTACTTAGTCGCAAAATTTCCGAGTTAGGTATTTATCCTGCTGTTGACCCGCTTGATTCAACTTCAAGAATTCTCACTGCAGAAATTGTGGGAAAGGAGCATTACGAAACCGCACAACGCGTTAAGGAACTTCTTCAAAGGTACAAGGAGTTACAAGATATTATTGCTATACTGGGTATGGATGAGCTAAGTGAGGATGATAAGCTGGTTGTGCATAGAGCACGTCGAGTGCAGCGATTCCTATCCCAACCATTTCACGTTGCCGAGGCTTTCACCGGACTCAAAGGTTCTATTGTTGACATTAAAGATACTATCAAAGGGTTTAATATGATTATGGATGGTAAAACCGATAAGTATCCAGAGGCTGCTTTCAACTTGGTTGGTACAATTGAAGAGGCTATAGAAAAGGGTGAGAAGATGCTTGAGGATGCAAAAAAATAGAAGATTATGCAGCTGCAAATTATTACTCCGGAAGAAACATTTTTTAAGGGTGATGTTGACCTAGTCAGGGTTCCTGGTTCATCAGGCTCCTTTGCAATAATGCACAACCATGCTCCAATTATATCAACCTTGGAGCCGGGTACCATAAAAATTGTTCAGGGTGTCGATGAGCGTTTTTTCGATATTACTGAGCAATCAGTTGTTGAGCAGAATAATAACAAGGTAATTATAATAACGCAAAAAATTGAGGAGTCTTTCCCAATTTTCGTTCGATAGGTTACAACCTATACTTGTTGCGCAAGTATAATAAACCTTACCGTTTAATTATCATTATGATGATAAAGAAAGTCATACTACTTATCCTTTTTGTATCTTCTCTTGCTCAGTTCGTAAAAGCGCAGCAAACGGTTACTTTCCCATCGCTCGATGAGGTTACTATTACTGCAGATAAATACGTTGTATCAACTCAAAAACCATACTTAATCCTTCTTCATCAGGCAGGCTATAGCCGTGGAGAGTACCGCGAAACAGCACCCAAATTAGCCAATTTAGGATTTAACTGTTTGGCAGTTGATTTACGCTCAGGTAACGAGGTGAATTTTGTGAAAAACCAAACGGCAAAAGACGCAGCCAAAAAGGGTAAGCCAAACGGATACCTCGATGCTCAACAGGATATAACAGCGGCAATAAACTATGTGGCGGGCATTTCAAATAAACCAATAATTCTTGTTGGTAGCTCCTACTCTGCTTCTTTAGCATTGGTTGAGGCAACCAATAATTTTAAAGTAAAAGCGCTTGTGGTTTTTTCACCTGGAGAGTACTTTAACGAAGAGTTAAATGTGAAAAAGGCTACAAGCATGCTGTATGTCCCCGTTTTGGCCACAAGTTCAAGAATGGAGTTTGAGCCAATGAAGAAAATGTTAAATCATCTTAAACCAAAGCATTTAACCCTATTTAAACCCTCCAAAGAAGGAGTTCACGGTTCCCGTGCCCTTTGGGAAAGCAATCCCAATCATGAAGAGTACTGGATGGCCCTTACCCAATTCTTTAGCCAATTAAAATTCTAGAACTATTTCTTTCCGTATCTTTGCGATTGAAATAGTGAATAATAATGCAGATTAATCTTGACAATATTGAGGTTATGGCACCCGCTGGTAATTTTGAGTCGCTAATGGCTGCGATTCAAGGGGGGGCTGACTCAGTTTATTTTGGCGTGGGACATTTAAATATGCGCGCCAAATCTACCGTTAATTTTACTGTTGATGATTTACCTGAAATTGTTGATAGATGCAAGGCGAATAAGGTGAAAACTTACCTAACGGTTAACACTGTACTTTACGATGAGGATATTGTGCATATGCAGCAAACTATTGATGCAGCATCAAGAGCTGGCGTATCAGCAATTATTGCATCAGACCAGGCAGCAATAATCTATGCTCGTCAGCAGGGGGTAGAGGTGCATTTATCCACACAGTTAAACATTAGCAATACGGAGGCTTTAAAATTTTACTCCAACTGGGCAGATGTTGCTGTTTTGGCTCGCGAGCTAAATCTCGACCAGGTATCTAACATTACCAAAAACATATACGAACAGAGTATTACTGGTCCTTCAGGTAGAAGGATTAGGTTAGAAATGTTTGTTCATGGAGCGCTATGTATGGCCGTGTCTGGTAAATGCTACCTTAGCCTGCATCAGGCTAACCATTCGGCTAACAGGGGTGCGTGCATTCAAATTTGTCGTCGTTCATACACCGTAACGGATAAAGAGACAGACAGCCAGCTAGACATAGACAATGAGTACATTATGTCACCCAAAGATTTGTGTACTATTGGTTTTCTGAATAAAATCATAGCATCGGGAGTTACCGTTCTTAAAATTGAAGGCAGAGCCAGAAGCCCCGAATACGTAAAAACCGTAACCCAATGTTATAAAGAAGCAGTAAATGCTATTACTAATGGAGAATACACTGCTGATGCCATTGCCGAATGGAAAAATCGTCTGTCAAAAGTTTTTAATCGTGGTTTCTGGGATGGTTACTACCTGGGCCAGAAACTGGGGGAGTGGAGTCATGAATACGGAAGCGTTGCCAAAGAGAAGAAGATTTTTGTTGGTAGGGTCACTAACTACTTCTCAAAACTTGGAGTTGTTGAGATTATGCCCGAAGCCAGCGAGTTGCATAATAATGATAAGGTGTTAATAATTGGGCCCACAACCGGTGTTGTTGAAACGGTAGCCGAGGGCATTAGGGTGGATGATAAAATTGTATCAAAATGCCCAAAAGGAACCAAGTGCTCATTTAAAACTCCAGAACTTGTTAGGCGTGGAGATAAACTTTATAGATTAGTTGAGAATAAAAAGCCCGGTAGTCTTTTGTAAAAGAACATTTGCCGTTAACCTTTTAATGCCTCAGCACCCGAAACAATCTCTAAAATTTCTTTAGTAATTGCAGCTTGTCTTGCCTTGTTATACTGAAGTTTAAGCTCTTTGGTTAGTTCAATAGCGTTCTCTGTGGCCTGATGCATTGCAGTCATCCTGGCGCCGTGCTCTCCAATTGAGTTTTCAAGAATAACATTATGGAAGTAGGTCTTTATGGCAAGAGGAATGAGAATATTAAGAATATACTCCTGATCGGGTTCGAAAATAAGGTTATGGGGCATGCTCTTAGTGCTATTCTCACCTGGCTGTGTAAACGGAAGAAGCGGTTCAATTCTTGGCTCCTGAAGCGCTGGATTTCTAAAGTAGTTATAGGCAACATGAATAGAATCAAACTTTTGCCCTTTAAAATCTTCTATAAGGTTGGAGCAAAAAGTAGCAGAAATGTTAAAAGAAGGATTATTAACAACATCGGTATCAATTAAATCAACATCTAATCCTTTTTTTCTCAGGTAGTCAGCTCCCTTTTTCCCTAGGCAGAACAAGCTCATTTGGCTTGTACCCCATAATTCGGGGAAATGTTTTGGAGCCTCCTCGTTAATATACTTTAGCAAGTTAAGATTAAAACCTCCACACATGCTGGAGTTGGAGGTAACAACCACTAATGCTGCATTTTTTGTTTTCTCAGGTTTTGTAAACCATTTTTCCACAACAGAATCAGGAGCAATAGGGACAATACGCGCGAGTAGGTTCTGTATTTTTTTTGAGTAGGGGCTGTAATGCAGAATTACGTCTTGTGCCTTATGAAACTTTGCAGCAGATACCATCTTCATGGCGCTGGTAATTTTCTGCGTCGATGAAATTGAACTTATCCTTGTGCGTATTTCCTTTAAACCGGCCATTTTTTAACTTGCTAGTTGTTTTGCAACGATAGATGCCACTTGGGTGATTGTGTCGGTTATTTCGTCGTTTAAATCGCCCTTAGCAATGCTTTGTAGCATCTCTTCATGATGAGTTCTTAGCTCGTCAAGAAGATTGTTTTCAAAATCCTTTACTTTTTCTTTTGGAATGCTTTTTAAAAGCCCCATAGTTCCGCAATAAATTATTGCCACTTGCTCTTCAATTGGCAGAGGGCAGTTCTCTCCCTGTTTAAGAATCTCAACGTTTTTTGCTCCCTTGTCAAGTACGTTTAGGGTTGCAGCATCCAAATCGGAGCCAAATTTTGCGAAGGCCTCTAGTTCACGATACTGTGCCTGGTCGAGTTTAAGGGTACCAGCCACTTTTTTCATGGACTTGATTTGAGCCTTACCTCCTACACGAGAAACTGAAATTCCCACGTTAATTGCTGGTCTAACACCGCTGTTAAACAGGTTAGATTCCAGGAATATCTGACCGTCGGTTATGGATATTACGTTGGTTGGGATGTATGCAGATACGTCAGCAGCTTGTGTCTCAATAATTGGCAGAGCGGTTAACGAGCCGCCGCCTTTTACTAAATCGCGAAGTGAATCGGGCAAATCGTTCATTTGCTCTGCAATTTCATCCGATTCAATAATTTTTGCTGCCCTTTCAAGAAGGCGGCTGTGCAGGTAGAAAACATCTCCGGGATATGCCTCTCGTCCAGGTGGACGACGAAGTAGAAGGGAAACCTCACGGTATGAAACCGCCTGTTTTGAGAGGTCATCGAAAATTACCAGTGCGTGACGTCCAGTATCGCGGAAAAATTCCCCAATGGCTGCACCTGCAAATGGAGCATAGAACTGTTGGGCTGCTGGGTCGGCAGCACTTGCAGAAACAATTACTGTATAATCAAGCGCTCCATGCTTCTTTAAAGTTTTGGCAATACTTGCTACTGTTGAGCCTTTTTGTCCTATGGCAACATATATGCAGTAAACGGGCTCTTTCCTGTCATAAAACTTACGTTGATTAATGATTGTATCAACTGCAATGGCCGTTTTACCTGTTTGCCTATCGCCAATAATTAG
Organism: Perlabentimonas sp.; assembly: GCA_041685855.1. Lineage (GTDB taxonomy): Bacteria > Bacteroidota > Bacteroidia > Bacteroidales > Tenuifilaceae > Perlabentimonas. The sequence continues at coordinate 12,379 of JAWLEY010000009.1, read as the reverse complement.
CTCACGCTGGCCTCTGCCAATAGGAATCATTGCATCAATAGCTTTTATGCCGGTTTGCAGCGGCTCGCTAACAGGTTGCCTGTATATTACACCAGGAGCTTTCCTTTCGAGAGGCATCTCGTAGGTTTTTCCTGCAATTGGGCCTTTACCATCAATGGGTTCTCCCAGGGTGTTAACAACACGCCCCAAAAGAGCATCACCCACTTTTATTGATGCAATATGGTTGGTCCGTTTAACCTTGAATCCTTCCTTGATTTTATCAGAAGAACCAAGAAGAACCACACCAACATTGTCCTCTTCAAGGTTAAGTACAATTCCCATAACGCCCGATTCAAACTCTACCAACTCATTGGAACGCACGTTGGACAGGCCAAAAACCCTTGCAATGCCATCACCTACCTGTAATACAGTTCCTACCTCTTCGAAACCTGATTTTAAATCTAGCCCGGCCAGCTCTTTCTTAAGAACTTCCGATACTTCTGATGCCTTAATATCTGCCATAGTAATTTTTTCTAATACTCAATTCCCAGTAGCTTTTTACGTAGTAATTCAAGTTCGCCCCTAATACTTTTATCTAGATACTTGTCTTCAATTGTTAGAGTAAAACCTCCAATTAGTTCAGGGTTAACATTCACTCCAATTTCCACTTTCTTGTTGTATGCCTGCTCTAAGTATTTTGCAATGTTCTCTTGTACACTTTGGTTAAGCTCGTGTATGCTCTCAATATTTACCCGAATGATGTTAAACTTTAACCTGTATTGCCGTTGGAAAACAAGCAAAATATTGACTAAAAGAGTTTCACGATGTTTCTTAATTATCAGCTTTAAGAACTTAACCAAATCAGGAGCTATTTTACTCAGAACGTTTTCAATAACTTTTTCCTTTTTAGCTTTTGAAATCATGGGAGAGTGCAGCATTTGGTAGAATTCAGGATTGTTCTCAATCATTTGCAATATTTGCTCTGATTGGGAATACACCCTGGGAGCCACCTGTTGTTCAATGGCCCAATCTAGTAGTGCTCTGGCGTAACTTACTGAAACTCTACCCTGATTCATGCTAATTTTGTGATGAAAGTTCTTGAATTATTGAGTTTATCTGCTCCTCATACTTTGCTTTATCGTGAAGTTCTTGTCGTATGATTTTCTCAGAAATCTGAATAACAAGTTGAGTTGCATAAGATTTAAACTCAAGTTTAGCAATTTCTTGTTCGCGCTTAATCTGTTCTTGTGCTTGGTTAAGAAACTTCTGTGTTTCTTCTTCTGATTTTGCACGAGCTTCCTCAATAATTCTTTCCTTAGTTTTTTTAGCTTCCGCCAGAATAGAATCTCTTGTAGCCTGAGCTTTTGCAATTAGCTCATCGTTGCGTTCTTCGAGCTTAGCAATTTCGTTTCTTGCGTAGTCCGCATCGCGAAGAGCCTTGGCAATTTTTTCCTCACGGTTTCTAATTCCTTGCATGATGGGTTTCCAGGCAAACTTTCTTAAAATGACAAGAAGAATGCTAAAGGAAACAAGCATCCAGAATAATAAACCATAATCGGGAGTAATTAAACCCATATAAAAGAGATTTTACTGTTAATAACTATAGAAGAATAACTAGGGCACAGATGATTATTGCAAAGAATGATACACCTTCAATTAGGGCAGCAGCAACCACCATACTTCCGCGAATATCACCGGCGGCTTCTGGTTGGCGAGCCATAGATTCTAGTGCTGTTGCTCCAATTTTTCCAATACCCCATGCTGCACCAATAACAATTATTGCAGCACCAAATGCAGCACCAATTTTTGCGTAAGCCGCTGCAGCTTGTAGTAGAATAAGTAATGTTGTCATGTTTGAAAAGTTTTATGGTTAATAATTAATGATGTTCTTCTGTTGCCATGCCAAGGAACAACGCACTTAGCATGGTAAAAACGTATGCTTGTATAACTGCAACCAGTAGCTCAAGCGCAGTCATAAATACTGTTAGTAAAATTGTAACTATTGAAATACCGTAACCATAATAAACATTAACTGCCCCAAAAATAAAGATTAGGGCAAAGAGTACCATCACAATCATATGACCAGCCAGAATGTTAGCAAAAAGACGAATCATAAGAACAGCTGGCTTTATAATCCAACTGGCTAGTTCAACCACTGGCATAATAGGTACTGGCAGTTTTAGGAATATGGGAACCCCTGGAGGATTAAAAATGTGCTTCCAGAATAGTTTGTTGCCATTTATTACAATCATTAAAAGTGTAAACATGGCAAGAGCCATTGTAACGGCTATGTTACCAGTAACATTGGCCCCAGCCGGAAATATTGGAATTAATCCCAACAGGTTATTAATCCAAATAAAGAAAAAGACTGTTAGCAGGAATGGCATAAACTTATGCGCCTTCTTTTCACCAAGAGAGGGTTGTACTATCTCGTCGCGAACGAAAAGGATTATGGTTTCCATAAGATTTTGCAATCCCCTTGGAGCGGATGTTGGTCTGTTCTTGTATTGTTTTGCAATTGGTATAAAAATCAGGCACATAAGTGTGATAGAGAAAAAGATACCAACCACGTTCTTTTTAATTGAGAAGTCTAATGGGAGAGGTCCCCCTTCAATTATTTCATCGTTTTTATTAACCTCAACAATCTTATTTTTAAAATCGCCCTCGGTAACAAGTTTAAAACCCTTGTAGGTATCATGGCCATGATGAAATTTACTTGACCAAAACGTGTAAAGCTTATTCTTTGTTCGGCTATAAAGTATAATGGGGAGTGGAACAGAGAAATGCTTTTCTCCAACGGTAAACAGATGCCATTCGTGAGCATCGCCAATGTGGTCAAAAATAAAATCGCCCGCGTTAAACTGCTTTCCCTGCTCTTGATTTGTTGCATGGCTAGTGGTATCCTTTACATCGGCCCCCATAAGCATTAAAGGTGCTGATATAAAAAGGGATACAATTGTTGCTAGTATAATGAAACCCCGTTTCATTTATTATTAGATTTAGCCCGAACTCAAAAATAGATACTTTCTTGGGTAAATCAACAACTATTGCTTATTTTTTTTATTAAGGAACCCCATAAAATCATTAACAATCTGAATAAGAGACAGAAAGTAAAGGATGATAAAAATCACCAGGAACGGTATGGGGTTGTTTTTTGAGAGGAGCATGTAGAGTACAGCAAAGATAAGGGAGCCAAAAAACTTTAATGCGGTAATAAGCATAAAGTACTTGGAGAACTTTGCTGTTGATAGATTGTGCGTTTTTACCAGTATTGCATAAACCACAATATTCAGGATATAAAAATACGCAAAAACAACAGGAGCAAAATGGAAATAGTGCTGCGGAGCTATGAAGTAAAATACCGCAGCACTAAGTATAATTAACAGAATGTACTTAACTGATAAGCGTGAAATAAATCTTTTTATGGCCTTGGGTTCATCCATATCAATGGCTAAAGTCAGAAACCAGCTTATTTCTTATTAGAATCAGACGGTAGGTCTGTTGGTTTAAATTCGCCCTTCTTGTCCGCATCTTTTGTCATCTCGCAGTATCCGGTGAATTTGCTGCCAGGTTCAATTGCAAGTCTGCTGGTAGCCATATCGCCAATTACTCTGGATGTTGCTTTAAGTGCAAGAAGCTCAGCAACTATTAATTTTCCGTCAATTAAGCCAGATATATCGCTGTTTTTGCAATTAACCTCACCTTTTACTTTTCCTGTTTCTCCAACAACAATTTTGCCCTTGGCGTTGATATTACCAACCAAAGTTCCGTCAATGCGTAAATCTCCATTACAGTTTATGTCACCATGAATCTCTGTACCAAAACCTATAAGGTTTATGTTGTTTGAAGATGTTTCGTTATCGTTATACTTCGCCATAATATAATGTGTTTATTTTAAAGTTGCGTTTAAATTTAGTTAGCAAAAATATAAAATGTAACTGATAGAATGTAGAATATTTTGATTTTTTGAGCAAAATTCTAACTATTTAACATTATGTATCTGTATGTCTGTGTTTAGTGTATTTGTGCTATTGTCTTGATTATTATCATTATCCTCCTCCTCATCTTCCATTTCCCATAGGTATACCTTACGCTTAGGTCCATTATCTTTAAAGGCAACGGCACATATAGCTCCCGATATTCCTCCAAAAAGATGACCCTCCCAGGATACTGATGGCCAGAATGGAAATACGCCCCATATCATGCTTCCGTAAAGAAATACCACTACTAACGATATTGCAGCTAGTCGGGTATCGCGCCTAATTACTCCGCTAAAAAACAGGAATGCTGCTAACCCATAAACAATCCCGCTGGCACCTATATGATAGCTGGGTCGACCGGCAAGCCACACGCAAGCACCAGAAACCAGCCAAATAATTAGGAACACCTTGTAGCTTAGCGAACGGTAAAAGTATATTATGCCCGTTCCCATTACAAGCAGCGGAACGGAGTTTGATAGCAGATGATTAAAATCGCCATGTATAAAAGGAGATAACACAATACCAATAAGCCCGCTAATGGTTCTTGGGTTTATTCCCAAAAAATGGAAGTTGGCATTAAGAACATACTCGCTAATTGCGATTAACCACAGTATGAGAATAAATACTGAGGGTAGAATTAAGCTGTGCTTAAATATTTTTGAATCAACGTTTTTCAAATTGGCATATACTTTTATTAATCTACTTTAAACGTATTTATATCAATACTGAATAGGCCTTCTAAAGATGAAATCCACATTCTGTTTTCGGAATCGTTAAAGAGCCGAATCACTCTTTCTGCTGGCAGCTTGTTGCTGTTTCCAATGCTGTACCAATTATCGTTAAAAAAAATTGTAATACCATGCTCCTTTCTTGGAGAAAGTGAACCTCCAAACCAAATTCTACCTAGACTATCTTCTGCTATAGCATCAACACATGGTTTGGCTAAATGTTGTGGTGCTGAAAAACCTTGCCACTTTTTACCATTGAACATGGATACGCCCCCTCTTGACCTGTGATAGCAGCTACCAACCCAGAGCCTTCCCTTTTTATCCTGAAAAAAGGTGCTTGCAGAGTTATCTATTAGGCCATGTCTTCCTGAGAAGGTTTCCCATATCTGACCGTTATAAACGCTAACACCTTCAGAAGAATACTTGGCTCCACACCACAGGTAGCCTCTGTTGTCGCTAAAAAACTGTGTAGCCGAGGTAATTACACGCGATGTTTTCTCGGGTGTAAACAACTCTCCGTTCATAAAGTATGCAATGCCCTGCTCCGTTCCTACCCATACCATGCCCCTAAAATCTTGATGAATTGTATTTACAAAGTTGTCTGGAAGTCCTTCCTGGGTGGTAATGAGCCTCCATTGCCCACGCTTGTTGATTATTAAACCGTTGGCGCTTCCAATCCATATTTCGTGTCTGTTTATAATGGATATGCAGTTAATAAAAGTGCTACCGGTGTTGAATGGAATTTGAAGTGTATCTATTCCCAATGGTGATACCCATACAATAAGCGGATTGCCATCGGTGTTGGTAATGCTTCCTCCAAAAATGAGGCTGCCATCGGGAAGTTTGGTGCAGTAGTGGTATGAACCGTTTGGAATTTCATTAGAACCAGAAACAATGGTGAGAGAATCGTTCCTAATAAGCCCAAGGGCTCCTTCTGTATTGCCATTGCTTAGGCCAACCCAAACTCTGTTTTGCCAATCTTGGTTTAGAGTAAATGCATACAGATTATTTGGTAAAGGTATGCTCTTGACTTGGGAAAAACCAATGATTGAGGCAGCTTGTAATATGAAGAAAAGTATTATTCTTAAGCAGCTATTCATGCCAAATTAAACCTTAAGACCCAGAACAAGAACATCGTCAATTTGCTCATTATTGCCCTTCCATTCAGAGAAAATCCTATTAAGTTCTGTTTTTTGCTCTTCGCCAGAACTTTTATATATGTTGGTTAATGTTTTATAGAAGCGACGACGGTTATACTTCTTCTTTTCATTACCGCCAAATTGGTCCATAAACCCATCGGTGTAAAGATATATCCAATCACCTTTTTCTAATTCTATGGGCATCTGACTGAATGGTCGGTTAAACAGTTTAGCGGAGGTTCCTATGGACCTAAAATCGGGTTTATGGCTAATTATCTCACCATTTCTGATGATTGTAATGGGTATTAGTGCTCCGCTGTACTGAAGGGTTCTTTGGCCAATATCCATTTTAATAATTGCAATGTCCATGCTATCTTTTAGGATAAGCTCTTCCTGCTCCTCTTTTCGGAGTTTGTTTCGGAGTTCAATATTAAGAAAATCGAGTATTTGTGCAGGTTCCGTAATGTTTTGTTGGTTAACAGCCTGACTTAAAAGGTCCATACCAATAATGCTCATAAATGCACCCGGAACACCGTGACCAGTACAGTCGGCAGCAGCAATAATTAGCATATTATCTTTATTGGTTAACCAGTAAAAGTCTCCGCTAACAAAATCCTTGGGTTTATATAAATAGAATGAGTCGGTAAAATATTGCTCAGCCATGGATAATGGTGGGAGTATTGCTGTTTGAATACGCTCTGCGTATCGAATGCTATCAGTAATTTTGCTAATATAACCCTCAATAACACGGTAGGCGTTTTCTAAATGAGTGTTCTTTTGCTCAATGTTGTTCCGCTGTTTTTCAATCTCCTCTTTTTGCTTAATAATTTCTTCTTGCTGTATGCTGAGCTGCCTATGACTCTTTTCAATTTCTTCTTTTTGTGCAGCAAGTACTTTGTTGGCCTTACGTTTAACGTTAAGGGCGTAAATTACAGATAGTAGCAGAATAATTGCAAAAACAAATCCAAAAAGATAGAAGTTTCTAATAACCTTCTGCCGTGCGAGTTCCTTCTCGTTTATTTTTTTTGTTTGCCTAAGAAGTTGAATTTCGGCCTCCTTCTTTTCGGTTTCAAACATCACCTCCATCATGGCTATAGCTCTGGCGTTCTTCTCGTTTATTAGGCTATCTTTAAATAACGAGGCTCTTTTATAAAGACTGAAGGCTGTATCGGGTTTATTCCTTTTGCTATATATTTTGCTTAAATTCTCGTATGCCCATTGGGTGTGAGTAATTGAGCCAATTTCTTTTGCAATGGATATCCCTTTATTAGCGCATTCTTCGGCCTTATCGAGCTTATTTAGTTTAATAAGTGCTCTAGATATATTAATGTAACTGTCGGCAATAAACTTTTTATCACCCAGTTTTTTATCTATACTAAGCGCCTGATTGAATAGGTTGTATGCTTTTTCAACCTCACCATTATACAGATGTATTTTTCCCAAGGCATTGTAAGAAATAGCTATTCCTTTTTGGCTATCAATTTTTTTGTTGGCTTCAAGCGATTTGCTATAGTAAACGTAGGCGCTATCCATAATTCCCATAAACTCGAACACCTCTCCAATGTTGTTGTAATTTATTGCCTGACCAAGTTTATTGTTCATAACCCGGGCTAAGTTCAGCGCTCGTTTAAAGTAAGAAAAAGCCTCTTTATACTGACCGTTTAGCGAATAGATGTTACCTAAGCTATTTAACGATACGGCTATGTTAAATGTATCTTTGGCCATCTCGGCAGCTTTAAGCCCTAACAAATGGTGCTCAGTGGCTCTGGGATGATTATCCATTCGACGATAGACTACACCAATGCTATTGAATGCTGATGCTGTGAGTGGAGTGTTTTTCGCTTTCTGTGCGAAATTTAGGGACTTATTGTGATGCTCAAGCGCTCTGGAATATTTTGCAATATTCCTGTAAAGCACCCCATAGTTATGGTGAACTTTTGAAAGAGCAGTATAGTTGGAGTCCTTCGCTGCAATTATTAGTGCTTGTTCAAGTATCTCTTCACACTTTTCAAGATGTCTGGAATCTTTATTATAGTACCTTGAAAGGGTTATAAGAAGTTCTAACCGGGTAGAGTCGGGTTGCTCAAGTTCAAGCTTTAGCAGAAGGCTGTCAAGGCTTTCCTTGCCAGATACTTCGGTAAGTATTAGCAAAAGGAAAAATAAAATACTTAAAAAAATCTGCTTGCTGCCTTTCATCTTTTATATAAGGATTAACTTGTAAATATATAAAAAATAGCCGTAGCTTTAAGGCGAGTTTTAAAAAAGTGCAAAAAACAACAAGTTTGTCTTTTATGGCATACGTTTTTGTTTTATGTTTGCGTTGTTTAGAGTTATGCAAAAAATTCGTATCCATTTGTTCATATTTGTAACTCAAATCAATAATCTGCCACCATCTGTTTTCTTAATCCATGGGAAAAATTGCAAAAATAGCGCTATTTATAGTAGCATTTGTTTTAACATTTATAATTGGCTTATTTATTACTGGCTTTTTGCTGGAAGATAAGCTAATCGCTAAATCGCTGGAGCAAGTTAACAAGAATCTAACCGCCTCCCTTAAAGTTAAGGAAATTGATGCTTCCCTAATTCGCAACTTTCCTCAAGTATCAATCCGTATGAAAGGAGTTGAAATTATTGAAGGGAGTTTAGATTTACCGCCCGAATTTGAGCCTGGTTTAATTTCAATAGAGGAGGCATCGCTCAGGTTTGGAATACTAGGTTTACTTAAGAATGAGTATAATATTGAAGAGATTGTTCTAAAGAATGGATGGCTTAACCTATACTTCAACAACGAGGGAGAAGGGAATTTTAATATTTTTAAAAAACCTCAAAAGGAATCGTCCGGTGGTTGGTTAATGGAGCTAAAAAGGCTTAGTTTGAAAAATATTAATATAAACTATATTGATATTCGTACCGGTTGGATTTTTAAAGGATTAATTCAGGATTTTAATACCAAGGGTAGGGTTACAAACGAATTCTTGTTTTTAAATGTTAATGCAGATGTTAATGTTGGTATTCTTAGGCAGGGGAATTTCTACTACCTCCGAAATCAGCAGACTTCTTTTGAAACGGAGTTTTTGGTTTCAGAAGATGAGGTAGATTTGTCAAGTAGCCAAGCAAAAATTGCAGGCTCCAACTTGAACTTTAGCGGAAGTATTGGCCGGACTCAGGGCGACCCTGTTTTTTTAAACATTAGCAGTAGAGACATGAGCATTGAACTGCTTGTTGCATTCCTTTCGCAGTACAACCTTTCTCTTCCTACCAAAACCAAAACAGAAGGCGATGTAGCATTTCAGTTTTCAATAGAGGGATATAGTAAAACCGAGCTTCCATATAGAATTGAGCTGAACTTTGCATCCAATCAGCTAGCCGTAAATGTTCCGAATAAACCCGAATTATTTATAAGTTCAATTAACGGTAAGTTTACCAATGGTAAATTAGGTACAGCTAAATCATCGGAATTGATTCTGTCAGAATTTCAGGTAAGTACTGCAAATAGCAGACTGGGCGGCTCTTTAAAAATTAAGAATATTACCAGCCCATTATATCATCTGAAAATAACCCAAAGTATGCAAATGGCCGACCTGCTGGCTTGGGGAGGTAATCTGCCTGTATCTTCAGGAGAAATTTCGGGAAATATTGAGGCGTTAGGTAGATTGCAGGATATTAAGAAAGTATCAATAAGCCAGTTCGAAAACTCAAAATTTTTTGCTGATTTAACCCTCAGCAATCTTGATTTTAATGAGGTAGGACGAATACCTGAACTAAAGAGCGTTTCAGGTTCCATAAACATAAAAAATCAGGATATTCACTCAGCAAAGCTAACTGGCAAATTGCATGGTTCGGGTTTTGAAACCGAGTTACAGGCAACCAACGCCGGTGGGGTGATTTTTGGAAACAAAAAAACGCTTATCAATACCAGCATAACCATCGATTCCCTAAACACCAGCTGGCTTCTTAACCAAAAAAACTATAATAACCAAAGTGATAGTGTTGATAACGTTTCAGCATGGGAAAGGATACACAGTCTTTCTGGAGATATATTTATTGATAAGCTCGTGCACAAGAACTTTACCTTAACTCCGCTAAGCGCAGACCTTTACGCAAAGGGAGACCATTTACTTTGCAATAGCTTCATGGGAAGGTGTTGTGATGGACTGTTAACAGGAAGGCTGAGTATACAATTTCTGGATAATGACGAGCAGCAAATTTCAGCTGATGTGGATTTAGATGGAATTGATATAACAAAACTTTTTGAATCCTTTAACAACTTTGAGCAGAGTGTAATAACAAGCACTAATGTGTCGGGTATTATTGATGGAACCTTAAATTTTTCAACCCCACTGCTAAAAGGAAACATGGTGAAGCAAAATCTTCATGCGTCGTCTAACATTAAAATTACCAATGGTAGGTTAAAAAATCTTGAGCAGCTTAATAGCTTGTCGCGCTTTATTTCGATGGAAGAGCTGAAAGACATTAAATTTAGCACGCTGGAAAATAACATCCTAATTGAAAATCAGCAAGTAATAATACCCCAGATGGACATAGAATCCTCTGCGCTCAATATGGCATTATCCGGAAAACACACTTTTAGCGGCGACTATACCTACCGATTCCATCTACAGCTTTCCGATTTGCTTTTTAATAAGTTTACCCGCAATAATCAGGATAATTATAAGTTTGGCTATGTAGAGGATGATGGGAGCAGGAGAGCCAGATTGTATTTAAAACTTGAGGGGAATAGTGAAAACCAAGAAGTGTCATACGATGCCGCTGCAGCCAGGGATGCTTTTAGGCAAAACCTGAGAGAGGAGAGAGAGTCGTTGAAAGGAATATTACGGGATGAATTTAAGTTTCTTGAAAGGACCAATAAGCAGGCATCTCCATCCAACGATAGTACAGAAAACAAAAGCAAGGAGGATCCGCCTGAGTTTACTATTGAGTGGGATGATGAATAGAAACAGTGCATAGCCACATTGTTGTAGCAATATTTTCAATAATTTAATAATAAGAGGTTTTGAAGATTCACTTAGCAAAGCAGCGATGGAAAATTTTTCTATTAGTTCTTGCCATAGTAATTGGCTTCGCTTCACTATTTATTACAAATAGCCTGGTTAAGGAACTTTCCATTGAGGAGAGGAAGAAAATTGAGTTGTGGGCAGAGGCAATCCGTCAGCTTTCACAAATTAACGATTTGAATGACTCATGTCAGAATTTCTCCATAATAATGGAGGTGATTGACAATAATACCACCGTTCCCGTAATTCTTGCCAATGAGGATGATGAAATTATTGGTTATAATAACATTAAACCACGGTTTATTGAAAGCAAGGAGAGTGCCACAAGGCTATTATCTAGCATGAAGGCTTCAAAAGAACCCATTGAAGTAACCCTGCTTGATGGCACAAAGAACTATGTGTACTACAAAGATAGCACCACGCTCGTTCGATTAACCTACTACCCTTACGTACAACTTTTTGTGATTGTGCTCTTCGTCCTAATTTCATACTACGCATTTAACCAGTCAAGAAAATCGGAGCAGAATCAGGTATGGGTGGGCATGGCTAAGGAGACGGCTCATCAGCTTGGTACTCCAACCTCGTCGCTATTGGCATGGCTCGAAATTATTAAGGATACCGATTTGCACCCCGAGCTGGTCACAAATTTTGAGAACGATGTGGCGAGGCTCGAAAAGATAGTTAATCGTTTCTCGAAAATCGGCTCAAGCCCATCGCTCGAATCTACAAACCTTGTTACAGTGATAGACTCAAGCATTGATTACCTGCGAAATAGGATTTCAAAAAAAGTTGCTATAGAGAAGCTTTATCAACCTAACGATATTATAACTGCGCCTATAAACCGAACCCTTTTTGAATGGGTTTTAGAAAATATTATCAAGAATTCTGTTGATGCCATAGAATCGAAAGGTGAGGTGAAAGTTTCCATAGTTGACAATACTCAGGTTGTGTTTATCGATATTGTTGATTCGGGCAAGGGGATTCCCAAATCTCATTTTAAAACAATTTTCCAACCCGGATTCACAACAAAAGCCAGAGGCTGGGGGCTTGGTTTAACTCTATCTAAACGAATTGTTGAGGTTTACCACAGGGGTAAAATATTTGTTAATTCCTCAGAGGTTGGAAAAGGGAGCACCTTTAGGATTGTTCTAAAAAAGTAGTGTTTAGTACTTGCCCTTACCTTAAGAGGGGAGCAAACCAGCTCCTTTTCTAAGTGCCAGCGTTTGAGTATTCTTGTATTCTCTCGCTGGAGGTTGCATATGAGCTGTTTCCTTAACCCCTTTCCTGTTTTGTGCGCCACATCGACGACAAAAAATGCATAATTGACTGTCAGTTTGTTATGATTAATTCAATGGAGATTTGGGTGTTCCGTTGTAAATTCGTGCTGTGCTTTGCGGCTTATTTCACCTACTTTTTTAGCTACCACCCAAAAAAGTTATAAAAAAGGTCACCGCTGCCAGAGCGGCCTCTTGAACTCTACGGCCGAGCGGATTTGGCCTGCGGAGCGCAATCACTTCGAATTGAGATGCCTTTTAACC
>JAWLEY010000167.1:0-6303 GCA_041685855.1 Perlabentimonas sp. | reverse complement strand
GAGAGAACGATTGGAATCTCTGAAACTCTGGCACCCTGTTTAATAATTGTGTCACGCTTAATGTAGTTAACAATATTCGATGCTTCATTAAGCGTGTTTAGCTCTTCCTTTGATAAAAACGCCTCAAAAGGAAATAAAACTGATGAAGACGAGCTATTTGTAGAAACCATATACTGATAATTAGGTGTTTGTAGAGTTATTATTCAGATTTAAAGATATAAAAAAAATCCAAACAATGATGTAAATCATCTTTTTTAAGTAAGCAACCTCATTAAAAAATATTTGTTCAGTGGGTTAATTAAACCTAAATTTGATAAAATAAAATCTTTCATGTAGTTATGATATTAATAGTTGACGATTCCACTACGAACCAAGTATTGCTAGAGGCCATTCTTCATGAGGAAGGCTACAAAACGGTAACTGCCTTTGGAGCAAAAGAAGCTTTTAAGGTTATTGAGAAGGAAAAACCACAACTCATCTTGTTAGATCTTTTAATGCCCGAAGTAAGTGGATTCGATTTTTTAAAAGAAGTTAAGCAAAAAAACGAAACTGCTGATATTCCCGTAATAGTTGTGTCTGCAGTTGGGTCAAATGAGAATATCAACACTTGCCTTGAGCAAGGAGCCGTTGATTTTTTTAGTAAACCCATTGATATACCGCTTTTTGTTCAAAAGGTTAAACATTTTGTGCTACAATAGGTTTTGTTTACATCAATAAGCTACTTTAAGTTTAGAATTTTTATATGACATTAGACAAGAATAAAAATCAAGACTCAAAGCATAAATTCTCAATCAGAGAGTTCATCAATATATTTGGCGATATTGATGAGAAGATACTTCAACTTCATCAATGCTCTTCCGATGATTTTTTAGGTCTAAATGCCGATTTTAAGCAGTACTACAACCAGTCAAAACTCATATCAAGTAATGCAACTGATATTTTTAACGAGCTAGCCGAGAGCGAAACAGCAGTTCTGATAAAAAAAATTGAAACGTTATACAAAGATTTAAAAGCTGTTCAAACCCGCTTTACAAAAAGATTAGACAGTAGCATCTCAAATTTAAAAGAGATGCTTGAACTTCTCGATAAAATCTTTTTTCCTGTAAAAAATCTAAATCAGGATCTGCTTACTTTAAAGTTTCTGCTGGCTAATCTAAAAATATCTGATTCAACTTCGGATACCCCAAACTTGCTAACCAACGAGAAGGTTATACATAATTATAACGAGGTTATTAATAAGTTTAAAGTATGTGGCTATCAAAACGAAGTAAACCTCGAAACTTTAAAGGATAATGTAAAGGGAGCCCTGGCTGCTTTTGAGGATATTCGAAGTAAGAATATTATCGATTTAGATAACATCCTGAATAACATTCATTACGGTATAATCCTTTTTGCTGAGAAGCACGAGGAGGTAGCAAGGTTGATCCCCGAGGTTACCAAAAAAACGGAAAGTTCATCAAAGAGCATTGCCGATATCATTACAAACCTGCAGTACCACGATATTATTAGGCAAAAGATGGAGCATGTACATGCTACCCATAAAAAGCTTATTAGCGATCTGGAAAAAACGGCCAATGAGCAGGATAATGATTCCCTGCAAAGTCATCAAAAGATGTTGGTGAGAATTCGCGACATCGCAAACTTACAGTCAGCCCAGCTTGTACACGCAAATAAAGAGTATCAGAAGGCAATTGAAACCATTACCAATAAATTCATAGCCATAAGTAACGATATGACAAACATATCGGAAAGATGTCATGAAATAAACGTTTCACAAGATAATGCCGAAGAGCTACATTTGCAGGGTATAATTGAGAAGCTCAATAATTCTGCCACGGTTCTCTCCCTCTTCCTCGATGCAGAAAAAAGCTATAATAATAGAATTGATATCATCTCAAATCAGGTATCACAAACTAACACCAGCATTTTAAAGTATTCTCAAGCACTCAAAGAACTTGAGCAGGCCACTGCGAGCACCCTCAAAGTTTACACAAATGCATCGGAAGAGGATAATGAGCTAGGTAAACCCCTGCAGCAGGTAGAAACCCTTTATAACGAAATCCTTAAATTTAAGGATGAGATTCAAAGTGTATTTTCAAAAGTTGAACATCTTGGTTCTGATCTTTTAACGGGGATCCACACAAAAGAGCCAAAGCAGAATGGTTCCTTTGGCCAATCAGCAAGTAGTATGAACAGCATCATCTCCCAGTTGAATCAAAAGAATAAGCAGATAAAAGAACAGCTTCAGGAGAACAGAACCATAAGTATCAAAATATCCACCGATGTTAGAGAAACAATAGGGAAAGTTAGATATTACGATTTTTTTGAGAAAGTTATTGTTGACATAATTACCGAGTTCAACCATATATATAAGATGCTTAGGGCTGAAATAACCCAGGATGATTCTGAGAAAGAAAAGGAGTACGATAAAATTAAGAGCCAATATACAATGGCTAGCGAGCATCAGATACACGATAAAATCACACAGGATCAGGGCGATGTTGATCTCTTTGGCGATGACGACATGCAGGATTCGGATCAGTTAGACAATACGGACGATGATGATGATAATTTGGAACTGTTTTAGAACAATTATACTATGGCAAAATCACAAAAAATAACCCTAAAGGCACAACCTGTTAAAGGGAAGGCTAAAGGGAAAAAAGAGGTAGTTCTTATTATACAGGGTGAATTAACACTGGATAGCTGCCAGCAAATGAAAGATTTTCTTGTTGAAAATCTTAAGAAATACAACCATTTTGTAGTTAAAATTAACAGCGTTGAAAGTATTGACTTGGGAGCCGTTCAAATACTACAGCGCTTTATGTGGGATGTTCAGGCTGAAAGTAAAACGTCAGAATTTGATATAAAGATTCCGGAAGATTTTAGAATACTTCTTGAGAACTCAGGCCTAACCGCCTTTTTAGCTTTATCAAAATAAAAAAATAATAATACAAGATTAACCATGGCCAAAACGATACTAATAGTCGATGACTCAGAGAGCATACGCGAAGTTGTTAGCTTCACGCTAGAGAACGAAGGCTACAACGTTCTTATTGCAAATGATGGTACCGATGCTCTTAAGCGAATGGATGGTACGCATATCGATTTAATTATTACCGACCTCCACATGCCAGAGATGGATGGTATCACCTACATTCGTCATGTTAGGGAAATGGAACAGTATAAACGCATACCTATACTTTTCCTAACAACGGAATCGCAAGCAGCAAAAAAGATGGAGGCTAAAGAAGCTGGTGCAACCGGTTGGATTATTAAGCCTTTTGTACCCGCTAAGCTAATTGCAGCACTCAATAAAGTATTAAGATAATGGATAATTTTAAGAAAAAATTCGTTGAGGAAGCCACAGACCTTATTGATGGTTTAGAAAAAACACTACTGGAACTCGAAGAGAATCCTGAGGATCAATCCATTGTCCAGAAGGTGTTTAGGGTTATGCATACCCTTAAGGGCAATAGTGGCATGTTTGGGTTCGATCTTATTGATAGTTTTACCCATGAGATGGAAACGGTTTACGATCTCATCCGTAATGGTAAGAGGAAGGTTACTAGGGATATTCTTGACGTTACTCTAGCAGGAGTTGACCACCTTAAAACATTGCTGGATGAAAGTAATTACGATGATCCAGCTGTAATTGAAAATCATAATTATCTGCTAGGTAAGGTTGCTGATATTAATAGCGACGATGAATCACCAGATACCCCGAAGCAATCGGAAAGTAAAAAAAGTAGTACCGATAGCCAAGTTGGCCAAGAAGATATTAGTACATATTATATACTATTCGATCCAATAAAGGAAATATTCGACAACGGTACAAACCCCTTGTTCCTTCTCGATGAACTCTGTACACTTGGAGAGGCTCGTGTTTATGCTCACCTTAACAGAGTACCCGCCCTAAAAGACATGAACCCAGCCCATTGCTACACATACTGGGAGGCAGTACTAGCAACCAAGAGTAATGTAAACGATATTAGCGATGTATTCATTTTTGTTGAGGACGAGTCGAAAATTGAGATCCAAAAGGTTTCTGATACGAATCTTCTTTCCGATGAACATTTTGTTAATGAGATAGATGCATTAGCAGCAACTAAGAAAGATATTGGGTTAACCGCTATTCAAAATTTTGCAACTGAACTTGCTAAACGCAATTCTAAAACCAAAGATACTGGTAAGGTGCGCGACAAGGTTTCAGTGAAGGACACTTCAATAAGCAGTATTAGGGTATCAACAGATAAACTTGATTTGCTGATGAATATGGTGTCGGAGCTAGTTACAACGCAGGCTCGTCTTAGTCTCTTTGCCGAAGAGAGTGATACGCCAGGTTTGGTACCCATAGCAGAGAATGTGCAGAAGTTAACTAGGCAGCTACGTGATATAGCTTTCAGCATAGTGCTTATTCCAATTGAGAATATGCTCACCCGATTCCAGCGTTTGGTTAGAGACCTATCCTCAGAATTAGGGAAGAACGTCATATTCACTACCGAGGGGGCAGAAACAGAGCTTGATAAAACAATTATCGAGAGCCTAGCCGATCCTCTGATGCACATTCTTAGGAATAGCCTCGATCATGGTATTGAAGATGCTAATGAGCGTGTTAAAAAGGGCAAACCAAAACAAGGTAAAATTAGCTTAAAAGCGTTCTATTCCGGTGCCAACGTTATGATACAGATTAGCGATGATGGAGCTGGAATTGATCCTGAGATAATTACACAGAAAGCCATAGCAAAAGGTATTATTCCACCAGAACGCAAGCTAACCAAGCGCGAAATGTTGGACTTGCTCTTCTTGCCCGGATTTAGTACAGCAAAACAAGTGACCGACGTGTCAGGCCGTGGTGTTGGAATGGATGTTGTTAAAAGAAAAATTGCCGAGATAAGGGGCGAAGTTGAGATAGACTCTGAACTGGGAGCCGGAACAACCATTACCATTAAGCTTCCATTAACCCTATCTATTATTGATGGATTGCTTGTTAAGGTTGACGACACCCATTTTATTATACCATTGTCTGTAGTTGATAAGATTTATGCAGTGGAGCATGAGCAGATTGTTAGTTCATTCAACAATGTAGTTGTACTCGATGGTAAACAAGTACCTTATTTCTACGTGCGCAGGGAGTTTGGCCATCCCGATAGTACAGAGAAATTTGAGCAGGCAGTTGTTGTAAATTACGAGGAGAAGAGCGTAGGACTTATTGTTGATAGCGTAATTGGTGAGTATCAAGCAGTTCTTAAATCGCTAGGGAAACATTACAAAAATCAGCAGATGATTTCTGGAGCAACAATACTAGGTGATGGTACCGTTGCTTTAGTAATGGATACTAACAGAATTATAAAACTTTTTGCCAACCATGAGGATTTTCAGGTAGATGAAAATGCTCAAGGTGAATAGTTTAATTGCCAATAACTAAATATTTACGGAGGAAAATCATATGGATCAAGACAATCTATCAAAAATTAACTCTTACCTTTCTTTTAAGTTAGGCGATGAGGAGTTTGCAGCACACGTTAGCAAGGTGCTTAACATCCTTGAGATGACAAAAATCACTGAGGTTCCAAAAGCCCCTGAGTATATGAAAGGGGTAATAAACCTTCGTGGAACAGTTTTACCCGTAATTGATACACGTATTAAATTCGGGATGACTCCAACTGAGTACACTACAAATACCTGTATCATAGTGCTGGATATTGAGGTTGATGGTGATGCAATTCAGGTTGGTGCCTTGGTGGATGCTGTTCAGGCAGTACTCGAGATTGATAAGAAACAGATTATGCCGCCACCGAGTATCGGAAGCAAATATCGTTCAGAGTTTATTGAGGGTGTTGCAAATATTGATGAGAAGTTCATTATGATTCTTAACATGGATGCCGTATTCTCAACAGAGGATTTAACAAACCTCAAAACCAAAACTGAAGAAACTGAGCAGTCTGATACCATAGAGGAAGTTGGGGAATAAAAATCTTAACACCTCCTTGCTTTTTGCTCAAAAAAACCTTAATTTTATAGGCTTACTATTTGCTTCGCAAATTGGCAAAAATAGATGTTGGGGATTAAAAAATTTTTAGGCTGGAGCTAATAATTTTACGTTTCCCCTTGGGCTGTTCAAAAAGCACAATTAAATTAGGGTTTACTTTAAAAAGGAGATCTGCTTTTTGAACAGCCTTTTCTTTTGTTATAATAAAGCCTATGGATGAATTTACATAGCTAGCTATTAATCTGTAATAGTTTCTTATAATAAATGCTCATGTGTAGAATTTAGTTTGTGTTAACTTTTATCTATAAGCA
>JAWLEY010000166.1:0-6363 GCA_041685855.1 Perlabentimonas sp. | reverse complement strand
AGGCTTAAAGCGAGTAAAAAAGCTGTAAACCATTACAGGCTGGGCAATTTACTTAGGCATTACGTATATTTGCCCGGCCTCATCTCTAACAACCTTTACCTCGTCGCCTTTATTGATGTAGCCTTCCTCTGAAACGGCATCAAATATCTCATCATCAATCTCAACTCTACCGGAAGGACGAAGTACTGTGAGAGCAACTCCGGTTTTGCCAAGAACCCCCTTCTGGCGAATATCTATTCCCAAATATCCATCCTCCTGCATTAGATTCTCCTTAAGCATCAGCCCGGGAAACATAGGCGACGAGATTAAACGTTTGCTTAATAACACTGAAGCTATTAAGCCAACAAAAAGGGATAATGAAACTACTACCATGGGTCGTAAAATCTCAACCCAAGCAAATGGACGCGACTCACGGAAAATATCATTATCAATCATTGCCACCGTTAAGCCAATAAGAACCATAATTATGCCGCTAACTCCAGCAACACCAAAGCCCGGAATTACAAATATTTCAACCGCAATTAACACTAAACCTATAACGAATATTAGGAGTTCATAATGTTCTGCCAAACCCTCAATATATAAAGGTGCAAAATAGAGTATGGCTGCAAGAACTGCTATGCCAATTGGGAAGCCTATTCCGGGGGTTTGCAGTTCAAAGTACAACCCGCCAACAATTAGCATAATAAGTAATCCCGAAATCATGGGATTAGTTAATGCCCCTATGAGCTTATCCAAAAAAGATGGTTTAAACTCAACAATACTGTATTCTTCAATACCTACTTTGCTAAATATTTCAGAAACGGATTCTGCACTACCCTCACAAAATCCCCATTCAATGGCTTCCTCGGTAGTGAAAGTTAGCACTTTGCCCGTATCAACTACCCCTTCAACATAAACTGAGGGGTCAACCATTGCCTCGGCAATTTTTGGGTTACGTCGCCATTTATAGGTTGTATCGCCATCAACAACTACAGGGATTTTCCCTTTTGCCTCAGCAGTTGCCCTCATGGTGCTGCGCATAAAAGATTGAAACTTGTCGGGAGCAACCTCCCCAGCCTGATTTACAACTGTTGCGGCACCAATACTTCCTCCGCGCCTCATGTAAATACTATCAGCAGCAATGCTTATGAGCGCTCCTGCCGATGCTGCCTGATTATCGATAAAAATCCAAACGGGAGTTTTGCTGTTTAGTATTTTGGTTCGTATTGAGTCGGCAATATTCACCATACCACCATAAGTATTAAGGTGAACCAGAATAATATCGGCGTTAAGTGTATCAGCCTCTTCGAAACCTCTCTGGAGATATCGCCATGCTCTTGGCATGATATCCTCCTTAATATTAACTTTATAAACCAGCTTTTTGCTAGGCGATTCAGTAGAATCAGCAATGGATTGCGCAATTAGTCCTGCGCTAAACGAAAGCAACAAGGTTGCTACTAGTAGTAATCTTTTCATCATTTAGCTATAAGTTGTTAAGCATATTTGCATATTCAAAAAATTTGCTGAGCCCTTTCCTTTTCTGCTCATCGAAACTATAGGAAATATTCTGCTTAAAATACGTCTCTAAATCTTCCTTTGACAGGATAGATTCATCGTACTCATTAATAACAGTAGGAATATTTTTTATACCAAAATTAAGCGACTTGTTAAAAGTTACCAAAAAATCGTTATTCAACTCATTTCTCGATAACCAAACAGCAAATACCATGGGTAACCCTGTAAAATTTAACCACTCCGAAGCTAAATCGATTTTGTGGGTAAATTTATGCTGATTTTCAAAAACTTTATCGCCTATTGCTAAAACTCCTTCGTTTTGGGTGATGCTTTTGAAAGAATTTGTTGGAGAAAACAATTCCCAATTCGCATTAATCTTCCAATAGTATTTTGCCAGTATTTGTATTAGTGTCGCTGAAGTTTTCGATTGGTAATCAAGATATATGGTTTTCAACTCATTAACAGGAGCATTGCTTAGCAGCATTACGCTCCCAACGCTACTAGTAGCACCAATGCAATAATCGCTAATAATTGAGTAGTCGCTCCTGTTTAATGAAGTAATGGCAGGAACAAGCCCCACATCAGCCTCGTTAGAAAAAACCTTCCTCGCACACTCTGCAGGATAATCGAGCGAGAGATTAATTTTTTGGAATATATCTGAATGCCTCAGTCCGTAAACAAATGGTAATGAGTTTAGATAAGAAACTACTGATACATTTACCTTGGTCATCTTGTAAGACTATAATAATGATGATGAAACTGTGCGAATTTAACAAATAAGCGTCAAAAGTATCTTTGATTCCAAACAAATATTAAATAAAAAAGTTATTTGAATCTCAACATGATATTCATATTCTCAAAACAATCAATCTGCTATATGCTTGCCAAACTTATTTTATCAATAAGGCATTCCTTTCAAATTTCAAGAAAAAAAAGGATGATGGCACAATAAAATTACTTTTCTGTTGTTTACAGTTTGTTAACTTTGCGCAAAAATTTTACAAATGGAAATTAATAGTTTATCCTCCATTTCACCAATAGATGGTCGTTATAGAAACTCTGTTGAAGAGTTGGCAAAGTACTTTTCCGAGCATGCTTTAATAAGGTATCGTGTTATGGTTGAGGTTGAATATTTTATCGCTCTATGCGAACTACCTCTACCTCAACTCGAAGGTTTAAACGAAAAGCAATTTGAGAAACTAAGGAAAATATACACTGAATTTTCCGAGAAGGATTCTGAGGAAGTTAAAAAGATAGAAAGAAGAACCAATCACGATGTTAAAGCCGTAGAGTACTTTCTTAAGGAAAGATTAAGTGGGTCTGATTTAGAGCAGTACCTTGAGTTTATCCACTTTGGGCTAACATCACAGGACATTAACAACACGGCTTTCCCATGCATGTTCCGCGATGCGGGACATAAAGTTTTTTACCCACTACTTGATGTACTTCTTAATAGGTTAGAGGAACTTTCGCATCTCTGGGCGGACATTCCGATGCTAGCCAGAACTCACGGACAGCCTGCATCGCCAACAAGGCTTGGCAAGGAGATTAGCGTTTACATTGAGCGAATTGAGAAGCAGGTGAACCTGCTAAGGAAAGTACCCGTTTCGGCAAAGTTTGGTGGTGCAACGGGTAATTTCAATGCGCATCATATTGCCTACCCTAATATCGACTGGGTAGATTTTGCTAACACTTTTGTTAATTGCACACTGGGGCTTGAGAGGTCGCAAATAACCACTCAGATAGACCATTACGATAACATGGCTGCCACTTTTGATAATCTGAAGCGTATAAACACCATTCTAATTGACCTGTGTCGTGATATGTGGACCTACGTTTCAATGGATTATTTTAAGCAGAAGATTAAAGAGGGGGAAGTTGGCTCATCGGCAATGCCTCACAAGGTAAATCCTATTGATTTTGAGAATGCAGAGGGCAATCTGGGTATTGCTAATGCAATGTACGAGCATCTCTCGGCAAAGCTCCCAATTTCTCGATTACAGCGCGACCTAACCGATAGCACCGTGATGCGAAACATTGGCGTTCCGTTTGCCCACACAATCCTGTCAATGAAGGCTATTATTAAGGGGCTTGACAAGGTAGTGGTAAACCCCAGCGCAATTAATAACGATTTAGAGAAAAACTGGATTGTTATATCCGAAGCCATTCAAACCATCCTCAGGCGCGAAGGGTTTGCCAACCCCTATGAAGCTTTAAAGGATTTAACACGTAATAATAAACCCATTGGGCAAAAGCAACTTCATGAATTTATTAACAATTTGGAAGTGAGCGAAAAAGTAAAAGAGGAATTAAAAAGAGTAACACCATTTAACTACACGGGTATATACGTATAATAACAATTACGTTATCCCTACTAACTAGCTATTAATGAAAAAGTTTTACAAAATTTTTAAATACGTATTCCCTTACAAATGGAAAGCAGTAGGGAATATTGTATCCAACATTATTGCAGCGTTTTTTTCACTTTTCTCGCTTACACTAATTATTCCTTTCCTAAACCTACTTTTTGGTAATCTTCCTCTGGTTGAAGAGGCACCCGAAGTTGCCTTTACCGCTAGTGCTATTAAGGACCTGTTTTACTATCAGGTTAGCCTTCTTATAATAAACCATGGCAAAGCAACTGCTTTACTATTCGTTATTGTGCTGGTAGTAGTAACCTCGTTTTTTAAAAACATTTTCGCTTACCTTGCCCTTTGGTATATTGCACCCGTTCGAATTGGCGTTGTGAGGGATATTCGTAACGCTCTTTTTAAAAAGACCCTTGAACTGCCACTGGGCTACTACTCTGAAGAGAAGAAAGGGGACATCATTAGCAAGATGACCAACGATGTTAAGGAGATTGAGGTCTCAATAATTCGGTCTCTCGAAATGTTCTTCAAAGAGCCAATTGTGATTATTGTGCATCTCAGCTTTCTTATCCTAATGAGCCCACAGCTCACTCTGTTTGTACTGCTTATTTTACCTATTGCCGGTGGGCTTATTGGCAGAGTTGGAAAATCATTACGAAAAACATCGTTCAGGGGGCAACGAAAGTTGGGAGCCTTGCTCTCAATAATTGAGGAGACCCTTGGAGGTATTAGAATAATTAAGGCTTTTAATGCAGAGGGAAAAATGCGCCAACGCTTTCAAAGCGTTAACTCCTTCTACACATTTCTGATGATAAAAATGTGGCGAAGAAGAGATTTGGCCAGCCCACTCAGTGAGTTTTTAGGAACCATCGTTATAACTGCTGTTTTGTGGTTTGGAGGCAAACTTATTTTTGAAGGTACTGGTGCTCTCTCGCCCGAGGAGCTTATTGCATACATCGCTGTATTTTACATGATAATAAACCCAGCTAAATCATTCTCAAGCGCATATTTCAACGTGCTAAAAGGGATGGCTTCGGCAGATAGGATTGATAGCTTGCTACATGCCAACAACCCAATTACCGATGCTGACGGATCGCTGGATGTACTAAAATTTGAGCAGAGCATTGAGTATAAAAATGTAAACTTCAAATATCAGAACGATTATGTTCTTAAGGATGTGAATGTGACCATTGAAAAAGGTAAAACGGTAGCGCTTGTTGGTCAGTCTGGGTCAGGGAAAAGTACCTTTGTTGACCTACTCCCCAGGTTTTATGATATTATGGAGGGCGAAATACTAATTGACGGTGTAAATATCAAGAACATAACCATAAGCAGCCTGCGGAACCTTATGGGAAATGTGAATCAGGAACCAATCCTTTTTAACGATACATTCTACAACAACATAGCATTTGGCGTTGAAGATGCTACAGAAGATGCAGTAATCAATGCAGCCAAAATTGCCAACGCACACGACTTTATTGTTTCAACACCACTCGGATACCATTCAAATATTGGCGATAGGGGTAGCAAACTATCAGGGGGGCAAAGGCAAAGAATAAGTATTGCCAGAGCAATCCTAAAAAACCCTCCCATAATGATTCTTGATGAGGCAACATCAGCACTTGATACTGAATCGGAAAAGCTTGTACAGGCTGCCATAGAGAATCTTATGAAGAATCGTACATCGCTTGTTATAGCCCACCGTTTATCAACGG
Organism: Perlabentimonas sp.; assembly: GCA_041685855.1. Classification (GTDB taxonomy): domain Bacteria; phylum Bacteroidota; class Bacteroidia; order Bacteroidales; family Tenuifilaceae; genus Perlabentimonas. The sequence continues at coordinate 782 of JAWLEY010000166.1, read as the reverse complement.
TAAAGAACGCCGACCTTATTTGCGTGCTACATGAGGGAAAAATAGTGGAAAGAGGGAAACACGATGAGCTACTTGCTAATAATGGAATATACTCAAAACTTTACGAAATGCAATTATAGCATAAGATATTTGAAAAAACACCAAAACAAAAGAGGGGCCTTACATCCCCTCTTTTTCGTTTATACCTAATGGTACTATTTAAAATTGAACAAGATGATTTTACAATAAACCAATCCCGCACACTATGCCATATTTAGGGTAAAATTAAAGCTCTTATAACTAAAGTAGGCGTTTATTTACATTTCTTCATAATTATTTGGTAACATTTCAAACGCTTTTCCGTTTTTATAATCTAATTGACCTAAACAAAAAAGTTGTCTTAATATAATTTACAATGCGCCAATTTACTTTCTTATCCGTTTTACTATCAGGACTAATATACCTAAATGCTACTTTTGCCCAGGACAGCATAGATTCAACCTCAATAATTGACACAACACTAGTTGAGGCTAAAGACTCACTTACAAACAATAATCTGACAAAAGACAGCACAGAATCATCCCAATTGGATACAACCATTGTAAATTCAGAACAGCAAACAAATCCTAACAATGCAACTCACTCCGACACTCTTAATGTGGATGACAGTAAAATGCTGACTGACACAGAGCAAGATTCTGTTGCAGTACAAAAAACAGACAACCAAACACAAAAAGATACAACTGCAAAAGCAGATTCCATTTCCTATGAGTCAGAAAAAGATATCACAGAAAACCAACCTG
>JAWLEY010000165.1:0-6397 GCA_041685855.1 Perlabentimonas sp. | reverse complement strand
CCTGCAAAACTAAACTACACAAGTACCCTTGTAATTGTTCCAACTCGGGAATTAGCCATCCAGATTGACCAGCAACTCGAAGGGTTCGGCTACTTTGCTCCCGTTAGCTCAATAGCAATATACGGAGGGAACGATAGTACCATTTGGGAAAAGCAAAAGAAAGCCATAGAGAATGGCGTCGATTTTATAGTTGCTACGCCAGGACGGCTACTTCAGCATATCAGAATGGGCTATGTTGACCTTAAGCGTTTGGAGCATTTAGTTCTGGATGAAGCCGACAGGATGCTTGACATGGGTTTTTACGAAGATATTACGGAAATAGTAAGTAACTTGCCAAAGAAAAGGCAAACCCTTCTATTCTCTGCCACCATGCCTGCTGATATCCGTAAGCTATCAAAAAAAATACTGACTAACCCAAAAGAAATAAGCATTGCCATATCAAAGCCCTCGGAAAATGTTTTACAGGCAGCTTATGAAGTTGAAGAATCAAAGAAAGTAAGCCTACTAAGCCACCTGCTTAAGGGTAAAGAGCACGTGAAGAGTGCAATAATTTTCGCATCCACAAAGGTAAAGGTAAAAACAATTGAAAAGGAGCTGCACAGAGCGGGTTTGCCCGTTCGCGCTATCCATTCCGATTTAGAGCAGAAAGAGCGCGAGGAGGTACTTCGCATGTTTCGTAATAGAAACTTTCAGCTTCTTATTGCTACAGATATTATTTCCAGAGGTATTGATATTGAAGATATTGACCTTATTGTCAACTTTGATGTACCTTCCGACCCGGAAGATTACGTTCACAGAATTGGCCGTACTGCTAGAGCGCAGGCCGATGGTGTTGCATTAACTTTTATTAATGCTAAAGAGAGGAAGCAATTTCAAAGAATTGAACAATTCTTAAAAAGCAAAGTATTCAGAATTCCACTACCATAAATCCCTTTATAGTTCTGATTAATTGACTTTTATGCTACCCAAATAGAATGTAATATAGCTAGATTTAAACAAAATCGGACTTATTCTTTCTTTCAAATTTTAAGTTATTGATATACAGTATATGTTAATAAAAATACATCAAAAAGCTAACGTTTTATTAGTAATATTAAAGATTGATTTATTAACGTTGTAGCTGAAAACGGCCATTTATATTTGGCATCACAATCAATTATTAACCAAAAGGAGTCTTATGCCTTTAAAAAGAAAAATCTTAGAGCTCAAAAAGCGTAAGGAGGAAATTCTTCAGGGGGGAGGCGAAAAGGCCATTGCTAAGCAGCAGGCCATGGGAAAGCTAACCGCCCGCGAGAGGGTTGTTGCCCTTCTTGATGAAGACTCATTCAATGAGTACGACCTCTTCGTTGAGCACGAAGCACGCGATTTTGGCATGGATGCAAAGAAGCTCCATGGCGATGGCGTAATTATTGGTACAGGAACCATTTATGGAGCACCTGTTGCCATTTTCGCACAGGACTTTACTGTTGCTGGGGGATCGCTCGGGCTAATGCATGCCCGTAAAATCACAAAAATTATGGACTATGCCCTCAGAATGAGGATTCCGCTTATTGGAATCAACGATTCTGGTGGAGCAAGAATCCAGGAGGGTGTAAACTCCCTTGCAGGGTATGGCGAAATCTTTTTCAGAAATACTCTGGCAAGCGGTGTTATTCCTCAAATCTCGGTAATTCTAGGGCCTTGCGCTGGTGGTGCGGTGTACTCCCCTGCTTTAACCGATTTTGTCTTCACCGTTGACAATATCTCAAAAATGTTTATTACCGGTCCCGAGGTAATAAAAACCGTTCTGGGTGAGGAGATAACAATGGAGGAGCTTGGTGGCGCTCGTGTGCACGCTGAGATTACAGGTAACGCCCATTTCTATGCTGAAAGCGAAATGGAATGCTTCGAGCAGATTAAGAAGCTAGTAACCTATATTCCTTGGAACAACACACGTAAAGCACGTAAATTTGAGCCCAAAGAGCCCAAGCCTGAGTACAATATTGAGGAGATTGTTCCTGGCGATCCAAAACAACCCTACGATGTAAGGGATGTTATTAAAGGAATAGCCGACGACTCAGATTTCTTTGAGATTCATGAGTACTGGGCAGCCAACATTGTTATTGGGTTTGGTCGCATAAACGGCGATACAGTTGGCTTTGTTGCTAACCAGCCTCTAATGCTTGCGGGCGTTCTCGATGTGGATTCGTCTGACAAGGCTGCACGTTTTATCCGTTACTGTAATGCCTTTAGCATTCCTATTGTTACTCTGGTTGACTTGCCTGGCTATCTACCCGGTGTTGATCAGGAACATGCAGGCGTTATTAGGCACGGAGCTAAGGTTCTGTATGCTTATAGCGAAGCATCAGTACCAAAAATGACAGTTATCCTTAGGAAAGCATATGGTGGTGGTTACATTGCCATGAACTCACGTCATTTGCGCGCCGACTTTGTGTTTGCCTGGCCGGGTGCCGAGATTGCTGTTATGGGACCAGAAGGTGCTGCCAATATTATTTTCCGTAAGGAAATTATGGAGGCCGAAGATCCTGACAAGGTTCGTCGCCTGAAAGTAAAAGAATACAAAGAAAAATTTGCTAACCCATACGTTGCAGCAGCAAAAGGATACATCGACACAGTTATTGAACCAACAGAAACCAGAAGTTTACTTAAGCATGCGCTTGAGGTATCGGTTAATAAAACTTCTGATAGACCATGGAAGAAGCATGGTATTCCACCATTCTAAAAACATGGAACTATGACAAAACAAGCAAACAGCAAAAAACCTGCTAATAAAACCGAAGCTCCCAAAAAAGGGAAGCAACGCTTATCAGATCACCCAATGTTCCGCATGATGGTGATTGAGGGAACTAAGTATCGTACGCTCACTACCCGAAAGAACGAGATGCGATCAAAATGGACCCCTCCCAAGCTAAAGGAGCTAAAATCGTTCATTCCTGGCACCATTATTAAAGTTGCCATTAAAGAAGGCGACAGGGTACAGCCAGGCGATTTACTTATGGTTTTTGAAGCAATGAAAATGCAGAACAGAGTATTGTGCCCCTTCCCTGGAGTTATTAAGAAAATCAATGTGAAGGAAGGTGAAATTATTCCAAAAGGTTTTGTTATTGCAGCTTATGAGTAAATAATCTTTTGGAAATTTTAACTCATACTAAAATCCCTGAGAGGCATCGCTCCTTTCAGGGATTTTTATTTTAAATGGAATGCATTAAGCCAAACTTTTAAGTTTGATATAAAACTCTTATTCACTAACCTATTTTTCTGCTTAACAAAAGTTGTTAAAAGCTTTTCACAAAAACATTACTTTTAATGTAAATACTATCCCATATTGTTACTATTTTTGGCACAGTTTAAAACACCAATATTATTCATTATACCATGGAAGTTACCGTTGAAATTGCTAAAGAGCTAGGGCTACTCCCCGATGAGTTTGAAATGATAAAGAAGATACTTGGTCGTACCCCTAACTTTACCGAGCTAAGTATATACTCCGTTATGTGGAGCGAACACGCCTCCTATAAAAATTCCATAAAATGGATTAAAACCCTTCCCAAAAAAGGAGAAGCAATACTAGCTGAGGCGGGAGCAGAAAATGCCGGTTTGGTAGATCTAGGCGATGATCTTGCCTGTGCTTTTAAAATTGAATCGCACAACCACCCATGTGCCGTTGAGCCATACCAGGGAGCGGCAACAGGTGTTGGTGGAATAAATCGCGATATTTTCACAATGGGTGCTCGTCCAATTGCTCAGCTCAACTCTCTACGGTTTGGTGACATAAAACTAGACAGAACCAAATGGCACATGAAAGGTGTTGTTAAAGGCATTGGCGATTACGGTAATGCTTTTGGTGTTCCTGTTGTTGGTGGTGAGGTGTTTTTCGACGAGTCCTTTAACACAAACCCACTGGTTAATGCTATGTCTGTTGGATTAGTAGATAAGAATAGCGTTGTTTCAGCGGTATCAAAAGGTGCAGGGAATCCAGTTTTTATTGTTGGCTCATCCACAGGGAAAGACGGTATCCATGGAACAACCTTTGCCTCAGCTGATATAACCGACGATTCTGCTGACGATATCCCATCAATACAGGTTGGTGACCCCTTCATGGAGAAACTACTGTTGGAAGCCAGCCTTGAAGTATTAAAAACGGGAGCTATTGTTGGAATGCAAGATATGGGTGCTGCCGGAATTATTTGTTCCACCTCAGAGATGTCCGAGAAAGGGGAGCATGGCATGAAGGTTGACCTAAGCAAAGTACCATTACGCCAGAAAAATATTGAAGCATGGGAGATTCTTCTTTCTGAATCGCAGGAACGCATGCTTATTGTTGTTGAGAAAGGACGCGAAGCTGAAGTTGAGGAAGTTTACAAGAAGTGGGATCTTAACTGTGTTCAGATAGGTGAGGTTACCGAGGGAGAGAAATTGGAGTTCTTTTGGCAAGGCGAAAAAGTGGCCGATGTTCCTGCTGAATCTCTGGTTCTTGGAGGTGGTGCTCCGGTTTACGATAGGGAGTATAAAGAACCTGCTTACTTTCAAGAATACAAAAAGTTTGATATAAACCAAACTACTGAGCCACAAGACCTTCTTGAGGTGGCAAAAATGCTAATTAAGCATCCAAATATAGCATCTAAACGTTGGGTGTATGAGCAGTACGACTCAATGGTTGGAACCCGAAACATGGCTACAAACTTCCCCTCATCTGCAGGAGTTGTAAACGTAAAAGGAACAAATAAGGCCCTGGTTCTTACTGTTGATTGTAACTCACGCTACGTAAAAGCAGATCCGGAGGTGGGAGCTATGATTGCCGTTGCTGAGGCCTCAAGAAATATTGTTTGTACAGGTGGTAAACCGCTGGCTATTACCAACTGCTTAAACTTTGGCAATCCATACAAACCCGAAGTTTACTGGCAGTTTGTACATGCAATTAAAGGCATGGGACGTGCTTGCGAAAAATTTGGCACACCAGTTACAGGAGGTAACGTTAGCTTCTATAATCAATCAACTGTTGGTGGAAAAGACGAATCGGTATTCCCTACTCCAACCATAGGCATGCTGGGTATTCTTGAAAACAAGAATCATCATACAACGCTTGCTTTTAAGGAGAAAGGTCACATGATTTACCTTATTGGTCGCTCTCACAACGACATATCCTCCTCTCAATACCTATCTACATACCATGGAGTTAAGGCATCACCAGCACCATACTTCAACCTTGATGAAGATTACAATACCCAGCAGGTAATAATGGAACTCATTAAGCATAACCTTGTACAATCGGCAAACGATGTATCCGACGGCGGACTGTTTATTACTCTGCTTGAGAGCGCCATGCCAAGAGATTTCGGTTTTGATATAACTACCGATGCAGAAATTAGAACTGATGCTTTCCTGTTTGGTGAGGCACAAGGACGAGTTGTGGTAACAGTTTCTCCATCAAGAGAAACACAGTTTATTGACCACATGGTGGATAGCGGAATCCCATTCACTACATTAGGACATGTTACCAAATCAGAGATTAGAGTTGATGATGTATCCTACGGATTTATTGCCGACATGAAGCGTGAATACGATAACGAATTGGGCAAACTAATTACGGGCAGCTAAATAAGCTTTAGGAAACAAAGCGCATAAAAATGAGCAAAGAGCAGCAGGTTGAGGCAATGTTTAACGGGATTGCATCACGCTACGATTTTTTAAACCATTTGTTAAGTTTTGGTATCGACAAGATTTGGCGAAGAAGGCTCATTAAAAAATTACTAAAAAACAATCCTAACAATGTGCTTGATGTTGCCACCGGCACAGGCGACTTGGCAATTGCGCTGGCAAAAAAAGAATTGGGAATAAAGGTTACTGGCATTGACATTGCTGAAAAAATGTTGCAAGTTGGAAAGGAAAAGGTAAAGAAAGCAAGACTAAGAGACAGGATAACGCTCTGTAAAGGCTCATCTGAGAAACTTCCTTTTAATGATAATAGCTTTGATGCTGTAATGGTTGCTTTTGGCGTAAGAAATTTTGAGAATCCCTTAAATGGACTTAGCGAAATATTTAGGGTTGTTAAAAACAAGGGGGCTATTCATGTTCTCGAATTCACTTCGCCAAAAAATTGGCTGTTTCGGTTTATTTACAGATTTTATTTCCTTAGGGTTTTACCATGGTTAGGTCGTAAGATATCGGGCCATAAAACAGCTTACTCATATCTACCTAACTCCGTGCAAGAGTTTGCCGAGCGTGAGAAATTCCTTGAACTACTTAGGTTGGCTGGTTTTCAGAATACCCGTTACACCATACAAACCTTTGGTGTGGCTGCAATTTATGAGGCTAGCAAACCTTAACTAAAGTTTTAAAAAAGAATTATTTATAAAATAATTAAACCTTTATAACGTTTACACTAGATATTTCAACA
>JAWLEY010000164.1:0-6446 GCA_041685855.1 Perlabentimonas sp. | reverse complement strand
CGTCCGCTTTCTTTAAGTTTGTTGGTGGTTAGAGCAACCTGAGCATCGAAACCAGTACCGGCAGCATTTACAAAGTAGCGCGATTGGCTCACCCTAGATTCAAAATAATCAACTTTACCAACGTCCTGAAAAATTGTATTGCCACTTTTTATTATGCCAATCATTTTTGAGTAGGAGTCAGGAATATTGTACGTACGCAGCCAATCATTTCCTGTTCCAACACCAATAACGCCAATGGTAACATCTGTTGGTTCAACTTTTTTCTGAATAAATAAGCCGTTAACAATCTCATTTAGTGTACCGTCGCCACCTACTGAAATTATTTTTCTGTAACCCTTGTTAATAGCACTTACCGTCAGTTCAACAGCATGAAACTTCCGTTCTGTAAGTACATGCGTGTAGTTTATGTTTGCCTGGCTCAGCTCCTCCTTAATACCAGGCCAGTGAAAAAAAACTTTTCCAGAACCCGCCTCAGGGTTAACAATTACAAACCAATTATTAGTTGCCAAAATTTATTTTTTTTTGCTAAAGTATGCATTATATGCCAATACAGAAACCGATTGCTTTTGCGCCATAAAATTATCGAAAAAAATGCTAATTTTGCAGAGTAAAACTCACTCAATTGTTAATAACATGTTGGTAAGTTTGGCGCAAATGTTTATATTTCGCACAGGTCAAAACAAAGCACAAAGTAGGTAAAAAATAACTTTGTAACTTTTAAAAATCATATAAAAACATAGGTTATGGGAAAAGTAATAGCATTAGCAAATCAAAAAGGTGGAGTTGGGAAAACAACAACGGCAATAAACTTAGCATCCAGCTTGGCTGTTTTGGAGAAAAAGGTTTTGCTTATTGATGCCGACCCACAGGCCAATGCTACATCAGGAACAGGTTTTGACCTGAGAAATATTGAAACCAGCATTTACGAGTGCCTAATTGAAGATGTTGATCCTAAAGAGATAGTATTGAAGAGCGAGATTGATAACCTCTCCTTAATACCTTCACACATTGATTTGGTTGGTGCTGAGATTGAGATGCTCAACATGCCAAATCGAGAAAAAATGCTTAAAACAGTTATTGAGAAAGTTAAGGATGATTACGATTACGTTCTTATTGACTGTTCCCCTTCACTGGGTTTAATAACTGTAAACGCATTATCTGCTGCCGACTCTGTTATTATTCCTGTACAGTGTGAATATTTCGCCTTGGAGGGATTAGGAAAACTGCTTAATACAATTAAGATAATTCAAACCAGGCTTAACCCTGAATTGGTTATTGAGGGATTTCTGCTCACCATGTACGATGCACGTTTAAGGCTTTCCAACCAGGTTGTTGATGAGGTGAAGAAGCATTTCCAGACAATGGTATTTGATACAATTATTCAGCGAAATATTAAGTTGAGTGAAGCTCCAAGCTATGGAAAACCTGTAATTCTTTACGATGCTGCATCAACAGGCTCAACAAATTATTTGAATTTGGCAAGAGAGCTTATAAAGAAGAGCGAAGAGGCCGAGTTGGAAGAAGCAGAGAAGAAACAGGAGTAAATATACAATTACAAAGTAAGCAATGGCAAAAAAAATGGCATTAGGTCGTGGTCTAGGTGCGTTAATAGAGGATGCTGGCCACACGCAGGAGAAAAAAGGGGATGAGCGTAGAGAGAGTTCGCAAGCTCCAACAGATTCAGTTAGTGAGATAGATATTAACAAGATAAAGGCAAACCCTTTTCAACCCAGAACAACTTTTGACGAGGAAGCCCTTCAGGAACTTGCCGATTCAATTAAAGAATTGGGAATTATTCAGCCGCTAACTGTTAGAAATGTTGATGGTTCCTTTCAGCTTATCTCTGGGGAGAGGCGATTGCGTGCAGCAAAAATAGCTGGATTAAAAACAGTTCCAGCATTTGTTCGTACAGCCAATGACCAGGGAATGCTCGAGATGGCTCTTGTTGAGAATATACAACGAGAAGACCTGGATGCCATTGAGGTGGCCATTAGTTACCAAAGATTGGTTGATGAGTGTAAGCTAACCCATGACACACTATCAGATAGAGTAGGCAAGAAAAGAACTACCGTTACAAACTACTTGAGATTGCTCAAACTACCTGCAGAAATTCAACTTGGAATTCGTGAGCGAAAAATTGGGATGGGTCATGCCCGTGCGCTTATTAGTATTAATAATAAGGATGCGCAGGTGAAAACTTTTAATAAGATTGTTGAGAACGATCTTTCCGTAAGGAAAACTGAGGAGATAATCAGAAAACTTGCCGAGGAGAAGGATAGTAAAGCAGAGGAAGAGCAGGAGAATACCGAAAAGGTACAAACCCCCGAACTAAACGGTTTTCAAGAGCAACTGCAGCAAATATTTGGTTGGGGAGCACAGGTTAAACCAGGAAAGAAAGGTGATGGTCGTATAGTTATTTCATACAGAACGCCAGGCGAGCTTGTGGAGCTAATAAAGAAGCTTGATCGTTTTAAGGAATAACAATTCTTTAAAAATACCGTTAAAACTTACCGAACAAACATCAATTTAAGGTATTGAATTTGGGTAACCATAATTGTAGAATGGTAAAAGTGAGAGGGCGTCAAATGTTGATTGCCCTGCTTTTATATTTCTGGAGTTTTCCTGCTAGTGCAAATAGTCCTGTTAATCTCGATTCACTTTCTACAGAGCAGGTTTGGTTGGCCGCACAGATACTCCCTGGCTCAGGACAGGTAATTAATAAACAGTACTGGAAGTTGCCTGTTTTTTACTCAGGTATGGGTAGCATGATCTACATGGGGTACCAGGCAAATAAAAACTACAAAAGGATTAAGAATGAGTACGACCCCTTGTACTATGGACCGGAAGAGGAAATTAGGTTTATGGAAAGATGGACACCCCACAAAATTCAACGAAATTTATACTATACAGGGGCGGCTGCTTTTTATATTGCAAGTGTAGCTGATGCGCTGATTGTTAAAAACAAAGGAACTCATTCACCCGCAACAGCAACCATACTTTCAACGTTGATGCCCGGGTTGGGGCAAATCTATAATCAGAAACTTTGGAAGGTCCCAGTAGTTTATGGTGGCTTAGGAACTTTGTATTATATGGTTGATTTTAACCAAAGAGGATTTAAACGATTTGGAGAGGCCTACCAAACGTTCCCAAATGATGAGTTTGGCGGTGCACGCGGCAAGGATGAACTAAAGTTTTTAAGAGATGCTTACAGGCGAAATCGTGACCTAACCATAATGGCTCTTTTTGGATTTTATGTATTAAATATTATTGATGCTAACGTTGATGCCCATTTTTTCAATTGGGACATAACGGATGATTTAGCCCTAAACATGGAACCTTTGTTCAACAATTCAATAATGACTGGAAGGGGTAGCGTGACAGAGCCTTCTGCAGGTTTCAAGATTAAATTTAATTTTTAGCTTTTTGAGAAGTAAAGTAACTTTGTGTTAAAAGAATATTAGTATGAGAAAAAGAGTAACCTATTTGCTATTAATTGTGTTTTTGCCTGCCATGCTTTCTGCAAATACAAATAGAGACACCATTCCCAAGGCACTTAAGGACTCCACCCTGGAAGGTGCCATGCTTATGGCTAATTTTGGGGAGAATCTTGATAGCTTGTTAAACCTATGGTATATTCAAAATGCCATTGATACGAATGATTTGCTTACAGTTGTTGAGCCCGATTCCTTGATTCTCAACTCTGAGATTCCCGATTCAGTTTACATTAAGAGGTTGGATGATTTGCAGTCGGCTATTAAATTATCCTACAATAGGATAGTTAGAAATTTTATTAATGTTTACACAGACAGGCAGCGCGATAAGGTTGAAGTGATGCTTGGGCTGGCTGACCATTACTTCCCAATTTTTGAGGAGGTTCTTATAATGCATAATTTACCCATTGAACTCAGAATATTGCCTGTTATTGAGTCAGCATTGAATCCACGAGCCGTTTCAAGGGTTGGAGCTACGGGTATTTGGCAATTTATGTATGGTACTGGTCGAATGTATAATCTAACTATAAACTCTTACATTGATGAACGTAAAGATCCAATAAAATCAACCCATGCAGCTGTCCGGTTTCTTAAGGATTTGTACTCAATGTATAACGACTGGAATTTAGCCATTGCTGCCTACAATTGCGGACCCGGAAATGTGAACAAGGCTATTCGCAGGGCAGGTGGGAAAACAGATTATTGGGATATATACTACTATCTGCCTAGAGAAACTAGAGGTTATGTTCCTGCCTTTATTGCAGCAAGCTACGCTTTTCAGTACTATAGTGAGCACAATATGAAGCCTGTGCCAATGTCGTTACCTGCCACTACCGATACCCTAATGGTATCTAACAAGTTACACTTTAAACAGGTGTCGGAGTATTTGGGAATCCCCCTAAAAACCTTACGCGATTTAAACCCACAGTATAAAATGGATGTGATTCCTGCAGTAAAAAATCAACTTTCTCTAAAACTTCCTCTTGAATATGTGGGTACTTTCATTGATAATGAGAAGGAAATATTTGCGTATAAAGATTCTGTTTTTTTCGACCCCAATAAAGTGGTTAACCCTAGCCGATACACAGCATCCTATCGGCATAATGTTCCGCCAAACAGCAGGCGTATAACATACAAAGTGAAGTCGGGTGACGTGCTGGGCATAGTTGCTGAGAACCATGGGGTAAGGGTTTCCCAACTCAGAAGTTGGAATAATTTAAGAGGTAGTATAATTCGTGTAGGACAAAAGCTTACTATATATGTACCTGAAAGCACAGCAAGAAAAATGGGGCATGGGCAAGCAGCACCGCCGGATGGTTCCGATCCAAATTATGTATACTACAGGGTACAGCGTGGCGACACGCTGTGGGATATTGCTCGTTTATACCCTGGTATAAGTTCCTCTGATATAAAAAGGATTAATAATTTACGTAACGATAAGTTAATGCCTGGACAGGTGCTTAAGATTAAACCCAAAGCATCCTAATAATTTATAATCTCTCATACTATCAGAATAATTGCTGCTGTAATTCTGGTTTATTTATATTGATTTAAATGGATTGTTGTTCCTCAGTTTTGCTGAGAACCACCCAAAATCTATATAGTTTTTTATTTTATAGCAAGTTTTGCTAATGCTAATTGGCATGAGTTTTTAAAATATTTCTATCTTTAGAGCCATTGATAAAATGCTTATTTAAGCAAGGATGATTAATGGTTAAGCCTTACAAAATTTTTCTTTTTCTAATAGTTATTTTAGCTGTGCTGGTTGCCTCAAGCATTGTGGTTCCCCAGCAAGAATTACGAATTGGCAACTTTACTGTAAGATTTCCCACAGCACTTGAGCTATTTGAACTCGATACTGCTAAACATAACGATGAGTTTACTCTTGCTCCAGAAATTGCAAGGCTCGATATGTTTATGGATAGCCTCATGAACAACCAATTCAACGATTCTCTTCTGCAAGTTTATCCTGACACACTGCCTTTAGCCGATTCAACCCAATCTGATAAAGCCGATACTCTAAATCCTGCAAAGGATAAAACCGCAGATGACACAAGGTTAACTGCTGAAATCCTAAAGAGCAGTCTTACACCAATTGAAACACCAGAATTGGGGCTTGAGTCGCTAAAACCATTTTTCAGCGCATTGGCTAACGGACAAGCCTCAGCCAGTCAGGTAAGAATTCTTCATTATGGCGATTCGCAGATTGAGGGTGATAGGGTAAGCTCCTTTTTAAGGTCACGTTTACAGAACCGTTTTGGCGGAAGTGGTGTAGGGTTACTTCATGCTGTGCCACATAGCTATCAGCCAGGAGCATTACACCAGTCAACTTCTGGTAATTGGAGAAAGATGCTGCTTTCGGATTTTGGTAAAGCAGCACTAGGGTCAAAATTTGGACTTATGGGAGGGTATTCAGAGTTCACTTCAACTCGGAGAGAGTCAAAAGGTGGGTTTACCGAAGCATGGATTAGAGTACAGCGAACAGGCTCGCATAAATCCAGCGCCCGTAATTTTACTCATTGCAGGGTTTTATTTGGCGAAGTAAAGGAGCCTTTTCTTATGTCCTTAAGCTATATGGGAGAAACACAGCACGCCGATATGATTGCACCATCATCAGGGTTTGATTACAAAAAGTGGGAGGTTCCAACTTCGGTAAATAATATTCGACTTGACTTTAAGGGTGACGATAGCCCTAAGTTTTTTGGCATTTCTTTAGAGTCACCAAAAGGAATTATTCTCGATAATATTGCCATACGTGGCAGTTCAGGGGCTGATTTTACACGTGCTGATGATAAATCGTTGAAGCAGGCATTGAGCATGGTTTCTCCAAAACTCATTATCCTTCAGTTTGGGGTTAATGTGGTGCCACATATTGTAGATAGTTACAAGTACTACGAGAACCAAATGTATAGACAGGTGATGGCTCTTAAAAGGGCAAACCCTAATACTGCAATC
>JAWLEY010000163.1:0-6461 GCA_041685855.1 Perlabentimonas sp. | reverse complement strand
TAGCAACAAAGATGTTGCATTCTCATATGAGAAACACAACTCAACGCGACGACATAACACTTATTGGTATCAGACTGTTGTAATTAGACTATTAAAATGCTGGTAACTAATTGGATTATATAATGTTTAGCACCGTTGTCTTTCATCATCCTATTATAATCAATACTTACCAATTAGTCATAGAAAATATTTGTTATCAAAAATCTTTACTATTATCAAGTTTTATAACATTTATTTGACTTTAACTAAAAGATGGGTTACTTTTACTTATTAAAATAATTAAAATAAATAATCATGAAAAAAGTTATTATATCATTTGCATTACTTTGTTTAATGCTTTATTCGGCAGTAGGCCAAGTGCCACAGCAATTTAGCTATCAGGCTGCAATAAGAGATAACGACGGTGGAGTTGTTGCAAACCAGATGGTAAGTGTTAGAGTGTCACTACTAAAATCCACTGCAGATGGTGAAGTTGTTTATCAGGAACTTCACGACGTTGAGACGAATGCACAGGGAATAATATCACTCCCAGTAGGTGCAGGTACAGTTGAGACTGGTGTTTTTTCCGAAACACCATGGAGCGAGAGCATTTTCATTAAAGTTGATGTGAAAATTGGAGACGCTTCAGATTATTCAACCATGGGCGTTTCCCAAATACTCTCAGTACCTTATGCCATACAGGCAGGAAATGCTATTCAAGGCGATGGAGCGCTAGGTAATACTGTTACTCACGATGGAAGTATGTGGGCTGCTACAAACCGCATATCCATTAACGAGAATACTGTAGAAATAATTGCTGAAGAAGGGCATAATCCTGAGGAGCCAATTTTTGCAGTTCGAAATTCAGCTGGCGATATTGTATTTGAAGTTTATGAGGCAGGTACTCGTGTTTATATTGATGAGACCGCTCAGAAGGGCACTCGTGGCGGTTTTGCTGTTGGAGGGCTGAGTGATCAAACCAAACTCAATGGAGTTGATTTCCTCTCCATATTACCCGATGAGGTACAGTTCAATATTTTGCAACCAGTAGGTAAGGGTAGGCCAGGAGGCTTCGCCGTTGGAGGTCTTAGCGACCAAACCAAGGAGTTGGTTACAACACATAACTTTTTTACCCTACTGCCCGACAGCGCTAGATTTACACTTGTTGATAACCCTGAAAAAGGCACACGTGGCGGTTTTGCCGTTGGTGGCCTAAGTGATCAAACTAAGGGCGATGAGGACTATGTATACATTGATGGTGATCACACCAGCATTCTGAATACTCTGAATGCACTAGGTGATGTTACCATTCAGGGTGACATGATTTACGGTGGTAGCATTTCTACAGCACCAATTGAGGATGAAGATGGGAATATTTACCCAACGGTTAAAATCGGTAACCAGGTTTGGATGAAAGAGAACCTGAAAAAAACTGCAGGTCTTACTGAAGGGACAGATTATGTAGCTTACGATAATGACCCCCTAAATGTTGATAATTACGGTTACCTTTACACTCATACCGCAATTATAAATGAGAGTCTTTGTCCAGCAGGTTGGCGGGTACCAGTTTCATCTGACTGGGAGGAACTATTCATTTTTGTTGGTGGTGCTTTTTGGACAGAGAATACTGCAAGCGTGTTGTCAAATTTAGTTGAAGATTCTCCACTTTGGAATGACCTTAATTCAACACCTACCAATATTTCTGGATTTTCTGCTCTTCCCGGTGGAGAATCGTTAAACGATACTGGATTAGGTTGGGACTTTATTGGAGAAGGAGATGTTGCTTCATTTTGGAGTTTAATGAATACTGATGGAAATCCAGAGGTTGTTAGTTTAAGGGGAGGAGAGGGGTTGATTGAAATTTTAGTAGCAGAATTGCTTTACCCTATAGGTTACTCCGTTAGATGTATTAAAAATCCTGTTATTGATTAAGGTTTTAAAAACACTTTGATACTAAAAAGCCGTTGTGGATATAATTCCCAACGGCTTTTTTAAAACGTGTTTTTTGTTGAATAGTTGTTATCCTAATGTGTGTATTCTTGAACAATCTCAAGCCCCTTTTCAATGGCTTTCTCGTTCATTGGGATTAAATGGTGATGCCTTTCGGGCAATGACTTTTCAAGCCCTTTATGTACGTTCTCCATTTTTACAATGGGCTTAATTTTTAGGTATGCTCCTAAAACTATCATGTTGAAAGTCTTTGCGCTTTGCATTTTAGCGGCCTCTTCAGTAGCTTTTACCTGATAAACCTTGATATCGGTTCTTTCGGGGTGGCGTGTAATACCGTTTGGATCGTAAATTAAAATGCCACCGGGCTTCACAGCCTCTTCAAATTTATCGAGCGACTGCTGATTAAGTATTATCGCTGTATCAAACTCTTGTAGTATGGGCGAGCTAATACGGTTATCGCTTACTATTACCGTTACATTGGCTGTGCCACCGCGCATCTCAGGTCCATAGGATGGCATCCAGGAAACCTCCTGGTCCTGCATAATGCCAGAGTAAGCCAGAATTTTGCCCATAGACAGTACGCCCTGGCCACCAAAACCTGCTATTATTATTTCTTCTGTCATAATTTCTGGTTGTTTAATTTAATTAACCTTTAATATCGCCAAGTGGGTAGAATGGGAACATGTTCTCTACCATCCACTCATTCGATTTAACTGGGCTAAGTTTCCATCCGGAGCTGCAAGTGCTAACTACCTCAATAAACTGTGTACCCTTTTTCTCTCCAACATTCTTAAAAGCTTTAAGTATGGCTTTTCTGCATTTCCTTACAGCTGCGGGAGTGTGAACTGCCTGGCGAGTTACATAGTCTACACCAGGAAGAGTCGCAATCATCTCAGTTATTTTCAATGGGTGTCCTGCCAGCTTAATATCTCTTCCGTAAGGAGATGTTGATGTAGGCATTCCTTCCAAAGTGGTGGGTGCCATTTGGCCTCCGGTCATTCCGTAAATACCGTTGTTAATAAATACTACAACAATATTTTCGCCACGGTTACAAGCATGAATTATTTCTGCTGTTCCAATGGAGGCAAGGTCACCATCGCCTTGGTAAGTAAATACGTATTTCTCTGGCATAAGCCTTGCAATGGCTGTGGCAAGTGCAGGAGCTCTACCGTGTGCAGCTTGCTGCCAGTCAATGCTAAGGTAGTTGTATGCCAAAACGGAACAACCAACGGGCGATACGCCAATAGTTTCTTCCTGTATATCTAGCTCTTCAATAACCTCCGCAACCAGTTTGTGCGCTACACCATGGCTACATCCAGGGCAGTAGTGCAATACTTTGTCCGTTAAAACCTCAGTTTTTGAATAGGCCAGGTTTTCGGGTTTAATTATATCTTTTACTTCCATGATTACTTAGCTTTTATAATTTTTTCTTCAAGTGCGCTTACCACCTCGTTGGGTGTAGGAATCATTCCGCCTAAACGGCCGTAATGCTCAACCGGAACCTTACCGTTTACTGATAGGCGAACATCCTCAACCATTTGTCCAGCGCTCATTTCCACGGCTAGGAATCCCTTAACATGGCCAAGCATGTCTTGGATAACTTTTGTTGGGTAAGGGAATAGGGTGATTGGTCTTAGTAGTCCTAACTTTATGCCCTTTTCGCGAGCAATAATTACAGCTTTTTGGCAGATACGGCTCGATGATCCGTAAGCAACCAGCACATAGTCAGCGTCCTCACAATTGAAGGTTTCGTAACGTACCTCTTTCTCCTTAATTGTTTCGTACTTTTTAATTAGCTTATGGTTGAACTTTTCCTGTTGTGCACTATCAAGCTCAAGCGAGGTGATGATGTGATAGTCTCTATCAGACTTTTTGCCAGTTGTAGCCCACGAGCCGCTAATCTTCTTAATTTCTTCGTCAGTCCAGCGTGGTTTGTAGTCGCTAAGTTTTACCTTCTCCATCATCTGGCCAATAATACCATCAGACAGTATCATCACCGGATTAAGGTATTTGAATGCTAGTTCAAAACCCAGATCAACAAAATCATTCATTTCTTGAACTGAAGCCGGAGCAAGTACAATTGCATGGTAGTCACCATGTCCGCCACCTTTTACTGCCTGAAAGTAATCACTTTGGGCAGGCTGGATGGTTCCTAGTCCGGGTCCTCCTCTAACAACATTAACAACCAGGCAAGGAAGCTCGGCTCCAGCAATGTATGTTAACCCTTCCATTTTAAGGCTAATCCCTGGGCTTGATGATGATGTCATAACTTTCTTTCCGCATCCGGCGCCACCGTAAACCATGTTAATTGCAGCAACTTCGCTCTCTGCCTGAAGAACTACCATGCCGGTCTCTTCCCAGGGCTTACGGAGCATAAGCGTCTCCATAATTTCTGACTGGGGAGTGATAGGATAACCAAAGTAACCGTCACAACCGCAACGGATAGCAGCTTCGGCAATCACTTCGTTCCCCTTCATTAGTCTGTATTCTGCCATTTTATTCGAATGTTTTTTGTGAATAACTTTTTTTAAGGTGCAAACCTAAGCGGTTACCTTCACCTTATAAACTTCAATAACACTATCGGGACAAACCAGTCCACAGTTTGCACAACCTATGCAAGCCTCGGGGTTAGCCATGTATGCATAATTGTAGCCTTTCCCGTTAACCTCACGTGCCAGTGCAAGTACATTGGTAGGACATGCTACTACGCAAAGGTTACAACCCTTGCATTTTTCTATGTCTACCTTAATTGCTCCTTTTATTTTTGCCATGTTTTTGTAGGTATTTATGAATGAATATAGTTTTGATTAAGATTTAAGCCATTGGTTTACTTAGTAGGGTGATGCTCGTTAAATTTTTTGAGCCTATACTCTAAATCAGCAAACTGATCAGGATGTGTTTGCGATACGCAAGCTCTTAAGCCTTCTGTTCTGTCGCTACCTGTTATGGCTAACGAGATTGCGCTTATTCCATAGTAAATTAACTTCTCAATAAGTTCTTCTCCTGTAAATCCAGGGTATGATATGGTGAAGTAGAAACCATCGGCAAGGGGTTTGTCTTCGTCCATGTCGTAAACAATCTTAAAGCCATTACTAGTAAATAGTTTTTTCATTACCTGAGCTCTCTCTCCGTAGGTTTTAACCTCCTCAACAAAATTAAACTCACCGTCGTTAGCTGCTTTGAGCATTGCGGCTAAGCCATATTGTGCCGAATGAGAAGTGCCCGATGATAGTGAGTAAACGCTGCCGTAAATCATGGCATAGCCAAACTCGTCGGATGAGAAGTAGCGTTTTAGGTCAGGGAATCTACGCACAAACAGGTCGTTACTAATTACCATGCTGCCTATACGCTGCCCAGCGTAACTAAATGCTTTTGAACTTGAAATAAGCATTAACCAGTTTTTGGTGTAGTTTGCAACGGAAGCTTGGTATGGCGGTTGCCCTGGTTTTGAAAGGTCTTTTCTAAAATCCATAGCAAAGTAGGCAAGGTCCTCAACCACAATGGTGTCGTGCTCGGTAGCCAGGTTTCCAATTATTTCCAACTCCTTTTCGGTAAAGCAAATCCACGAGGGGTTATTTGGGTTAGAGTATAGAATTGTGCTAATGTTACCCTTTTTTAAGTAGCTTTCAAGTTTTTCTTTTAACTTGTCTCCCCTGTAGTTGTAAACATCAAATGTTTCATATTTCATGCCAAGCACTTTGAGTTGCTGCTTTTGAACGGGGAAGCCAGGGTCGATAAATAGAACTGTATCCTTTTTGGCATTGCAACGGTTTGCAATAAGGAATGCGGCCATTCCTCCTTGCATTGAGCCAACTGTAGGGATACAGCATTTCTCATCAACGTCTATATCTATGAAGTTTTTCACAAATCGAGAAATCTCCTTTTTAAGGGAGGGAACGCCATCAATCATTGGATACTTTTGGGCAACTCCGTCTTGAAGGGCTTTAATTTCTGCATCAACCCCAACTTTTGCTGGTTTAAGGCCAGGAACGCCCATTTCCATTCTTATATATTTTTGGCCGGTTGCGCTTTCAATTTCATTAACAAGCCTCACGATTTCTCTGATGGTTGCTTTGCCAACATTTTGTAGCCCAGAAGCTTTTATCTTTTGGCTAACAATATCGCTAGGTATTGGAGTATCTTTCATAAAGAATAAATTTATGGAGTTGTAGTGTTAATTCTAACCAATAATCCTCACAAGTTAGTTTTATTATTTTGAGATTACAAGTTTATAAAAAGATTTGGATAAATCAAAAGCATTCTATGTGTTTTTAATAACAGATTGTTACTAAAACAGTGAATTTAGAATGAGTTTAAAGTAAATGTACTGTAATTTGTAACAAATTAAATTGTTTTTAGCTATTCTTGGGGGTATGTGTAATAAAAAAACCATCCTTGTGGATGGTTTTTATTGTTTGATATATAAAAAATTAAGCAAATTGTTGCTTTAACCGTTCTACCCACTCTTTAACCCTTCTATCGGTTAGTTCTGGCTGAAAATCCTCATCAATAGGAAGTCCAATAAACTCATT
>JAWLEY010000162.1:0-6505 GCA_041685855.1 Perlabentimonas sp. | reverse complement strand
ACAAACGGAACTGCCATCAATTCGAAAATTCTTGATGATTTAAATATTGCTAAAGCCGATAGGTTCTTTAACCCATCAGGTGGAATATATGAGATGCCACTAACTACTGAGGCTTACAATAGAATTAGGAAACTCCGGAATGTGCATTCAGTGCTTAGGCACGAGAACACCAATGCTACCATGATGACAAAGGCGATATTTCCACATTCGCCTGACTATCCATGGACAGAGGATAATTTTGGTCCACTTTGGGTTCCTAAAAAGGGAGAGACCGTTGATATTACTATTGAGAACCTTCCCCTTTACGAGCGAATAATTGGACATTACGAGCAGAATACTCTTGAGGTAAAGGATAGTGTAATTTTAATAAACGATAAGCCCGCTTCAAGCTACACTTTTAATATGGATTACTATTTCATGATGGGTGATAACAGGCATAACTCTGCCGACTCCCGTTTCTGGGGGTTCGTACCCGAAGACCATGTTGTGGGTAAAGCCTCCTTTGTTTGGCTATCGTTAGATACCGATAAGAGGTTCCCTGCTAATATCCGTTTTAATCGGTTTTTAATGGGAATTGAGTAATTCATTTGATAGTAAGGAGGAAGGATTTAATGGGTGAACTCTGATTCGTTTACTTTGGTATACTGAGGAGTTTTTTTAGGGTTAAAATCAAAACTGTTTCTATTTTACCTCAACCAATACATATGTATTGCGGTTAATTTCCTGTATTGCCGTTTACTTTAGCTTCATCATTATCAAGAACTGGATCGACAGGTCATTAAGAGAGGGCACCCATCGTCATCGCGAGACCCCACCCAAAAAATTTGGGCATAATGTAGCGATGACAGAAAAACGACCGTCATTGCGAGATGTCACCCAAAATTTTTGGGCATAATGTGATGATGACAGAAAACCACCGTCATTGCGAGGAGCGTTTTTTGCGACGAAGCAATCTGTTATTTTCCAAAAAATTGAGATTAGCTTCGCTGAGCTCGCAAAGGACGCTCGGTTGCTTCATCCGCCGTCCTCGATGGCTATCGGGAGGCGGATTCGCATCCGATAACTATCGGATGACGATAGGAAATCTGTCATTGGTAGGCACGAAGAAGCGATCTCATTCATTTGAAATTGATTACCTTCGGTGAGACCGCTTCGCTAAGTTGCTTCTTCCTCGTTCCTCGTCATCGCATCCTATAGTTATCGGATGACGTTAGAATAAAAAGTTGTCACGAGGGCGAGACAGAAGTTCAAAGCAATCTCGTTAATAAAGATTTAGTTATATACTTATAAATTTTACCTACAAAATATTGCTAAGGATTGATATGTTACTGTTTAATCCAGATTGGCCATTAGAAACATGTAGCTAATGACCAATTTGGGGTTAAGAAAGTATCTCCATAACCTGCTCCTCATCAATAACGCTAAGCGGATTGGTGTTGTTCACAAAGTTTTCCGATAGCAAGAGTTTGCTCTCCTGTAGCCGTTGTATCTTCTCCTCAACCGTGCCAACGGAGATGAACCGATAAACGAATACCTTTTTATCCTGACCAATTCGGTGAGCCCTTGCTATGGCCTGATTTTCAACAGCAGGATTCCACCAGGGGTCTAGCACCATAATATAATCGGCGGCAGTTAGGTTTAAGCCAACCCCTCCGGCTTTTATTGAAATTAAGAATACTTGCGATGAGGGATTATTCTGAAAATCGTCAACTTTTTGCTGGCGGTTGGTTGTTGAGCCAATAAGCATCTGGTAGTTGATATCGTTTTTACTTAAAAATTTCTCAACTATTTTCAGGTGCTTAACGAACGATGAGAATACCAGAACCTTATGGTTCTCCTGTATTAAGGTTTCAATGGTTCGGGTAACCTCCTCGAACTTACCTGAGTCGCACGTTTGGTAATCGTCAAGCATTTTAGGGTGGTTGGCAATTTGCCTCAAACGGGTAAGGCCTCTAAGAATTGATATGGCCGATTGGCCATAACCTAAACCATCAATATTCTCAATAATTTGGTTGCGTATTATTGATTTTTCACTTTCGTAAACTGCCTTCTGCTCTTCGGTAAGGTTGCAGAAAACGACCTGCTCGTTTAGTTCTGGCAGTTCAGGCGCTACTTCCTGCTTATCTCTTCGCAAGATGAAAGGGTTTACTATGCGTCTTAGCTGTTTTTGTACCTGCTCGTTGCCTTTCTCAATGGGAATAACAAACTCCTCCCTAAAGGAGCGTAGGGAGCCTAGCATTCCCCTGTTAAGAAAATTCAGGTGAGCCCAAAGGTCGATAAGCGAATTTTCAATTGGAGTACCGCTTAGGGTAAGGTAATGCTTTGCTTTTAGGAGCAATGCAGAGCGGTACACCTTGCTTGTGGGGTTTTTAATGGTTTGGCTTTCATCCAGCACAACGTAATTGAATCTTACATCTTTTAGCATGTCAATATCGTTCCTAAGTACGCCATAGGTAGTAAGTACAATATCGTGATTAACCAGCGTGGTAATTGCTCTGGTGCGGTTTGGTCCTGTAAATTGGTAAACAGAGAGTTCGGGGGTGAAACGCCTAATCTCCCTTTGCCAGTTAAATAGCAACGATGTAGGAACAACCAGCAGGGAGGTACGTCCCATTTGTGCAATACCGTTAGTTGGTGAATGTGGCTCTCCATTGCTATTTTGTTCGAGGTTATGCAGTAGCACCGAAAGGGTCTGTACCGTTTTCCCTAATCCCATATCGTCGGCAAGGCATCCCCCAATACCGCAATCGTTCAAAATCTGCATCCAAAGAAAACCTAGTTTCTGGTAATCTCTCAGCTCTGCTTTAAGTCCTTTTGGAATGGTAACCTGATTGGCAAAATTAACCTTTTCGAATCTTTTTAAAAGGTTTGCCGCATCGGGGCACTCAACCTCAGCCTGCTGAATAAACCCAAACGATGAGCGGCTAAGGGCTAGCTTCTCCTTCTCAACCTTGCCCACAATAAACAGGGGTTTATACTTTGCAAACCATTCTTCCGGAATAATAAACACTTTGCCGTCGGGCAAAACATACTCCCTAATGCCTTTTATTATATTCTTCTTAAGCAGGATGAATGGTATTTCGTACTCGTCAAACTTAATTATTCCGTAAACATCAAACCAGTCGTTCTCAAGCTTGGCGTTTAAATCAATGGCTAACTTTTTCAGGTAGAATTTAACGCCATGCACATTCTGCTCAATTTGTATCCCCTTGCTGCTAATGAGTTCCTCATTCTGGTTAATCCATTCAACAAGATGGTATTCAGAATCTGTTCTGCTTGGCTTATATTCAGAGCCCTGCGTATTATTAAGCTCAAGATTTTTTACCTCATTCCTAATCATCTCTTCCCACTCAGCATCCCTTGCAAAGCGGTAGAATGTGTAACTATCGTTCTCTGTTGAGAGCCTCACCTCCGTTTGTGGCTTGGTATGACTAAGGTACCGCTTGTTATTGTATTCAAAGTACAGGATAAGCCCCAGCTCGCCATTTAATTTGGTCTCAAAAGAAAGAAGTGCTTTGGCTATTGGTTTTTGGTTAACAATGCTAAAGCCTTCCGCCACAACATGCTGATTTCTGACTGTATTAAGAACAAAGGTTTCAAAATATTTCTTCTCAGCAGCTTTAGGTATAGATATTATATCTTTGGTGAAGAAGGGTTTTAGTTTATTCGCATCAATATCGTCAAAGCGTAACAGTTTTTTATTTAGCCTAATAATGCAAGGATTATTGCAAACTATTTGCGTATTCTTATTTTTTAGAGTGATAGCTTCGCCATTATGCGATGCTGAAAGGGAGTATAGGGTCGCATCAGACGATTTAGTGAACTTAAAGGTTAATTTACCTGATTCAGGGTAAAGCTTAAGAAGATGGTCGTGATAAAGATTATTGAAATTTTTCTCTTTGACAAAAACCGGGATATTGCCTTCTACTAATAACTCGTAGGTTTTAAAAACTCTACGTTCGATGAATGAGAATACGTAGCTACTAAACGTTTTGTCGGTTTTTAATTGATTATAGAATTTAGCAGCAGTAATTTTACCTTTTCCAATTGTTTTTATTAGGTTACTGTCGCTAGTTTCATCAATAATTTTAATTATCTCCTTACCATTCTCAGGAATGTATTGTTTCCACTTCTCAATATTTTTTATGAATACATTGTCAACAACAGTATAGATACCACCATCGCTGCTGAGCAGTTTCAGGATATGGGCTGTAAAAATTGCACCTAAAACCTTATGCTCCTGTATGGAAACAGCAAAAAAAGTACCTTGAAAAACCTCTGTTTCAAAATCTGAATAGGACATGGATTAGCATAGAAAAATGTTAAATAAGTAATCTCTAAATCAACCTGCAATGATAAGGTATTTCGGCTAGCGTATGACCAGTTGCGGGGTGTTTGCAAAGATAAAAAAGTATCCTGTAAGCGCAAAGTTTTGCTTATTCCTGTTTGCAATCGGAAAAACTCAGTGTTGGCAGGTGGTAATTAGTTGTTTATGATTTTCTCAATTTGTAGAATAAATTTTTTAACAAAGTCATAATATGGCAAAACCTTTTCTTCGGTAAAGTCAAACAGGTCAGCATAATCCCCTTTTTGTCTCCATGTGAATAATTGTGAATACTTTTTTCCTAATTCTTGCGAAATAATATTCTTCTTGACAAACTGTTCTGAAAAAATTGATTTCACCCCATTATGGGTAGTTGTCTTGTAATTCTCATTAAGCAGTAATGCAATCACAACATAGAAAGCAGAGTAATATAATCTATTGATAGCTGAATTCCATCTTTTACTTTCAATTAGAAGTTTTGCGTCTTCTAATTTTTCTTTGGCTCTTACAATCCGATATCTTACTAAGTCATCTCTATATCCTGTCATATTAATCTAATTGATTCATTTTTAATATTTTCATAAAGTGGAGTTTGTCTATATTTTACATTCCATTCTTCTTTTGGATATATTAAAGGTGCTAAAATTTCACCTGTTTCTAATTCAATTTCATAGAATTCATCCATTATTTTGGTCTCTAAATCGAAAGGTATGGTCTTGGTATTCAAAAGAACTAATAAATCCCAATCAGACAAGGGTTTGGCGTCTCCACGAGCACGAGAACCATACAGGTAGATTTCAGCATCTGGGTACTTTCTTTTTGAAAGTTCCAAAATCTTGTTTATTATGTTGTCTCTTGCATTCATAATACAAATATACTCAAAACCAATCCGACTTCAATGTCTTGCTGAGATTTTTTGCCAGTTGCCAACTAACGTATTAACCAAAAAAATCATCAGGTATTTAAGCAAAACGATATTAAATATGTTGATAAAATTGTAGCACAATACTTTTAATTTGTATTAGCATTTAAAATCAATCTTAGTAACTTTACAGAATAAATTGAGAAAATATGACACATTTAAAGCAAGGAGATAAAGCGCCCCAGTTCAGTGGAAAAGATCAGAATGGTAATGATATAAACCTAAATGATTTTAAAGGGAAAAAGGTGGTTCTTTACTTTTACCCAAAGGATAGTACCCCTGGATGTACCGCGCAGGCTTGCGATTTACGAGATAATTACGACATGCTACTGAGCAAGGGTTACGTTGTGATTGGTGTTAGTGCCGATTCTGAAAAATCGCATCAGAAGTTTATTGAGAAGCACGAGCTGCCATTCCCCCTAATTGCCGATACCGAGAAGGAGATTATTAAACTCTATGGAGTATGGGGTCCAAAAAAGTTTATGGGGCGCACTTTCGATGGCATTAATCGTACTACCTTTGTAATAGATGAGGAGGGCGTTATAGAAGAGATTATTGAAAAGGTGAAAACCAAGGAGCATACAAAGCAGATTATTTGAGCAGAGTTTTAATCACAAATTTTAATATACCAATAAGAATATGGATAATAAGAAAGCAGCAGATAAGAAGCAGGATGTAAACAAAGAGAAGCTTAAAGCATTGCAGCTTACCATGGATAAAATTGATAAGGACTATGGTAAGGGAACATTAATGATGATGGGGGACAAGGCAATTCTTGATGTGCCAACCATCTCAAGCGGTTCCATCTCGCTAAACCAAGCGCTGGGTGTAGGCGGCTACCCCAGAGGACGAGTTATTGAGATATACGGACCAGAATCGTCAGGGAAAACAACCCTCGCCATCCATGCTATTGCCGAAGCGCAAAAGAGTGGCGGAATAGCAGCCATTATTGATGCAGAGAATGCATTCGATCGTACCTATGCCGAAAATCTGGGCGTTGATGTTGAAACCCTCCTGATTTCACAGCCCGATAATGGCGAGCAGGCGCTTGAAATTGCCGACCACCTAATTCGTTCTGGAGCCATTGATATTGTTGTTATCGACTCGGTTGCTGCGCTAACACCAAAAGCCGAGATTGAAGGCGATATGGGCGATAATAAGTTGGGGTTACAGGCCAGACTCATGTCGCAAGCACTGAGAAAGCTCACATCTAACATTGCCCGTACCAATACTTGCTGCGTATTTATAAACCAGCTGCG
>JAWLEY010000161.1:1258-6548 GCA_041685855.1 Perlabentimonas sp. | reverse complement strand
AAAGCTTTTAAAAAAGCAAAGAGCTATATACAATAAAATGTAATAATAATAGAAAATCTCCTGAACTTACACTTACGGCAAGTTACAGGAGATTCTCAATAGTTTACTATTATGAGAAAATTAACTTTCTGAAGGAACAACAGATACGAAAGACTTGTTTTCAGCTTTCTTGCGGAATGAAATCACTCCGTCAACAAGTGCAAACAATGTATGATCTTTACCCATGCCAACATTTAGTCCTGGGTTATGTTTTGTTCCCCTCTGGCGAACGATAATGTTGCCAGCTTTACAGGTTTGTCCACCGAAAAGTTTAATGCCTAAGCGTTTGCTTTCCGATTCGCGTCCGTTATTGGAACTACCAGCTCCTTTCTTATGTGCCATTTGTTTATAACTTTATGGGGTTATGCTACAATTTCTGCAATTTGAATTTGAGTGAATTGCTGCCTGTGGCCATTCTTCACTTTGTATCCTTTGCGTCTTTTCTTCTTGAATACAATTACTTTGTCACCTTTTTGGTGGTCTAGTACCTTGGCGGTAACCTTGGCGTTCTCAACTGTTGGAGATCCAATGGTTACTTTTCCATCGTTATCAACAAGTAATACTTTGTCGAAATCCATATCGGTGCCCTCCTCTGCCTCAAGGCGATGAACGTAGATCTTCTGATCTTTCTGCACCTTAAACTGCTGTCCTGCAATGTCTACAATAGCGTACATTATACTCTGATATTAAATGTTTTCAATACTTTTTGGGTTTGCAAAAGTAGAAAAGAAAATCTGAATAAAAAAAGAAATGCAAATAAATTTTACAATCAACCTAAATCTATTTTGATGTGATTTGGAATAAACGCTGTGTTTATTTGTTTGCCAAATCCCAAAGCCCCAAAAATAGCATCCTAGATGCATCCTCCATAATCTCTGGTGTAATGGTTACTTCAGGCTTATCATTTGGATGATGATAATTTACTGGTTTAACCCAGTTTGTTGTTCCAACGCTAACGGCGTTATAACCCTCCATTAGGAATACTGCAGCATCGCTGCGTGGGCGTGTGCGTGGTACTCGGGCTTCTGACGACGAGAAATTGCGATGGATAAAATTGTTGTTTACTTTTTGGAATGATTCAAGAATATCGGGGTAGCTTTCTCCTCCCCAAAGAGCCAGTCCCGTTCCGTTTCCTACCATGTCTAGATTAATAAAACATTGGGTTTTATTTTTTGCAATGGTTGGATTCTGAACATAGTGCTTGCTCCCAATAAGCCCGCATTCCTCAGCACCAATAAAAATAAATGCAACTGAACGTTTTGGCTTTTCAGGTAGCGATGCGAGGGTTTTAGCCACCTCAAGAATATTTGCAACGCCTGTTGCATTATCTAGCGCACCGGGTAAAAGGACGCCGGGATTGCCCTGTCCATCGAGATGAGCGCCAACCAGTATTACCTCTTCCTTAAGTTTGGGGTCGCTGCCTTCAACTATTCCAATTATGTTTGCTGTAGTGTTGTTAGGGTAGTGCTCTGTTGATGTTAATATCCTCGCTTTTTTGTTCAGGGGCATTGAGTTTGGGGTGATGTTGCTTTTTATTTCACTCATCACCTCTTCATAATTCATCTTCGTGTTCCAGAAAAGGTCATCAACAACCTCTTGGCCAATGTGTGCATAAATCATTCCTTCCTGAAATTTTATGCTTGGGTTGGCAATTGTACCTATATAAAGCACGCCTATGGCTCCTTGTTCTTTGGCGTTTTTAAATTTATAATCATGCAGGCTGTATGGCACCCATTTTTCCACATCAGGGTGTTTACTGTCAACTGGCGACTCGGAGCGGAAAACCACAATTTTACCTTTCACATCAATATCAGCGTAATCGTCGTAGCCAAACTCTGGTGCTGTTATGCCATAGCCAACAAAAACCACTTCGGCAGTTACTTCACCTGCATCCGAGTTGCTACCTGGGAAAAATTGTTCTGGAATTGAATATGATTTGGTTAAGGTATCGTTGTTGTTAACCAAGTACAGCTCCACCTGACCGGGGGAATGAACCTTTGTGTACGGCTGGTTAAACTCCTGAAGGTACGTGCCATTCTCACCTGCGGGCTCTACTTCCCAACTTTTAAGATTGTTTACAATCCACCTGGCAATGCTATCGTAACCAGCCGAACCTGCTCCGCGCCCCTCATACTTTGGTAAGCACATTTCGTTTACATGCTCCATAAGAGTGTGGCTGGAAATATTGTGAGTTGCGTTTACAACATCTTTTGAGTAGGATTGAGCTAGAATAAAGTGGGTTGAAATCAGAAAAATGATAAGGAGAAAAATTCTTTTCATGCCGATATTTTTATTTTTTAGATAGATTTTATTTTGAATGGTTTAACAAATGGATTAGTTGAAAGGTGCTGTGTATGTTAAAGAAATATTCCAATCTATTAAAAACATTTCATACATTTGCTTAGCTATTTAAAACCTTTCATACGTTTTTTTATAGTTTTAAAAATTAAGGTTGATATTGTAATAAATATACCCATGAGCAGTCTTGAGAATCATTTTAAACCCTTTAGAAAAAGGGTTATTGGCAACGAGCTAAAGTTTAAAACACCCTATGGCAACAAAAAGATGGTTTATGCTGATTGGATTGCCAGCGGACGACTCTATAAGCCCATTGAGGACCGTATATCGAAAGTTTTTGGTCCTTTTGTTGGAAATACCCACACTGAAACCAGCGAAACGGGAACATTGATGACTAAGGCCTACCATCATGCTCATCAGCTTATTAAAAACCATGTGAATGCTGGTCCAAATGATGTGATAATTACTGCTGGTTCGGGTATGACAACCGTAATTAACAAGATGCTGAGGATTATGGGCTTGAAGAATTGCGGGATGGTGCATAAATCTGACTGCCTAAAGGAAATGGAAAAACCCGTTGTGTTCCTTACACACATGGAGCATCACTCCAACCATACTAGCTGGTTTGAGGCTAATGTTGATGTAGTGGTGCTGCAGCCCAATAGTGAGATGCTGGTTGATTTGGATGAGCTGCGGAATCAACTTGAAAAGTACAAGGACAGAAGTTTTAAAATTGGCTCCTTCACTGCCTGCTCTAATGTAACAGGTATTGAAACGCCTTACTATGAAATGGCCAAGATAATGCACGAGTATGGTGGTGTTGTCTTTGTTGATTTTGCCGCCTCGGCACCGTATGTTGATATGGACATGCATCCGTTGGATGATGAGATGATGAAGCTTGATGCCATATTCTTTAGTCCTCATAAATTTTTGGGCGGGCCAGGCAGTTCGGGCGTGCTAATTTTCGACCGCAGCCTATACAAAACTACAACGCCCGATAACCCTGGAGGAGGTACGGTTGACTGGACAAATCCATGGGGCGAATACAAATATATTGACGATATTGAGATTAGGGAGGATGGTGGTACACCAGGTTTTCTTCAAACCATAAAAACAGCCCTGGCTATCGATTTGAAAAACCAGATGGATACGGGATTAATGCGAAAGCGTGAGCACGAGCTGGTAGACAAGGCGTTTAAGGAATTACGCAAAATTAATGGTCTCAAAATTCTGGCCGATAATGTGGAGAACCGTTTAGGTGTTCTGTCGTTTTACCTGGAGAATATTCATTTTAATCTGGTTGTTAAGCTTTTAAACGACAGGTACGGTGTTCAGGTACGAGGCGGTTGCGCTTGTGCAGGAACCTACGGCCATTTTTTGCTGAATGTTACACATGAGAAATCAAAGGAGATAACTGACCTGATAAATCATGGTGACCTTTCGCAGAAGCCGGGCTGGATTAGAGCTTCGCTGCATCCAACTATGACAGATAATGAGCTGGATGTTTTGATAGAGGGTATTCGTGCCATATCGGAGAACCATGCCGAGTGGGCTAAGGACTATATTTATAACAAGCAAACCAACGAGTTTAGGCACAAGGATGAGCCTGAGGACAAAACCGTGATAGTTGAACCATGGTTTGATTTATCCTAATCCATCTTGTTGCCCAGTTTATCTTTCTTATTCCAGCTACGGAGTTGGCACATGCAGCCGCCTGTCATTATCTCATCCTTATCAATAATTAGTGGAAGTCCGTCCATTTCCCAGTCGTGTATGCCGCCTGCCATGTTGGCTACGTTATTGTAGCCTTTTTTCTGAAGAAACTCAACAACCTCCTTGCTATGTATTCCTACAGCATCGGCAACAATTACGGGTTTGTCGGTTGGGAGGTGATGGTAGTAATTTTCAATTTCCTCGTTATGGCAGTATAGGCATTCTGGAACGTCGAAAACTTTACTCTTTAGGAGCAGTTCCAAACGAAGGTCGAGTAGTATTGCACCTTTCTTACAAAGTTCGTATGCTTCTTTAGGTGAGAGGTGAAGCATTCCCTTTACTGTAAAACCGTAGTTTTCAAAAAAATTTGACATAAAAAACTATTTTGCACATTTAACACAAAACAGGCTTTGTGGCATAAGGGCTAACCTTCCAAGAGGTATGTTGCCTCCGCACTGTCGGCAAACACCAAATTCATCGGAATCGACTTTGCTTAGGGCAAATTCCAGCTTGTTTAGTTTCTCCTTAGCCTTTCTGAGCCCCGCTTCTGCAACCGATTTGTTGTTAATTGCATCCATCCTCGACACACGTCCTATTGCGTTGTCGGGCGCAATGGGCTGAGTCATCTGTTTATAATCCTCAATGTATTTAAGCGTTTTCTCAATCTCAGCTGCTATTAATGCCTCAAACTCCTGCTTTTTATCATTATCCATTTTATCCGTTCTTAATCCAACCCTTTAAAGTAGCTAATGTAGGCATTTTCCCTTGAATTTTAAGCTTACTGTTTATTATAAGGCCTGGTGCAAGCCAAACACCGTAATCGGGGAAGCTATTTGGGTCGGTAATCTTTTCAATTTTGGCATCAATACCTAGTTCCACTACTGCTTCGTGGCACATTTTTTCAAGTCGTAGGCAGTTGGTGCATCCTGGGCCAAGTACTTTGATTTCCATAGTTTTGTTTTTACTAATTGATTATACTTGTTTGAATATTGAACCCCGAATCTTGAATGATGAATGATGAAGTTTGGTAGGGTGTTTCACCTCCCGTTTAAAACAAAGCCGTTCCTTTTCTCCTACTTCGGTAATCATTGGTTATCCTCCACAACCGCAGCATCCTCCCTGCATACCACATGTAGGTGCAGTTGGCATTGCAGACTCTTTTGATTGTTTTGGTGGTTGATACTCGTTACATTCCTTACCATCTTCGGGACACTTAGCAGTTACTTTGCTGCATGGGCCG
>JAWLEY010000161.1:0-1158 GCA_041685855.1 Perlabentimonas sp. | reverse complement strand
TGCCATTGTAAAATACCGCCATCGAGATTTGTTACGTTATTGAAACCTTGTATGTGCAGAAGATTAACAACCTTTACGCTCCTAATACCATTGTTACAGGCGATTATTAGAGGAACGTCCTTTGGTATTTGCTCGAATGTGTCAACAATTTTTGAAAGAGGGAAATGTTTAATTTGCTCAGTATCAAACTTAATGATTTCGAGCTCTTCCTGTTCTCTTACATCAATTATCATTGCATTTGAATTTGCGAGGGCAATTGCCGCATCGTTTGGTTCGCAATGAGTTACGTTTTGTAACGTAAAATCTTGGTGTTTAGGTTTATTCGATGTTTGCATGCTTAGTGTTTTTATTACAAAGGAACAAAAAATGTATTCTATAGTTCGATAATTTACAATTTTAGTACTTTTTCATGTTAGCAAAAGCCACCAGCGAAAGCATTACAGGCACCTCTACTAGCACACCAACTACCGTAACCAATGCAGCCCCTCCCATTATACCATCAAATCCAAATAATGCAATGGCAACAGCAACAGCCAACTCAAAGAAGTTGCTTGCACCAATCATTGCTGCAGGTGCGCAAACAGCATACTTTAACCTAAGTTTTTTCCCTCCGTACCAAGCAATAAAAAATATAAAATAGGTTTGGATAATTAGGGGTACCGCTATCAATAAAATAATTAGTGGGCGTTCTACTATTCTGTATCCTTGGAAAGAAAAGAGTAATACCAGAGTTAGCAACAGTGCAGCAATACTAACTGGTTTAAGCTTTGGCAAAAACACATTCTTAAACCACTCGTACCCACGAGATTTCACCAAAATACGCTGGGTTATTACCCCTGCTACCAATGGTACAACAACGAAAACAATTACACTTGCAGCCAACGTATCATAAGGAACATGGAATTTTTCCACATTGGGCAACATTACTCCAGTTAACTCCAAAAGCAACCCAACAATAGGAATAAATGCCACAAGAATAATTATGTCGTTAACAGAAACCTGTACCAGAGTGTAGTTAGGGTCTCCATCGGAAAGATACGACCATACAAATACCATAGCCGTGCACGGGGCGGCTCCCAGGATAATGGCTCCTGCAATATAGTAGTATGCCTCCTCAGGGTTAATCCATGCCTGATACAATTGAGTAAAAAACAGCCA
>JAWLEY010000160.1:0-6576 GCA_041685855.1 Perlabentimonas sp. | reverse complement strand
GAGTGCATGGAGTCTCCCGTAATTTGGATTGCTGGGGGTCTTGATAAAGGGAACGACTATAGCGAGTTAGAAAAGCTAGTAGAAAACAAAGTGAAAGCCATTGTTTGCTTAGGAGTTGATAATTCCAAAATAATTGAAACTTTTGGTCATATAGTCCCAACTTTAACTGAAACAAAATCGGCACAAGAGGCAGTTAACGCAGCATACAACCTTGCATCGCCGGGCGATGTGGTTTTGCTATCGCCTGCTTGCGCCAGCTTCGATCTGTTTGAAAATTTTGAGGACAGAGGGAAGCAATTTAAGGATGCTGTTAAAAATTTATAGAGGAAAATAAAAAAGCAATGGAGAACCTATTTAGAAGATACTTTAAAGGCGACAGGGTAATATGGTTGGTAGTGGTTTTACTATCAATCGTATCGCTGCTTGCTGTTTACAGTTCTACGGGTTCTCTGGCATATCGTTTTCAGGGTGGCAACACAGCACATTACTTTATCAGGCAATTTAGTTTTCTAGGGGCAGGATTGGCAATAATATTTCTGGTTCATCTGGTTTCCTACAAGGTATATTCTCCCTTAGCTTCCATGTTGTTATATATAGCAATACCGCTACTTGTCATAACCTTGTTTTTTGGAACAAACATTAATCAGGCCACTCGTTGGCTTGAAATTCCAGGGCTAGGAATAACCATACAAACATCCGATTTTGCCAAATTGGCATTAATAATGTACACCGCCCGCATACTCTCATTAAAGCAGAATAATATTTCGGACCTAAAGAGTTCGTTCCTGCCGCTGGTTCTCCCAATAGTGGTTGTTTGCCTCCTCATCCTTCCGGCAAACTTCTCAACTGCAGTTATGCTTGGAGCTATCTGTTGGATTATGCTATTTATTGGCAGAGTTAATCTTAGATATTTGCTGGGTTTTACCGGATTAGGAGTTATCCTTATAGGGCTGTTTGTTTACATTGCCATACAATCCGACTCAATAAACCGGGTACAAACATGGAAAAACAGAATAGAGAACTACTCCAGCGGAAACACTGGCGAAAACTATCAGGCGGAACAATCAAAAATTGCAATAGCAACAGGCGGGATAGTAGGCAAAGGTCCAGGAAATAGCACGCAACGAAATTTACTGCCTCACCCCTACTCCGATTTTATTTATGCGATAATTATTGAGGAGTACGGTTTTATGGGTGGTCTATTTATCATGCTGCTCTATTTAATACTGCTTTACAGAGCAGGGTTAATTGTTAAGAAAGCCCGACGGACATTCCCTGCTTTTCTGGCCATAGGGCTAACGTTGGTAATTGTTTTTCAGGCTATGATAAATATGGCGGTAGCAGTAAATCTTATACCAGTAACGGGACAGCCTTTACCGCTAGTGAGTATGGGGGGAACATCGCTATTATTTTCAGGAGTATCAATTGGAATTCTGTTAAGTATTAGCAGAAGTCAAAACAAAGAGGAACTTTTTGATGGAGAAGA
Organism: Perlabentimonas sp.; assembly: GCA_041685855.1. Lineage (GTDB taxonomy): Bacteria > Bacteroidota > Bacteroidia > Bacteroidales > Tenuifilaceae > Perlabentimonas. Next base: position 5,090 of record JAWLEY010000160.1, on the reverse strand, counting down.
AGAAGTTAAGGCTAATTATTAGCGGCGGAGGTACGGGTGGTCATATTTTCCCGGCAATCTCAATAGCCAAAGCCCTTCAGGATATTAATCCTGATGTGGAATTGCTGTTTGTAGGAGCAAAGGGCCGCATGGAGATGGAGAAAGTTCCTGCCGCTGGATATAATATTGTTGGGCTTCCTGTTGTTGGTCTACAACGTAAACTTACCATTAAAAATATCAGTTTCCCTTTTAAACTCATTAAGAGTTTACGAATGGCATCAAAAATTATTAACGATTTTAACCCCCATGTGGTTATTGGTGTAGGTGGTTATGCGAGTGGCCCCATTCTTAAAATTGCTCAAAGGAAAAATATCCCCACTGTAATACAGGAGCAGAACTCTTACGCCGGCATAACAAACAGGCTACTTGGCAAAAAAGCAGACGCAATTTGCGTTGCATACAATAACATGGACAAGTACTTTCCAAAGAACAAAATAGTGCTAACTGGCAACCCCATTCGTCAAGGACTTGAAAACATCGACTCAAAAATTGAAGAGGGCAGAGATTTCTTTGGGATACCTGCAGGCAATAAGGTTGTACTGGTTGTTGGAGGTAGCCTGGGAGCAAGAACCATAAACGAGAGTTTATGGGGTAGTATTGAGAAAATTGCTACCAATAAAAACATAACGCTCATTTGGCAAACGGGCAAGTACTATTATAATGAGTTAAAAAATAGGTTACAGGATAAGGGTTTTGAAAACATAAAGCTTTTCGATTTTATACAAAGAATGGATATGGCCTTCGCTGCCTCTAATCTGGTTGTTTCCAGAGCGGGAGCCTGCACAATATCGGAACTGTGCTTGGTTGGCAGGCCAACAATTCTCGTTCCCTCACCAAACGTGGCAGAGGACCATCAAACGAAAAATGCAAACGCCTTAGCTCAAATAAACGCAACCATATTAGTTCACGATAAAGACGCACCAGCAATTCTTACTGATAAAATTATTGAAACCCTTGAAGATGATGGTGCATTAAAAATGCTTGCAACAAACATAAAAACCATGGCTTTGCCTAATGCAGCAAGCGATATTGCAAAAATTGTTCTCAATTTGAGCGTAACATAAATAATTAAAGATGTTGAAATCTTTACAATAACTTTATGCACAGAAACTTGTAAACATAAACAATAAATTAAAACTTTGGAGTAGCGAGTTGGAACCAATGGAAATAGATATAAATAACATAAAAAGAGTTTACTTTATTGGCATAGGAGGCATTGGAATGAGTGCCTTAGCTCGCTATTTTAACCATTTAGGCAAAAGGGTGGCTGGATATGACAGCACCGAGTCGCCCCTTACAAACAAGCTGGCAACAGAATCCATCAGTATTCATTATACTGATGATACTAAGGCTATACCAGAAGAATTTGCAAACAACATAGAAAACACGCTGGTGGTTTACACACCCGCAGTACCAGACAATCACACCGAGCTACAGTATTTTAAGAACAATAACTATCTATTGGTAAAAAGGGCCAAAGCCCTTGGTGTTATTGCCAACTCTTGTACAACCGCAGCCATAGCCGGAACCCACGGAAAAACAAGCACATCCAGCCTGCTTGCTCATATTCTATCTCAAACACCAGAAGGGTGCAACGCATTCCTTGGGGGAATAGCCAAAAATTTTGCAAGCAACCTGGTGCTTAACAACAAGGGCGCTAACCGGCTTGTTGTTGAGGCCGATGAGTTTGACCGTAGCTTCCTACACCTTAAGCCCAATCTGGCGGTAATCACCTCTATTGATGCCGACCATCTTGATATTTACAAAACATACGAAGGTGTGGTTAATGCTTTTAAAGATTTCGTATCTGGCATTCAGAATGATGGGGTGCTTATAGTAAAAAAGGGACATGAGGAAGTTGCAAGTGCCAATGATTCCATTAGGGTATATACATACTCAATGAGCCAGAATGCCGATTTCTGCGCAAAAAACATAGCTGAATCTGAGGGACATTACTCTTTCGACCTTTCTACGCCTTTTGGCACTTATAAAGATTTAAAACTAGGCGTACTCGGAAAGTATAATATTGAAAACGCCATAGCAGCATCGGCTGCGGCAATTATATGGGGAATAGATGGTCGTACCTTAAGCAATGGCCTAAGCACCTTTAAAGGAATTGCAAGACGCTTCGACTTACAATTTAAAGGCAAAAAGAGTATCTATATTGACGATTATGCTCATCACCCTGAGGAACTAAACGCAGCCATAAGCTCTGTTCGCGATATGTTTCCTAAACAAAAAATTACGGGCGTATTCCAGCCTCATCTTTACTCACGAACTAACGATTTGGCTAAAGAGTTTGCCCAAAGCCTAAGCCTGCTCGATGAACTAGTATTGCTCGACATTTACCCGGCACGTGAGCAACCAATACCTGGTGTTACATCGGAAATAATACTCAACAGGGTAAATTGCCCACATAAGCGCATTAGTAGTTTAAAAGGGCTTGTAAGCACACTTAAAGAGATGCACATTGATGTGCTTCTAACAATGGGAGCAGGAAATATTGACAGGGTTGTAACAGATATTGTACAAATGCTAAAAGAAAAAGAGAAATTATAAGATGAGATGGAAACCCGCCATATTAGGATTTACAAAATGGGTTATTGCAATAGCCTACCTTATTGTAGCATTGGCTTTTGCCAATAGCAAATCGCAGCAGGTAGTTTGCTCATCTATCAATATTATTATTGCCGATAGCCTTACCAACTCTTTTGTAACCAACGCTGATGTTATTAAAAAAGTTGAGCAGCATCAATCGAACCTAATAGGCATTCCTCTTGATATGGTCAATACGCTCGACATCGAAAACCATCTAGTTGAAATGCAGGAAGTACGTTCTGTAAATGCATACAAAACCATCGATGGCTCACTAACAATTAATATTGAGCAAAGAAAACCCATGGTACGCATCATTAATCGTTACGGGCAGAGCTACTATATCGACAAAGAGGGACAAATACTTCCATTATCAAAAAGATACACGTCTCATGTTTTGGTGATTAATGGGAACATTATCGAGCCTTTTGAGATTGAACCAAATGTTCAAATTGCAAGCTGGCTCAACAAAGAGGTAAGCGAGAACACACCGTTAATAGTTAAACTTTACGATTTTGCCCACTACATAACCAACAATGAATTTTGGAATGCGCAAATATCACAAATTTACGTTGACAGCCCATCAAGCATAGAACTAATACCCCGCGTGGGTCCACATAGCGTTCAGTTAGGCAGCCTAAACGATTACGAGAGGAAACTCACAAAGCTGAAACTTTTTTACGAGCGCGCGCTCCCTGAAGAGGGATGGAATAAGTATGGCGAGATTAACCTAAAGTATAAAAATCAAATTGTTTGTACAAAAAGATAATATTATGACACTTCAAAATCAGTACGTAGCAGCAATAGACCTTGGAACAACAAAAATTGTAACTATCATTGGCAAAAAAACGCCCAATGGTAAACTCGAAATTGTAGCCTACAGCAAAGCACCGTCAACCGGTGTGAAACGCGGTGTTGTGCTTAATATTGAGGATACAGTAAAATCAATACAGCGTACGGTGGAAGATGTTCAGCTAAAATCGGGAATTATTTTCAACGATGTTTACGTGGGCATTGCAGGGCAGCACATTCGGAGCGTACGAAACAGAGGCTACATAAATCGTACATCATCCGACGAGGTTATTTGCATTGAAGATGTGCAGAAGCTGATTGACGATATGTACAAAATACCAACCGAAGTTGGCGAGGACATTCTGCACGTTCTACCTCAAAACTTTATTGTTGATAACGAAGCGGGCATTAAGAACCCCATTGGTATGTCAGGCAAACGGGTTGAAGCAAATTTCCATATCGTAATTGGGCAAACCGCCTCAGCCAAGAACATCGAGAAATGCGTAAATCGTGTTGACCTGGTAGTAAACGACCTCATTCTCGAGCCCCTTGCTTCTGCAGAAGCAGTTCTAACTGAGGATGAAAAAGAGGCTGGCGTTGTTCTGGTAGATATTGGTGGTGGCACAACCGATGTTGCCGTTTTCTTCGATGGTATAGTAAGGCACACCGCCGTTATACCCTTTGGCGGAAATGTAATTACCAACGACATTAAGGAGGGTTGCTCAATCCTTCAGCGACAAGCAGAACAGCTTAAGGTTCAGTTTGGTTCTGCCCTTGGCGATATTGCTCCCGAAGATAAGATTGTAACCATTCCCGGTATCAGCGGCAGGGAGCCTAAAGAAATATCATTTAAAAGTCTGGCTCATATTATCCAAAGTCGTATGGAGGAGATTATTGACTACGTAACCTTCGAGGTTGAAAACTCAGGTTATGCTGATAAGCTTAGCGCAGGCATTGTTCTTACCGGAGGAGGCGCACTCCTTAGGCATCTATCGCAGCTGGTTAAGTTTAAAACAGGTTTCGATGTACGCATTGGATATCCAAACGAGTACCTATCTGCCGACTCATCAGAAGAGATAAATACGCCCATGCATTCAACTGCAATAGGTCTTGTTCTTAAAGGGTTTGAGCAGATGGAAACCTGCATGAGGATGAATCAGGAAAACCAGCAACAATCGGAGCAGGAAAGCAAAGAGGAAAAGATTAAAGCTAAAGACATCAAAAAGAATAACCTACTAGAACGTTTCAAAAAGAAGTTCACCGAGATATTTGAGGAGAACGATACAGAAATGTAGTAGGTACAAAATTATTTAGTTGAATTTGAAAAATAAAGTTGCCATGACAGAAGAACTTATTCCATTCGATCTGCCTGTAGATAACAAATCAATAATAAAAGTAATTGGCGTTGGTGGAGGCGGAAGCAATGCAGTCAACCACATGTTCGAACTGGGCATAAAGGATGTTGATTTTGTTGTTTGCAACACCGATGCTCAAGCGCTTCAGAACAGCCCGGTTCAGATAAAAATACAGCTAGGCTCATCCCTTACCGAGGGGCGAGGCGCTGGTAACAAGCCCGAAATTGGCAAGCAGGCTGCCATTGAGAATATACAAGACACCATAGACGTGCTCTCCGATGGCACCAAAATGGTTTTTGTCACTGCTGG
>JAWLEY010000008.1:0-28155 GCA_041685855.1 Perlabentimonas sp. | reverse complement strand
CTAAAGGATTTAATAAAAATTTTTCACCCCCATATTATTGACCATGAACTTGTTTACTATCAACATATAGAATGAGTTTTACTGCATTAAATAGAAGTGTTATAGGACGCAATGCGCTTGTTTTTATACTACTGTCAGTTTTTCTTGTTGTATTTTTTATTCTCGATTTGCTGTTGGGTTCCGTATCAATCCCCTTTTCGCAGGTTCTAAAATCACTATTTGGTACTGCCGATAATGACGTATGGCAAACCATTGTCTGGGAGTTCAGGCTGCCAAAGGGAACTACAGCGTTGCTTGCTGGTGCAGCATTGTCGGTAAGCGGTTTGCAAATGCAAACAATTTTCCGTAATCCTCTGGCAGGTCCGTACGTTTTGGGTATTAGCGCGGGCGCCAGTTTAGGTGTTGCCATAATGGTGCTGGGTATATCTTCGGTGGGACTGGCAAGCTTAGCAGGGTTGCTTAGCAGTTTTAGCATTGTAATTGCTGCAATAGTGGGGTCCATGCTTATACTGCTGGTAATTTTAGCTGTATCGGTACGTGTAAAAGATATAATGACAATCCTAATTCTAGGAATGATGTTTGGCTCAGCCGCATCGGCACTAGTAAGTGTGCTTCAGTACTTTAGCGACGAGAGTATGCTCAAGTCGTTTGTTATATGGACCATGGGAAGTTTGAGTTCCGTTGCGGGCGTTCAGCTAAAAGTTTTTAGTATAGTGGTTGCTGTTGCAATGCTTATTAGTTTTCTGTCGGTTCGTATTCTAAATGTTCTTCTGCTTGGCGAAACCTATGCCCGGGGGGTTGGACTGAATTTAACGCAGGCACGTGTTTTGGTGTTTACTTCAACAAGCTTGCTGGCTGGTGCTGTTACTGCTTTTTGTGGTCCTATTGGATTTATTGGCATTGCTGTTCCGCATATTGCAAGGTTGCTTTTTAAAACTGCAAACCATGCTGTGTTGGTGCCTGGTGTAATGTTGCTAGGCTCTGTAGTACTTCTGGTATGCGATATAATTTCGCAAATGCCGGGTTTCGATACAACGCTACCCATAAATTCGGTTGCTGCTCTACTTGGAATTCCTATTGTTATATATGTAGTTATGAAAAACAGGAGGTTTACTGGTGTATAGTTCTAGCAACATATCAACAGTATCAATAGATAATTTGGGGATTGGTTACAACCCTAATAATTACCTTCTACCAAAATTTTCGGTGGAAGCACATGAGGGTGAATTAATTGCATTGGTTGGACGTAATGGTATAGGAAAAAGTACCCTGCTCAGAACTATAATGGGCTTACATGCACCATTTGAGGGGCGAGTGAATATTATTGGGAAAAGTGCTAGCAGCTTATTAAGGAAGGAACGCTCCCGATTACTTAGTTTTGTGCCCGCCGACACAGTTAAGATTCCAAATCTTTTTATCAGAGATTTTGTTGCATTAAGCCGATTTCCTTACACAGGTTGGTCGCGGACGTTAGCAGCAGCCGACTGGGATATGGTTGATAAATCCTTGTTGCAGGTTGGAATTAACCATTTATCGTATAGAGATATTACCACCGTTAGCGATGGTGAACGTCAACGTGCCATGATAGCCTTTGCGCTGGCGCAGGATGCAAAAATTATCCTTTTAGATGAACCAACGGCTTACCTAGATTTACCCAACAAGTTTGAGGTGGTACGTTTGCTGTCGCAGCTAGCTCACAGCAGGAACAAAACCATAATATACTCAACCCACGATTTACAGGGAGCTATATCCGAAGCTGATAATATTTGGATGATGCTTGACACAGGTTTTGTAGCTGGTGCTCCTGAGGATATTGCACTTAGTAATGGTTTTAATCGGTTTCTTGCCAACACCAATATGATGTTTGATATAAGCGCTGGACTGTTTAAGAACCAGCGTAATTTGGAAAAAACTATTGCCCTTAATGGGCAAGGCGTTGCAATGCTTTGGACTAAAAAGTTAACTGAAAGGTTAGGGTTCTCCTCTGCTGAAAATAGTAACGCCGAAATTAAGGTATCCTGCTTAAAACCTGATACAGGCTTCCTATGGGAAGTTTACCATAAAAATGCGCTGGTAACAAAGGTTCGCTCACTAACGGAGCTGGCTAAAATGTTGAAAATATTACAGAAACTATAATTTCAGCTCCTGCTCAATAAATCTCTCAAGCGACTCAACCCCAATTCTTTTGGCAATTATCTTTTTGTCCTTGTCTAAAACGTAAAGTATGGGCGTGCTGTAAATATCGTATAACTTGTGGTAGCTACTAACGCGCACAGGATCCCAAACGTTAATCCATTCAAGGTTGTTCTTTTCTATGTAATCTGTCCAGTCCTGCTTATCGGCCTGAGTGTAGATGGCATACACCTTAAGTCCTTGGTTTTTGTACTTATCGTAAATCTTTTTCAGTTCAGGCGTTACCTTTTTGCAATGGCTACAGCCTGGTTCCCAAAAGTACATAACAACCACATTTGCATCAATATTGTGCAGTACCTGTTTTTTGCTGTTGGGGTTATTTAGTTCAAGGTTTGGCGCAACTTCCCCAATAAGGTTTGGTTTAAGGTCGGCAACACGGTCGGCAATGCGCTTGCGAATATCGTCAGAAATCCAGAATGCTTCACCCGACAGGTAGTATTTCTCGGCAAGTTCAACAAATACTGCGTCCATCCCCATAACGGAAGAGTTCTGGTACTTACTAAAAAGATGCGATAGTATGAATTGAAACATGTCGGGATTTGAGCGTGTTTCCTCAATAAGCTTTACGGCATATTTAGATATTGTGTCAGGGGCGGGGAGTAGTACCCTGTCAAAATATGTATCAATTCTATTCTGAAAGAATGGAGTACGGGTTAACCTATCGTCGGTCAGGTCAATATTATCGAAGTAATGCTGCTGGTTGTATTTGTAGCTCTTCACCCACCTGAGCGAATCGGGGTTTGTTGCATCATCAGGAATATCAAACTCAGGGAATTCAATGGGTTTAAAAGAGTTGATAATATTTGCTAATAGTGAGCCAGAGTTCTCCTCAATAATCTTATCCCAATAATCTTTTACCTCTTCATCCAGAGCATTTATCTCGTTCTGTATCTCTTCCTCTTGCTTTGAGTTAGCAGTGGTGGTTTCCATTTTTTTTCTAAGTTCCCCCATACGTTTCTGCTTGGTGTTCATAAAGCGCTGATATTTTGCAAACGCAGTATTCTCAGGAGACCCTTTAAATTTTAAGTCCTCAATCATATTGCTTGCCGATGTTGAGAAACTAAAGGTTTGGTTATCACCAACTAAAATATCAAAGTATGAACGTTCGGGCAGAATAACAATATACATACCGCCAGGAAGCAGGGAGTCTGCCTCAAAAACTGCAACACCTTTGGAATTAACCTGTGCCGTATCGGCAATAAACTTCTTCTCACCAAAGTGATAACCCAGCAAAACCTCTGTATCTTTTAAATCGCTAAATTTTGCTTCAATCCTATAACCTTGTGCACATGCCGTTAGGCCTGTTGACATTATCAGTAATAAAGAGACAAGTAATCTATTCATAGTAAAGTATTTTACAATTTTTTACATACAAAATTCAAAAAGCGTACCACTTTCTGTGGAAATTAAAAAACAAAAATATAAAAAGTTTAAACCCTAAGGCTAATTTATTTAGTTATAATTTCAACAATTACCTTGCGTCTTTGTTAAAACAGGCAAAACAAGTATTATGACTCATTCTTACAATCGTTTATCATCGGAAACCAGTCCGTATTTGCTTCAGCATGCTTCAAACCCTGTAAATTGGTATCCATGGGGCGATGAGGCATTTAAAAAGGCAAAAGCAGAAAATAAGCTGATGCTTTTTAGCATAGGTTATAGCAGCTGCCATTGGTGCCATGTTATGGAGAAGGAGGCTTTTTCTAATCCTGACGTTGCTGAGTTTATGAATGAGAATTATGTTTGCGTGAAGGTTGATCGTGAGGAGCGACCAGATGTAGATCAGATATACATGAATGCCGTGCAGATAATTACCCGCTCCGGTGGTTGGCCGTTAAACTGCTTTGCACTACCCGATGGCCGACCCGTTTTTGGAGGCACCTACTTTCCACAGCAGCAATGGATGGATATTTTAAAAAGCCTTAACCATACGTGGGTACATGAGCCCCAAAAAGTTAAGGATGTGGCCGATGAGTTAACTCAAGGAGTTTCCAGTACGGAGATTATTCTAAATAAATCGAGCGCTGGAGAACTCTCCTCTGGTCTTTTAAAAGGTTATGTTAACAGTTGGAGTAAAAGTTTTGATAGCCGCTATGGTGCCAACAAGGGTGCACCTAAATTCCCTATGCCGGGCTCTTTACAATTTCTTTTAGATTATTCATGGGTTTATTCCAATGATGATGTGAAGAAACATGTGCTATTCACCCTTGATAAGATGTTAAAAGGTGGTATCTACGATCATTTGGGCGGCGGTTTTTTTCGATATTCAGTTGACGAGCGGTGGGAGGTTCCTCACTTTGAGAAGATGCTTTATGATAATGCTCAGCTTTTGAGCCTTTACACAAATGCATATAAGCATAGTGGTAATGAGAATTACAGATCGGCAGTGTACCAAACAATAGATTTTTTACGTAGAGAATTACGGTCTCCTGAAGGGGGTTTCTACAGCGCCATTGATGCAGATAGTGAAGGGGAGGAGGGGAAGTACTATACCTTTACTAAAAACGATATTGATAATATTCTTGGAGATAATTCTGAACTCTTCTCCATTTATTATGGTATAACAGCATCTGGTAATCATCAGGGAAAGAATGTGTTACGTGAGGAGGCCACTATGAAGGAAACTGGTTGCGTGCTTGCTATTGATGAGAAGGAGGTAGCCCAAAAGCTAAAGGATGCGCGGAGCAGACTATTTAATATGCGGGCTACCAGGGTTAGGCCAATTACTGACGATAAGCAGCTGCTTGCATGGAATGCAATGGCAATTTCTGCCTTGGCAGAGGCATATACTGTTTTTGGCGATAAGCGTTTCCTTACCGATGCATACTCTTGCATTGGTTTTATTGAGGATAAGCTAATTCGTGATGATGGAAGCCTTAACAGGGTTTATTGTAAGGGAGAATCGTCCATTTCTGGTTTTCTCGATGATTACGCTTTTCTCGCCCAAGCATATATAGATTTGTATAAGGCAAGTTTTGAGGAGCAATGGCTTATTAAAGCACAAAATACTGTTGAGCATTCAATCAGTAAATTTTTTCATGACGATTCGGGAATGTTCTACTACACAGCAGAAGGCCACGATAATATAATTGTTAGAAAAATGGAGCTTACCGATGGTGTAATCCCTTCATCGTCAGGTGTTATGGCTGATAACTTAATGGTTTTGGGAGTGTATTTTAACAACGAGGGTTATACTGATAAAGCGAGGCAGCTGCTTTGGAATATTGAGGATCATCTTAGGAAAGGAGGCCCCTTCGTTTATAAATGGGCGCATATCTACCTAAAGCAGTTGACTGGGGTAGCAAAAGTTGTTGGTTCCGAAACTGAAACAAAAGAGGTTCTTAATAATCTAAGTAAAAAAGTACTGCATCCTTTTTATGTTCCTGCAAAATCCAATTCAAATTCCAATATTCCATCTCTTAACTCTAGTGTCGCTGATAATCATTTTAGTATCTGTATTGGAAGGCAATGCCAAAAACCAATAAATGATAAGAGGGAAGTGGTTGAGCAGATAAATAATGCAAAACCCGCAGATTTGCTATAAAAACAAATTCCTGCGGGTTTTATCGTTTTTGTTTTGCCTTCTAGGCAATTAAATTACCAAATGGTTGGTCTTACTTCGGGTGCTCTATAAAGCGGATCACTTTGATTTACCTCAAATGCTTCGTAAAACTCATTGATGTTAAAAACAGCGCCGTTTACCCTGTAGGGGTTAGGAGAGTGAGGCCCTTCCTTAACTTTTCTCATTAGCGCCTGATCACGATTCAGCTGTTTCCAGATATTTGCATAGCCTAGGAAGAAGCGTTGTTCTGGTGTAAAACCATCAATTGGCTCGGGTTTTGGTTTACCTTCCATTGATTTTTGCAGAGCATGATAGGCAATGGTTAACCCACCGTAATCGGCAATGTTTTCACCCAATGATAATTTTCCGTTTATTGTCATTCCATTTATAACATCAAAAGCATCGTACTGGTCTATAATGGTTTGTGTGAGCTCATTAAACTTCTCCTCATCCTCAGGTTCCCACCAGTCGGTTAGGTTTCCATCCTTGTCCGATTTTCTACCTTGGTCATCAAAACCGTGGGTCATTTCATGGCCAATTACCATGCCTATGGCTCCGTAGTTTACAGCATCGTCGGCATTCAGGTTAAAGAAAGGAGGTTGAAGTATTGCTGCAGGAAAAACAATTTCATTCATGGTTGGGCTATAGTAGGCATTAACGGTTTGTGGAGTCATAAACCACTGGGTTCTATCAACGGGCTTTCCCAGCTTGTTCATATTGTCGTTAAAGCTAAACGCCATGGCATTAATCATATTTGTTGCGTAGCAATCGCTAATTATTTTGAGGTCGGAGTAATCCTTCCACTTATCAGGATAGCCAATTTTAACATTCATAGCATCCAGCTTGGCAAGGGCTCGTTCTTTTGTTTTATCACTCATCCATATGAGTTGTTTCATTCTCTCACGATAGGCGGTTTTTAGATTGGTTACGAGTTCCTTCATTTCTAATTTTGCTTCGGGAGGAAAATTCTTTTCAACAAATATTTGCCCAACCAGCTCACCAATGGCCATATTTGACGAGGTTGAAACACGCTGCCAGCGAGGCCTGTTTTTCTCACTTCCTGATAGAACCGTACCATAAAAATTGAATTGCTGTTCAACAAATGCGGAGCTTAGGTAAGGTGAAAAACGATTTACTACATTCCATGTGAAATATTGCTTCCAGTCTGAGATGCTAGTCTTATTGAGTAACTGGCTAATCTCCGTAAAAAAGTCAGGATTATCAATAATGAATTCGTCCGGTACCTCAATGCCAATATTACTAAAGTAATTATTCCAGTCTATCATGGGGCTTAAAAGCTGCATTTCCTGCAACGACACCTTGTTGTAAGTCTTATTAGGGTCGCGGCGTTCTAATCGGGTGTGCGATACTTCTGCAAGTTGGGTTTCAATACTCATCACTGCCGATGCGCTTCTCTTGGCCTCTTCCTCAGAGTAGCCCAGCAGGTTAAAATTCGATTTTAGATGATTGTAGTACTCGTCACGAATTTCTTTAGAGCGCTCGTCCTCTGACAGGTAGTAGTCGCGGTCGGGCAAGCCCAGCCCTCCCTGTCTCATATTGATAATCATCTCTGTGCTCTTCTTTCTGTCCTGACTAACAGAAATATTAAATAGCGGTGAAACTCTAACAGTATGTAAATTTGCTAGTTTGTTTTGTAGCTCATTGGTATTTGTTATGGTGTTAATGTCCTCGAGGAAACTACGAATTGGGTCAATTCCTTTCAGCTCAATGGCTGAAGTATCCATCCCCGATTTATAAAAATCGCCAACCTTTTGCCAGCTGCTGCCTTCTGTTGCGTCCTTTTTCTTTGCAGCCTGTTCATAAATGGTTTTTAGTGCAAGGTTGTTCTCCTCTTGTAAAATATCAAAGGAGCCATAGCTAGATTTATCATCAGGAATTGTGTTGCTTTTTAGCCAATTCCCATTTGCATAGGTGTAAAAGTCGAACCCTGGTTTAACAGAGGTATCCATTTGTGATAAATCAAATGCAGGTTTTTCGTCCTTTTTGGTTTTACAACCCACTGCTGCTAGTAGTAGCATAATAATGAAATAAAATTGATATGGTTTTCGCATCTTTTTGGGTTTAAATAATTTCCCTTTTTGATATAAAAACTGATATTTGGTTTAAACATACTCTATCGAATAGTTAGAGTCTGGTTTCGAGCCTTTTATTTACAAAGAGATTAGGCAGGGAAATTATTTGTGTACAATTTATTAAGCAATATTAGTTTGATGTAATATTGCTTAAGTGAATGGAAATAAAGTTAAAAGGAATAGAAGTGCGAATTGTCTGTCCAATGGCGAGTGCTAAAACATTGATGGACATTAGTCCTATGCTTTAGCCAACTGCAATGGATAGAATTTGAATATTTAGGATATATCCTACCTAAGCGTAAATACCTGATAGTCTACTTTTCTAATATCTGGAGTTAGGCTGTAAATCCACGAAAATATTGCTTCCGATGAGGTTTTTTGTTCTTCACCACCAGAATGGTTAAGGAATCGTATTGGTTTTTTTGTGAAAACCAAAATCAGTCTGTTTAATTCCGGTTTTTCTGATTCTTTAAAAAGCTCATACTCGATAATCTGTTCAAATGGGAACATAACCTTTTTGTTGGCAGGTATTTCCATGAAACTCTCCCACGCGTTGGGATACATTTGCGCAGTATATGTGTCTGATATGCTAAATATATGCAGATAGCATTTTTGCGTGGCAAAAACTGAGAATGTAAGCAGCTCGCCTACCTCATAAACCCCCTTAATCCCTTCTACACGGACGTTAAATGTTGGGTCTGGCTTGGTATCGTAAAGTACCACGGTTGCGTCAATGGTAACCTCTACAATAAAAAGGTTGGTTTCTGGATCAACCTTACGTTCATGATTTACAATTTCATAATTCTGAACGGCCCCCTGAAGTTCGGCTTGAATATCTGAGCTGAAAAACTCAGAGAAATCGTTGTCCAATTCACTTCGGAATAAACTTTCGTAAGATTGAAGATGCTCGGACACGCCTGCTTTTCTCAGAGCCTCTACTTTTGCCTGATTTAAGGCTTCACGCCTGGCTTCCTCGTAGCTAATTCGTCCAACAAGTTCTCCAGTACCCTTAGCACCTTTTATATTTATTGTTTTTTGGGCATGTACCCCTGATGAAAGGAGCAGTATAGCTATAAGCAGTAGGATGTTTGTGCTAATTTTTGCCATAAGATTGTTGTTTGGTAAGTATACTCAATTTTAGTGCCAAGTTATAAAAAAGCCGCTCTCAAAATATGAGAACGGCTTAAAAAAATTAAGAAAAGATTATTCAAACTTTTTGAACACCTCTTTTATCTTATCCATTGCTTCGCGAAGTTGTTCCTCTGTAATAACAAGAGGGGGAGCAAAGCGAATAATGTTGCCGTGGGTTGGCTTAGCCAGAACGCCGTTTTCGGCCATTGCAACGCAAACATCCCATGCAGTTTTGCCTGGTTGGTTACGAATTACAACAGCGTTTAGTAAACCTTTTCCGCGTACCAACTCAATCATATCGCTCTTGATGCTTCTGAACTCATCACGGAATATTTTTCCTAGTCTTTCAGCTTTTTCAGCAAGGTTTTCCTCCTTAATTACTTCCAATGCAGCAATGGCTACTTTAGCAGCAATTGGGTTACCTCCGAATGTTGAACCGTGCTGTCCAGGTTGTATGCAAAGCATAATATCATCATCAGCAAGAACTGCAGAAACAGGGAATACTCCACCTGAAACAGCTTTACCTAGAATAAGTACATCAGGACGAACATCTTCGTGGTCGCAAGCTAACATTTTACCTGTACGTGCGATACCTGTTTGAACCTCATCGGCAATAAACAGAACGTTCTTCTTTTTACAAAGTTCGTGTGCTTTCTTAAGGTACCCTTCGTCTGGAACAAATACGCCAGCCTCACCCTGAATAGGCTCAAAAAGGAAGCCAACAACGTTCTCATCCTCAAGTGCTTTTTCAAGAGCATTTAGGTCATTGTAAGGTATAATGACAAACCCAGGGGTGTATGGTCCGTAATCTGCGCGTGCATCAGGATCAGTACTCATTGAAACAATGGTGGTTGTACGGCCATGGAAGTTGTTCTCACAAACTATGATTTTAGCCTGACCATCCTTAACACCTTTTTTCTGGTATCCCCACTTACGGCAAAGTTTTATTGCAGTTTCGTCGGCTTCGGCTCCAGTATTCATTGGTAGAACCTTGTCGTATCCAAAAAACTTGGTAATGTACTCCTCAAACTCTCCTAGTACGTTATTGTAAAATGCTCTTGAGGTAAGAGTTAGCTTATTTGCTTGTTCGCTTAAAGCATTAACAATTTTTGGGTGGCAATGTCCTTGGTTTACTGCTGAGTAAGCAGAAAGAAAATCGAAGTACTGTTTTCCTTCTACGTCCCAAAGGTAAACACCTTCGCCTTTTTCCAAAACAACTGGAAGTGGATGATAGTTGTGCGCTCCGTACTTATCTTCACGAGCCATGTAATCTTTAGGTGTCATCATAATTGAATTGTATTTGTTAAATGAAATATTTGGTTTTATTGATTATTAAAAGGTTATAAAGATAATAAAATCAATTATTCTCTTTGCAATCATAACTTAACTTTTCCATATTTCAAACACTTAGTGTCTATAAACCTGTATGTTAAGAAACATATTGAACTTGTTAAACGTTATATTGTTATAATTAAACAACATAAAACGAAAAACCATGAAAGATACTATTCATTTACCAATTGCAAATAGAAAGAGCGTACTTGCTTTTGAAAACAAGGTTTTAAATGATACCGACATTGAGAAACTATTTGAGGCTGCACGTTGGGCACCATCGTCCTACAACGATCAGCCCTGGCGTTTTTACTATGCCTCACGTAAAGATGCTGAATCATTTTCAAACCTGATTTCATGTCTGGCTCCACCCAATAAGGAGTGGGCGCAGAATGCATCCATTATAGTTATATCTACAGCCCAAAAACACTTAACCCTTAATGGCAAGAAAAATGCCTATGCAAAGCATGATACAGGATTAGCTACAGCCAATCTTCTAATACAGGCAGAAAGTATGGGTCTTGCATCGCACCCTATGGGTGGTTTTGATAGGGATAAGGTTAGGGATGTTCTTAACTTATCGGATGATTATATTCCTGTTGCAGCAATTGCCGTTGGTGTTTATGGCAACTTTGATAATTTAAGTGAGGAAAATAAGAAGAGGGAGAGGATGCCACGCGAGAGAAAACCCCTGGATGAAGTTGCCGTTAAGATTTAGAGCAGGAGAAGTATATCTTATGAATTTTCTGAAGGTCTGTCAGGAAGTATAATGTAAAAGGAGGAGCCTTGGTTGGGTTCACTCTCAAACCAGATTTCTCCTTTATGCTTATCAATAAAATCTTTACATAGCATAAGGCCCAAGCCTGTGCCTTTCTCTCCGCTTTTGTTAGGCGTTGTTACACCAGCCTCGCCTGTAAAAAGTTTTTCTTTAATCTGTGGTTGAATTCCTGAGCCAGTATCTTTCACGCAAATTTTCACACCGTTACTTATTCTTTCTGATGATATTGATATTTGCCCTTGTTCAGGGGTGAATTTTAGAGCGTTAGAAACCAGATTACGAATTACGGTTTTAAGCATATTTGAGTCGGCAAATACTTCGGTGTTTTCAGGGATGTTGGTTAAAAGTTTAACATCCTTTTCCTTCGCTTTATGCTGGGCAAAGAAGAGCTCATCGTAAACGAGCTTGTACAATTTTTGCTCAACTGGTACAAACTGAATGGTACTTGTTTGTATTCTAGACCATTGCAGCAAGTTGTCGAGTAGCATGTTTCCTTTTAAGGCATTATCATGTATTATGCTCAGGAAAGATTTTAGTTCGCTTGTTGAGTATGATTCAAACTCAGTTAGGAGCAATTCGGAGTACCCCGATATGCTGTTGAAAGGGTTTTTAAGGTCGTGAGCAATAACTGAAATAAGTTTGTCTTTTATTTGGTTAATATTTTTTAGTTCCTTATTCTTATCGTCCAGAGCCTTAACCTTCTCTTGAATTGTGTGCTTCTGGTTATTAATCTCTTGATTCTTTGTTATTAACTCCTGATTACTATGCTTAATTTTTCTTCTTGATAGTAAGATAATCACCAGTAGTGAAAAAGCGATTAGTAAAAAAGCTGCAGATAAGTAAAGAAGGTAGCGTTGCATTTTAATTTGCTGAGAGTTAGCTTCCTTTTCAATCTTTAGCATCTGATTTTCCTGAGCTTTATTTTCAAGCTCATAAGCAGTTTGTAATCTTCCTAAAACCTGAGCTTTTTCAATACTAAAGAGACTGTCTTTAAGTTTGCTTTCAAGCTTAAGATAGTGGGTGGTTTTTTTATACTGTTCTCTCTTCTCGTATATTTCTGCAAGCAACGATATGGTATTCTTTTCTTCGCCTAATGAGCCTAAATCCTGAGCCATTATTAAGCTTCTGAGGGCATAGTTTGTGGCTTTTTCAATTTGATTTAGGTGAATGTAGTCCTCAGCTATGTACCTAAGTGTACTAATCATTCCATAGCGGTCGTTGTATTTCTTTCCAATTTCGTAGGCATCAAAGTGGTACTTAAGACCCTTTTCGTACTCACCCATATTCCGATACACTATACCAATATTACTCTTGCTGGCACTTGCACCCCTTTCATCGTTATCCTCCTCATTAACTTCCAGTGCTTTGTAGAAATAGTTTAGTGCTGAGTCGAGTTGATTGTTTCTGAAATGAACATGACCAATATTGTTTAGCACGATTCCAAAATCGCGCAGCAAATTCGTTTTTTTCTGTTGCTTCAGGGCTTTATTATAGAATTCCAGAGCTTTCTTATCGTCATCCATTTCGGAGTATACGTAACCAATGTTATTGTATGTTGATACTAGCCCCTCGTAATCATTAATATCCTCTCTTATTCTTGATGCTTCAATAAGGTCAATCATTCCTTTGTCAAAACTTCCTAATATGGCTTTTGCGGTGCCCATATTATGAATTGCAAATGCAAGCCCTTTTTTGTACGAAATATTTTGGCACAACTCGTAAGCCTTTAAAGCATCTTCAAGAGATTGCTTGGGGTTGCTCCTGCGGTTTTGATACGAAATATTGTTGAGGGAATCAATAGTTTGTATTTTACTGTCTTGTGCTTCGTTGGCAATTATGGTTGTTGGGTTAATGCTAACCAAAAGGCACATTAGAAGAATTAAGGCAGGATAACGATATTTAAAAGAATAAACCATCAAGAATGCTTTGCTTCAAATATATAAATAATATTATTATAATCTAAGTGATGTCAGTTTAAATAATAACTAACGTGTTAGAAATACGATTCAGTTATCCCTTTTGCATTTTTTTTAAAAGTTCGGTTAGCATCTCTCTTTTCCTAACGGATACTGGAATCTTCGTTTCATCTTTTAGCACTACATGGCTCTCCGGATATCTATTATACTTCTTTACGTGCAAAAGGTTTACCAAATGCGATTGGTGTGTTCTGAAAAAGCCAGATGATGAGAGCATATCATCAAACTCTTTTAATGTAGACGAAACCAGTACTTTTGGTCTGTTGGTAAAGTAGAATAGTGTATAGTTATTTTGAGATTCGCATCGAATAATGGTATCCTTTTCGGCAACAATTACAGATTCTAGTGTTTTGAGTATAATTTTCTGTGGATTTTTCTCATTCAGCTGATAGTTGTCAAAAAAGGTTTGAAACTTTTTGTTTGTTTCCTCCTCCTTTATTGTTAAGTCCAACTTTTCAACTGCTTTTATAAGGTCACTCGGGTCAACAGGTTTTAGTATGTAATCAATGGCGCTAAACTTAAAAGCCCTAATTGCATACTCCTGGTAAGCTGTAACAAAAACAACTTTAAAGTTAATCGATTGGAATTCTTTAAGTAGGTCGAATCCTGTTCCATCAGGCATCTCAATGTCTAAAAAAACAACATCAGGTACGTTTTGTTTAATGGTTAAAATGCCCGATTCAACATTGTGTGCCTGCCCAACAACATGAATGTTAGGACAGAATAATTTAAGCATATTGCTCAATGCATCACATGCCAAAGACTCGTCATCTATTACAACTGCTCTAATCATCTTGTATAATTAGTTATGTATTGCCGGTATTAGGAAACTTACCAGTGTTCCTTTTTTATCCTCTGATTTTTTTGATAAATCAACAATACTCATTTTTATGCTTTTGCCGTATGCTTTCTTAAGGTTTTTAATTCTTTCGTGTGTAATTCGTGTAGCTAAGGACTGGTGGTCGTCACGTTTTTTTTGGTTGAATTTGGCTGATTTTTCTACACCTATTCCGTTATCCTCCACTTCAAGCAGTATGCTGTTTCCAACCAACTGAAAACGAACTTGTATTGATGCATTTAAGCTAACATGTATAATGCCATGCTCAATCGCATTCTCAATAAAGGGCTGGGCAAGCATTGGTGGTATATTATGATGCTCCTCATCAATATCAGGGTCTATTGTTATGCTGTATTCGAATTTTTTCCCAAAGCGGAGGTTTTGCAACTCCAAGTAGTGATTTATCGTTTCTTTCTCTTTAGCTATTGTGATAAATTCCAGCCTTGAGTTCTCAAGTATTAGCCTAACCAATTTTGCGAAATTAGCCAGATATTTACCTGCCTGGTAGGGGTCGTTTCTGAAAATGTAACTTTGAATAGCCGTTAGTGAGTTAAATACAAAATGGGGATTCATTTGGGAAAGCAGAAGTTTCTGCTCCAAAGCAATAATTTTTTGTTTGTACTTGGCAGCCCTAAAATTTAGGATAAAAATTGCCAATAGTGTTAGTGTTAATACTGCTATTCCTGCTATTGTAAAGGCAGACCAATTATTGTTGGCGAAAAAAATGGTGGTTATAAAATGGTGGTTATAAGATAAAATCATGTTTGTAAACTTATATAGCTTGTGTTTTTTGCAATCAATTTGGTTTGGTACAGGAATTCCTCTTGCACTAAGTTTCTTAAAACTGAGGTGCAAAATAATAAAACTACTTGAATTTTTATTGGTTTAATAGCAACATTCCAATATTTGATAAGGAATTGGCATTACCAGAGATGAGGACTAGAATTTTGCCGTAATTTTTATGTTTATTCTACGCGAGGTTAAATAGTTGGGTACAGCATATCTGCCCGACTCGTTACTTTGGTTAGATACGGTATGTACCCATAGGTAGGATATTGTATTTCTAAAGTCGAAAAGGTTGAATATTTCTGCACCAACCCAAAGGTTTTTTAACCATAAAACATTCGATAATCGTCCATTCTTGCTATTGGACTCATCCTTAAAAACTTTTGTAAAACCAATATCTACCCTTTTGTATGATGGCATTCTGGCAACAATATCGTAACGAGGTGAATTTGGCATGCTGAATGGTAGTCCGGTTCCGTAATATCCTGTTAGATGTACTCTGTATGTTGGGTTACCGGGCAGGTAATCCTGAAAGAAAGCACCAACGCTAAAACGTTGGTCGGTAGGGCGTGGGTAGTAACCAGGATACTCCATTTCACCTTCGCTATTTATAAATGAGTCGTTCTGAATATCCTCATAGGTCCTCATGAGTGATATGCTGGCCCAGGATTCTGCACCTGGAACAAACTCTCCATTAACCTTTAGGTCTATACCCTGCGCATACCCTTTGGCAACATTCTCACCAGAGTATTTAACCCTTACGTTATCAATTTTATAAGGAACAAGGTTGTTCATCTCCTTATGGTATATTTCAGTTTGGAAACGGAAAGGTCTTTTCCATGCCGAAAAAAGATACTCAACGCCAAGAACTGCATGTAATGATTCTTGCGCTTTTATGTTAGTATTTAGAGTCCCATCGGGTTTTCTGTACTCTTTGTATATAGGCGGTTGATGGTAGTATCCTCCCGAAACGTGGAATGCAATATCTCTATTCCATTTGGGTTTAATCATAAGGGTTGCTCTTGGGCTTAGGTTCAACTCGTTATTGAAGGTCCAGTAACTAAACCTTACACCTGCTGTTGTTGTAAGTTCCCATGTATCAAATTCTTTTGTATGGCTATTCTGAATAAAACCCGAAAATCTTTGCGAAGAGAGTTTATTTTTTGATTCTAGGAAGAAGGGAAGCCTAAGTTCATCCTCATTGTATGGAATTGAATATCCTGATGAATCGATAAGTTCCCACTCGTTAATCATATCATCTATTGTTTCGAGTTGGAATCTTAACCCCCATTTTATCCTGTTATTTTTGGTAACATGTGAACCAAGATGTTCGAGGCGGAAAAAGTTAGCATCCAAAAAATTTCTTGCATGGTTCATAAAACCGCCTATACCTACATTAATTAGGCTATCGCCGTACGTGTTCGAACCAAGTGTATTATCCAACTCATTTAGAAGATATTGCCCAATTATGTCAAAAGTTTCTGATTCTCTGGCGTTGTAGTTGCTGCTAATAAATTTAAGGATGGTTTCCTCATTTGGTCTGTAATCGGCAGTTAATGCTCCCTGTATTGTTTCGAACCTATTTAGTTCCTGCCCCTGATAAAAAACTTTTAGCTGAAGGGCATTGGTGAATGACCCAAAACGAGTTTCTCTTTCTCTAGGAACAAATTGATAGCTGTTTGAAGAAAAATTACCAAGAAAACTTAACTTAAATTTCGGATTGAAACGCCAGGCAAGATTCGTTTGAAAGTCAATGAACGATGGGGTGTAATCACCTCCCTCATCAAGCGTTGACAGCAGGTATTTTGAGGTTTTGTATCTAAAGCCGGTTAAGTGGGTAAACTTTCCGTTTGCACCAACTCCTTCCACGGTTCCGTTTGCACCCATGAAGGAGAACTCGGTTCCTGCAGTATTCTCAGTTGGCGTTCTGTACCTAATACTAAGAACCGATGACATTTTATCGCCATACTCCGCGTTAAACCCACCTGCAGAAAACTCAACGCCCTCAACCATGTCGGAGTTAATAAAACTAAGACCTTCCTGTTGTCCCGAACGAATTAAAAATGGACGATATATTTCAATGTCATTCACATAAACCAGGTTCTCATCAAAATTGCCACCTCTTACCGAGTATTGAGAGCTCATTTCATGAGCAGAGGACACACCGGGTAAAGATTTTAAAATCGACTCGAAACTTCCCGATGCATCAGGAACGAACTCAATATCCTTATGGTTTATCCTTTCAATATTGCCAAATCTTTTATGTGATGAGATAACCGATACCTCATCAATTTCACCGCTCACAGGCGATAAAACTACATCTATTCGTTTATTCTCATTACTGCTAATTGTTACAGTTACACTGTCGGGTTCGAAACCAACTGATGAGTAAATTAAAGTAGAAGAGGTATTAACGGGTATTGATAGTTGGTAGTAACCTTTACTATTTGTTGCAGTACCCTGAGGGGTGCCTCCAATTATTACGTTGGCAAAGGGAATTACATTTTCATCCTTATCGTAAACAAATCCTTCAATAAGTCCTTGGTTTTGTGCATGCAAGTTTACACAAAATGATATAGTTAAAATACTAATAAATAGATGCTTAGTGTATTTGCTGATAGCCAATTTATAATAAGTTTTTAGGTGAAATCAACGTATGGAACATTATCAATAATATACTTTCCATAAAATAGAACGCAAAGCTACAAGAAAATTGTACAAAGAATTATGCTTGCCGAAAAATATTCTTTACAAAATCGGCAAAGCGTCAAAGTGGCATGTGTTTTTGCGATAAATGTGACATTATGACTATTGTGGTGGATTGGTACGGTTTTTATTTATAATAAATATAAACAACGATTATTAACTAAAAACAAATAGCTATGACACTACTAAGTATTTCTCGTCCACGTACGATGAGCAACCCTGCTAGCAGGGAAAGATATGCCGATTTAATGAAACGTTATGCTTATAACAATTCGGGTGTAAGCAAAGAGAGCCAGTTTTCTCCTTCTGTAAATATTATTGACCATGCAGAGGAGTATAGAATTAACCTTGCCGTTCCAGGGTATAAAAAGGATGAAATATCAATTAATATTGATAAGAGTATTTTGACAATTGAGGCTAATCCAAAGGCTGAAGAGAACGACAATACCACTTATATGGTAAAGGAATTTTCAAAGCTTCCTTTTAAACGTACATTTACTTTGGGCAAAACCATTGATACTTCTAGAATTGAGGCTAAACACAACGATGGGGTTCTAACTGTAATTCTATCTAAAAAAGAGGAGGCAAAAGATAGGCCACCCCGTACAATTAAGGTAAACTAACATATTATTTAACAGGTATTTCAACCGTGTTCATAAGCAAATGAGCACGGTTTTTATGTTTTGTCATTTTGATAATCTTAAAAAATTTTGCCAGTAAATTTTCCGGCAATATGTCTATGATGTTTAATACTGCAATTGTTTCAGATGAAGATAATTTGAAGAGATTGTTATGCTAATTAGAGTATCATAATATCTGTAAAATAAATTGAAGTGAAGCGTTACTCAGTTTTTTTATGCAAAAAATGTTTAAAAGCTTGATTTTTATTAAAAATGTTTGAGCATTAGTACATATTGCCTATTTTCGTAGGCTGAAACTATGCAATAATCATTTCGTTTTTTTAAACTATAAAAAGGCGTAAATACTCTAAATTCATGGAAACTAAAGACCAGAAGGATCCGATCAAAGATGATCAGTTCGGCAATGCCGAAAATACGCAGCCTACTTCCGAGCAGAACGAGCAACAGCCATCTGTTAATGCCGATGATGAGCAAACTGAATCAAATTCAGATAGCATTAAAGATGAGCAGAAGGAAACTGACGAAAAGCCAGAAACAAAAAACACCGAAGAAAACAAAGTATTGGACGAGGAGGTAAATGAACCACATTCAGAAGAAGAAAGCAAGTCTTTATTAGAATCAGAAAATACTAAAGATGCTGATAAGGAATCAGCAGCAGAGAATTTGGAGAATGAGGGAAAGGTTGAGTCTGATAGCAAATCAGAGAAACAAGGTGAAACTCCTAATCAGCCAGATGTGCAAGAGGTAGTTGATTATTCTCTGCTCTCCAGAGAGGAACTAATTGAAAAGTTGGCTGAATTGATATCTAGCAAACCAATTCATTTAATTAGGGCAGATGTAGATAGCATTAAGGTTAATTTTTATAAAAAGCATAAAGCAGAATTTGAGCGGAAACGTAAAGAGTGGGTTGATTCTGGTGGAGATATTGAGGAGTTTGAGATACCTAACGACATGCTTGAGCCTCAAATAAAGGAGCTTTTTAAGCAGTACAGAGCAAAGAAGGCCGAGTATAATCGTGATTTAGAAAAAGTTAAGCAGAATAACCTGGAAGCAAAACAGGCAATTATTGATGAGATAAAGGAGCTGGTTAATCGTAACGAGTCTGTAAATAAAACTTTTCAGGATTTTAGAGAACTACAGCACAGATGGAGAGAGATAGGACCCGTTCCACAAGCCAGCTTGAACGATCTTTGGGAAACCTACCATCATCATGTGCAGAATTTTTACGATTATGTTAAGATAAATAAGGAACTTAAGGATCTCGATCTGAAAAAGAATCTTGAAGAGAAGATATTGTTATGTGAGAAAGCGGAGGAATTGCTTCTTGAACCAACCATTTTAACAGCTTTCAAGAAACTACAGAAACTACATAATCAGTGGCGCGAAGTTGGGCCTGTTCCACGTGAGCATAGAAACGAAATATGGGAACGCTTTAAAGAGGTAACCACAACAATTAATAAAAAGCATCAGGATCATTTTGAGACGCTAAGAGAGGAGCAGAAATCAAATCTTGAAGCCAAAAAAGCTCTTTGCGATAGCGCAGAAGAAATAGCTGCTACAGTTATAAATAGTGCGAAAGATTGGAATAAGTATTCCAAGGAGATGATTGAACTCCAAAAGGTTTGGAAAACAATAGGTTTCGCACCTAAGAAAGATAATAACAAAATTTACGAGCGATTTAGAGCAGCATGTGACTCCTTTTTCAACAGAAAGAGGGAGTTTTATAAGGAGTCTCGTGAAGAGCAACTTAACAATCTTCAGCTAAAAACTGAACTATGTATTCAGGCAGAGGCAATTAAAGATAACTCCGAGTGGAAAAAAACCACTGAGGAGCTCATCAATCTGCAAAAACGCTGGAAAGAGATTGGACCTGTTCCTAGAAAGAATAGCGATGAGGTGTGGAAACGCTTCCGTGCAGCATGCGACCATTTTTTCAACAGAAAATCTGAACATTTTGCCTCAGTTGACAATAAATTTGAAAAGAATCTAAAGGAGAAGGAAGCGCTCATTAGCGATATACAAGAATTTGAGGTGGGTGATAATGTTGAGGAGTCTCTTAAAAAACTGAAGGAATTCCAAAGGCGTTGGGCAGAGATTGGTTTTGTACCCATAAAAAAGAAGGACGAACTGCAAAAGGCTTATCGTGAAGCAATTAACAAGCATTTTGAAAATCTTAAGATTGATAATTCAAAGAAAAATATCCTGAGATTTAAAACCAAAATTGATACCATACAAGGTAATCCAAAAGGGGAGAATAAGCTTAGATTTGAGCGCGACAAGCTATTTAATCAGCTTAAGCAGCTTGAGAACGATATTGTATTGTGGGAGAATAACATTGGATTCTTTGCGAAATCAAAGAATGCAGAGCAGCTAAAGAAAGAGGTGGAGAGAAAAATTGAGAAGGCTCGCGCTGATATGAAAGTTCTAGAAGAGAAAATCCGCCTTATTGATAGCATGGACTAACTATTAGCCATCTTAATTTATAATTTTAATTATATCATGCCGCACAATACAAAGTACGTTTTTGTTACCGGCGGAGTAACTTCCTCGTTGGGTAAAGGAATTATTTCCGCATCGTTAGCAAAGCTCCTCCAAAGTCGGGGTTACTCAGTTACCATTCAGAAACTTGATCCTTATATTAATGTCGATCCTGGTACCCTAAATCCTTATGAGCATGGCGAATGCTATGTGACCGAAGATGGTGCCGAAACTGACCTGGATCTTGGCCATTACGAGCGATTTCTTAACTCGCATACAACCCAGTCAAACAACGTTACTACAGGCAGAATTTATCAATCGGTTATTAACAAGGAGCGGAGAGGGGAGTACCTTGGTAAAACGGTGCAGGTAATTCCTCATATTACCGATGAGATTAAACGAAGAATTAAGCTTCTTGGAACTAAGCACAAGTATGATGTTGTTATTACCGAGATTGGAGGAACTGTTGGTGATATTGAGTCGCTACCTTACGTTGAGGCTGTTCGTCAGCTTAAATGGGAGTTTGGACTTTCAAACTCTGTTTTCATTCATCTAACGCTAGTACCTTTTCTGGCTGCGTCAGGCGAGTTGAAAACGAAGCCCACCCAACATTCTGTTAAAGTGCTTCTTGAGAACGGTATTCAGCCCGATATTCTTGTACTACGTACCGAGCATTCACTTACTAACGATATAAGAAAAAAAGTAGCTCTATTCTGTAACGTAAACCTCGACTCTGTAATAGAATCGATAGATGTTTCTACAATTTATGAGGTGCCATTACTAATGCAGAAAGAGAAGCTTGATACCACTGTGCTTTCAAAACTTAATTTGCCCTTAGGTGAGAAACCCGAGTTAAAAAAATGGAAGCAATTTATAGCCACACTCAAAAAGCCTAAGCACAGTGTTAAGATTGCCCTGGTTGGTAAATATGTTGAACTCCCCGATGCGTACAAATCTATTATGGAGGCGCTAATACATGGAGGTGCCAGCAATGAGTGTAAGGTAGAACTTGAAACAATTCACTCCGAGGAAATTAGTAGAGAGAATGTTGAGAGCAAGCTAAGCAATTTTTCAGGAATTATTGTTGCACCCGGATTTGGACAAAGAGGGATTGAGGGAAAAATTGAAACAGTAAGATATGCTCGTGAGAATAACATACCATTTCTGGGTATTTGCCTTGGCATGCAATGCGCTGTAATTGAGTTTGCTCGTAACGTAATAGGTTATGCTGATGCCAACTCAACCGAAATGACAAGGACAAAGCATCCTGTAATCGACCTAATGGAGGATCAGAAAGGTATTACAGATAAGGGTGGAACCATGCGTTTGGGCGCTTATCCTTGCTCATTAAAGAAAGGAACAAAAGCGTTTGCTGCTTACAACATGCCTGAAATAGAGGAGAGGCATAGGCATCGTTACGAGCTAAATAATGATTTTCTTGACGATATGAAGAGTAAAGGGATGATACCTTCTGGCATTAACCCCGATACAGGATTGGTAGAAATTGTGGAGTTAACTAATCATCCCTGGTTCATCGGAGTGCAGTTTCATCCCGAATACAAAAGTACTGTTGTTAAACCGCACCCTTTATTTGAGAGTCTTATAAAAGCGGCACTTGAATTTAAAAGGAAAGGGTAATTCTCATTTTGTGAGATATAAAATTTAAGCGAAATCACATTAATCTTTATATACTTCTTTACATAGCGTAATTAATAAGCTAACTTTGGGCGATTTTTTTATAAAAGCTTTTTTAAAATTGAAATAAAATGGATAGGAATACTGTAGTAGGATTAGTAGTTATTTTCATAATCCTGATAGGATTTAGTTACATCAATAGGCCATCGCAAGAGCAGATGGAGGAGGCAAGAAGAAAGCGCGACTCCATAGCTCTGGTTGAAGCGCGAGAGGATAAATTACAGGAAGAGCTGCAAAGAGAAAATCAGCAAAAGGATATTGAGAATGTTGAAAATGCTGAGGATGCTGAACCTATTTTAAACAACAATGATGATAGTGGTGAGCCTACTGGCACATTTAGCCAGGCAAAAAACGGAGAGAAGGAGCTGGTTACTCTGGAGAACGACCTGCTGAAAATCAACGTATCTACACTAGGCGGCAGCGTTTACTCTGTAGAGGTTAAAGATTATGAGACATATAGCGGAGATCCGCTTATTCTATATGCAAATGATAGTAATGTTTTTGGACTGCAATTTTGGGGAGAGAATAAAAATGTAGAAACGCATAAACTCTTCTTCGAACCCGATAGGCAAGAGTCGAATATTAGAGTAAAGCCCGGCGATAATCCACAAACACTCAGAATGAGGCTATCAGCCGGAGAGGATTCTTATATAGATTATGTTTATACCATTCACCCCGAGTCTTACATGATTGATTTTGGCATAGAGCTAAACAACATGAATGATATTATAAGTGGTAGGCCAGGATCAATAGACCTGTTGTGGGATGTTATATTACCACAACTTGAGAAGAATGGCGAGAAGGAGAGCGAATATACCACAATTGCCTACCAGTTATCAAATGGAGATTTTGAGGAATTAAGCTCGCGTAGCGATGAGGCTTCGGAAGATGTAACTACCCGTATTAACTGGATTGGTTACAAGCAACAGTTCTTCTCTACCTTTTTGGTGCATGAAGAAAATTTTCTCAATGCCAAGTTTAACTCCAATATAGTAGAAGATGGTAAGCATACCAGATCTTTTTCATCGCGCATAGCTGTACCTTACTCTGGCGAAGAGACCGAGTCGCATGATATGAAGATGTACTTTGGCCCAAACCATTTTAATACCCTTAAGGAGTATGATTATAGTTTTGAGGAGGTAGTGCCCCTGGGCAGTTGGATTATTAAGTGGATTAATCAGTACGTAATAATATTCGTTTTTGATCTGCTTAACAAATTTATTAATAGCTACGGGCTAATTATTCTTCTTTTAACCATTCTTATTAAGATAGTTCTCTTTCCGCTTACCTATAAATCATACCTAAGTCAGGCAAAAATGAGGGTGCTTAAACCTCAGATTGATGAAATAGGTAAGAAATACCCAAAGAAAGAGGATGCCATGAAAAAGCAGCAGGCAGTAATGGGACTTTACAAAAAGGTTGGCGTAAGCCCGTTAGGAGGATGCTTGCCCATGCTAATACAGTTCCCAATACTAATTGCCATGTTCCGCTTCTTCCCCGCATCTTTTGAGTTACGTCAGGAGAGCTTTTTATGGGCGGAGGATCTTTCCACGTACGATTCTATTCTCGATCTCCCTTTTACCATACCGTATTATGGCGATCACGTTAGTTTATTCACTCTGCTAATGGCTGGAGCGTTATTTTTAACATCCAAAACAAGTACCGCGCAAATGGACACAAACGCCCAGATGCCAGGAATGAAGTACATGATGCTTTATATGATGCCCCTTATGCTTCTGTTCTTCTTTAATAGCTATTCAGCTGGTCTTAGCTATTACTACTTCTTATCTAACATAATTACTTTTGGGCAAACCATGCTCATTAGAAAAACAGTTGATGATGAGGCCATTCTTAAAAAGCTTACCGAGAATGCAAAAAAGCCACAAACTAAATCGAAGTTTCAGGCAAAAATTGAGGAGATGGCAAAGCAGAAACAACAACAAAAGAGAGGGAAACGATAAAGATATTATTGAAGGTTTTAGACATACAAAGAAGGAGCAGATAATTCTGCTCCTTCTTTGTATGTCTAAATATTATTAGATAAAAATCTAATCAACAATCTGAATCATTTTAAAAGGCACTTTAATTATTGATTCATAATCTTCACCAGCTTCAAGCATATCCTCGTCGTCCTCTTCGTAATACCAGTTTATTACAATATCATTCTGGTTCTGCTTAAGTACTTCAAGCCTTTTGAATACATCAAGAATACACTTTGATGAGCTTGTATTAAAATACTCTAACTGTACGTTTACAGTTGTTTTTGGCAGTGGTGTTTTTGCATATTCCTCAAGCCAATCAACTATTGGCTTATAGAACTCAATTGAGTTCTCAGGAATTGATCTGCCTTTAATTTCTACTACCCCAGTTTCAGGATTCATGCTCACTGTAGGGGTCTTTGGTGTACCTTCAATATTTATCAACTCCATAGTTTTGATATTTTTTCTTATTTATTTATTGCTTGCTTGTGTTAACAAGAACGGTCATATTAAAGAAATAGAACTTTTCGTCATAATCAAAAAAGGTGTAATCAATTTTATTTCCTGTTTTGCGAGCCATATCAATTAATCCTAAGCCTCCGCCACCTTTCTCAGAAAATTTTTGATTATTAAGAACAAATTTATAAAATTCTTTTAACTCTTCACTTGATAGAGAATTAATTTTATCAATCTTCTCTTTGATTGCTGGAATTTTGTCGTGGTGCACAAAATTTCCTGTCGAAATTCTAAAACCTTGCTCTATTTTGCTTAAAATAAAAATACCGTAGTTTGAGTTTGAACCATCCTTATTCTCCTGTTTTGGGGTGTCTACATGGTGAAATAAGTTTTGCAGGCTCTCAACCAGTACATTGTATAACTTCTTGCGAATGCTGTTATGAATATCCATATTCTCCAGCTTAAGCTCCACAAGGTTTAATGTATTAGCAATAACATCTGCACCAATGGTTCCTTTATAGGCTACTATAACCTCCCCTTGATTCATTTGTTCATAGCACTGATCTAGAAAGAAACTCATTGAGGTGTAATGTTATCTTTTTTAAAATACGGTTGCTAGAACAAATATATAAATTTTTAGTACTAAAAAAACAAAAAGTATTTAAATATGCTCAAAATGAAGGCGTTTTTTTCGGGAGATTATTCTTTTTCCATATATTTTTGCTTTTTACTCCCTGAGTAAATGCTAAAACGTTGGTATTTACATTCAATTGCACCATTATAAAGCGTTGTGGTTTTTGAAGGATGTAGCCCAAAACTTTTTATTGCTTCCATGTTTCCACTTAGTACCCATATATCGTAGCCTTGGTATCTTTGCTTAAAGCAATCACCAAGCTGCTTATAGAACGTGGTTATTTGGTCTTTTCTAAGTCGTTCACCATAGGGAGGGTTTGTTATTACAACACCAGGACCTTCAGGTGGGAAATAGTCGAATACAGATTGTTTCTTTATAGGAACAAGCTTATGTATGCCAGCGTTTTTAAGGTTACTGCTAGCAATCTCTACTGCCCTTTTGGAGAGGTCTCTACCAATAATTATTGGAGTTATATCGCGCTCAAAATCATCCTCGTTGAAAACTCTCTCAAATGTTTCCTTCTCAAAGTCAAGCCAGTCCTCAAATCCAAAATGCTTACGAAATATTCCGGGAGAGATACCCTGTGCAATAAGTGCGGCTTCAATTAGCAGGGTGCCCGATCCGCACATGGGGTCAATAAAGGGGGTTGTTCCGTCCCATCCCGAGAGCATGATTAAACCTGCAGCCAGCACCTCGTTAATGGGGGCAACATCTTGATGAAGCCTATAGCCCCTTTTATGTAGCGACTCACCTGATGAATCGAGGAGGATGGTGCAGTCGTTTTCATGAATATGAATATGAATTTGAATATTTGGATTCTTTGGGTCAACAAATGGCCTGCGCCCAAACCTATCCCTAAAATGATCTGCAATGGCATCCTTTAATTTTAGGGCAATAAAATGGGAATGGGTAAAGGTTTGTGAGTTAACTGTGCTGTCAATGGCAAATTTATGGGATAAATCCATAATGCTTGTCCAGTCAAGCTTCTTTGCTATCCCATAAAGTTCCTCCTCGTTCTTAGCTGTAAACTCAAATACTGGCTTTAGTATGCGGGTTGCTGTGCGTGTATGAAAGTTTGCACGGTAAAGCGTTTCTGTGGTACCTGAAAACTTCACCATTCTTCTTTGAACATCAACGTCTTCCGCTCCAATTTTCTTAAGTTCTCCTGCCAGTATCTCTTCAAGTCCTTGCAGTGTTTTTGCTACGAATTGTTGTTTCTGCTCCATGTTAGTTAAAAAAATAAGTTAGTTCCTGGATTTTGCTTTGCTTACTAAAGGTTTTCCTCCTTGCTTCTGCGATGAAAAGAATGATAGTATTTTCTCTGCATCGGCAAAGGGTACAGTAACGAACGAGAACTCGTCGTACACACCAATATCATCAATCTTGTTATCGGGCATGTTCACTTTTTCGCGAATGAAAGATGAAATCTTTTTAGGCGACATACCGTCCCTTTTGCCTAAGGCTACAAACAGGCGGGTTGTTCCTTTCTTGTCAACTTTAAATTCCCTTACTTCAGGGTAGCTTCGTTCTTCTAGCTGCGACTTAAATGCCATTTTTAGAAGGGAGGCAAGGGTTACTTCGGGGCTGTTAACCTCTAGTAAATCTTCTGCCATTCCAAGGTAATCCTGATAGTTCTCGCTTTCTACTATGGATAGTAACTCTTCACGTATCCTCGATTTTTTCATTTCAATCACATCCTGCGCCCCTGGCAGCACTTCTTTTCTAATATTCGATTTAATGGCTTTTTGGAAGTAAACGAATTTTCTGTACTCGTCGGGGGTGATAAATGTAATTGCAGTTCCTTCTTTACCTGCTCTTCCTGTTCGTCCAATTCTGTGAATATATGAGTCGGGATCCTGTGGAAGGCTATAGTTAATTACATGCGTAAGATCAGAGATGTCGATACCTCGGGCTGCAACATCGGTAGCAACCAGAATATTTATTGCTTTATTTCTGAATTTCTTCAGGGTTTTCTCTCTTTGCGCCTGGGATATATCGCCGTGCAGCCCTTCGCAAGAGTAACCTCTCTCAGATAGTTTCGAGGAAAGGTCATCAACATCAACACGGGTTCTGCAGAACACCAAACCGTAGAACTCTGGCTCAATATCAATAATGCGTGTAAGGGCATCAAATTTATCGGGTTTACGTACCTCGAAATAAATTTGATCGGCTAAATCTGTTGCCTTATGCTGATTACCCGCTGAAAGCTGCTTGGGGTTATTCATGAATTTTTGGGCCAGCTTTACAATTCTGGTGGGCATGGTGGCGGAGAACAGGAGCATGCGTTTTTCTTTGGGGGTATGGCTTAGTATCGACTCAATATCATCAATAAAACCCATGTTAAGCATCTCATCGGCCTCGTCTAGAACAACCCATTCAATGTTGTTGAGCTTAAGGTCTCCTCGCCTAAGCAGGTCTAAAATTCTACCTGGGGTACCTACTACTATGTCGGCTCCTTTTCTTAACCTTCGTTGTTGTTCTGAAATTGACTGGCCACCGTAAAGGGTTATGATATTGATGTTTCTTGAACCTTTAAAGGAGCTCATCTCATCGGACACCTGTAGTGCTAACTCTCTTGTTGGAACAAGTACCAGGGAGATAAGTTTGTTAGTCTTATTGTTTACCAACGATTCAATTATTGGTAATCCAAATGCAGCTGTTTTTCCGGTTCCGGTTTGAGCTTGGCCAATAATGTCGCAACTTTCGTTTAGTAAAACTGGCAGGGCAATTTTTTGAATAGGAGAGGGGGTTTCAAACCCTTTCTTAGCAATAATTTTTAAGGTCTCATCGGAGAGGCCAAATTGTTGAAATTCTGATTGTGTTTCCATGTTTGTGTTTGTGAGCGAACAAATTGCCCTTTACTTATAAGCGTCTCCA
>JAWLEY010000159.1:0-6599 GCA_041685855.1 Perlabentimonas sp. | reverse complement strand
TGAATGTCAAAGTACTCTTTTTGATGCCCGCTAAGTACAACGTTCTCGTTAAAACTCTTTTTGGGGTTAAGAACAACGGGTCTTTCTCCAAGGTAGAACATTAGCTCCGAAATACCGCAAGGGATAATCCTGTGGGCATACTGCTCACCTTTAGGTAATTCATTCACAATGGACCAGTATTGCTTAATGTATGGTTCAAGAATCTTTGCTGGTTTTGCGATGCTCATTGCCATGTTACAAAAATAATAAATTTTAAAATAATGAGGCTCTTTAAGATGATAATACAAAGACACAAGGCTTTTTTTGCCTTGCGTCTTTGACCCTTTGTTTAAAAATTATCTTCCGTAAATCCCAATTTTATTTCCCTCGGAATCGAGGCAGGTAGCAAAGTAGTCGCGCCCATCGGCTTCAATTTTGGTTTTGGGGATTATGGTTTTACCTCCATTCTTCTCAATCCGCACCAATGTCTCGTCAATGCTATCGGAAGCGGTAAAACTAACCAACACCCCATTCTCCGATGGTTTAAAGTCTGGAGCGAACGATATTGCGCCCTCACCCGTTGGGAAACAGGCCATCTTTTCTGTTCCAAAATCCTGTTTTTGAAGATTTAACTTCAGTGCTGAGTTGTAAAAATCTACTGCTCTGTCGAAATTTGCCGCGGGTATCTCTACCCAAGAGATTAATTTTTCCATTTTTTATTTTTTTAGATTTAACGATTAATTAACACGACAAAAGTACGGTGGGCGCGATTGCCAAAATTGGAAAAATGAGACATCTTTCAAGGCAGCTATTTTTCAATATCGATATTGTATTTTAAATCTGTAATCTCAATTTCGCACCAGGTCCAGTCGCCCTCCTCAAGTTTCCAGGTAGCACGGCATTTTGAGGGAATTCTAACACCCTCAAACACGGCATACTCATCCACATCAATCACCCATTCATAGCGTTTGGCATCGGGCGCATTTCCCTTGTAGCGCATCGCGCTAAACCTTACGAAGTCGCCATTCTGGTTAAAGTAGAAAGTGCCCGAGCCGGTTGTCCCCTGATAGTTCATTGTGGCCTTTGCTGTTAGCGAGTCAACCTCCACCCAAGTAACATATGGACTGAGAACTGCCGATGGGAACCAAACCATCTCGCCAAGGTAACGCTGTAAGGTTCCTTCGTCCATTTTATGGCCAGTCTCTTTTCCAAGGTTGATGATTGAGTTCATCTTCATCTGCATTTCACCCTTACCATCAATAAACTTATCGCGCCCTTTTATGTGGATAATTGGTGACATCCTCATATCCACCGTCCAGATAAACGCTGGTTTATCCACCGTGAAGTATTGCTGTGCCGTAGCGTGGTGCCAATTTTCTTGCTCGGGCTTGAGTTTCATTAAAAACGCTTGGCTAAGCCATACGGTCTGTACTTTCTCTTTTTCAACTGCCCTCGATGAAGTAAGCCAATTCTTAACAGGTGTTGGAAGATTTGCAATATCATCCTCGCTCACAATTTCTTTTGAATACTCATTAACAGTGCTAAGTATTGATTGGGTTTCGCTTGTAATCTTCTTGTTAAAGGCGCAGCTTGAAAAAGAGAATAGGATGGCTATTGCGATTATGATATTGGGAATCATTCCAAACTTTGCATCGCTCCAGATGCCAATAATTAGGATTGCCGATAACAGGGTGGCTACTCCTGCAAAAAGCATCCACATATCGTTAGCAAGCCAGTAGAATATGCCCGAAAGGGCAAATAGAAGGAAGACAACAAGCCAAAGCAATGCTGCTGGTTTGGGAATCTCTGAGTTAAGATTTTCGATATTGGCTAGGTTAAATCCTTTTACAAAGCCCATTAGGTGTATTGCACCGTGGATTAGCATAATGGTTGATAGTATGTATTTCATAGCTATTAGTTTTTTTTTGATTTTAATTTAAGCCAAAGCCTACTGTTATGTAAAAATGGTTCTTATACTGCATAAGCTGTTTTTCAACGGAAAATCCGTTGAACGAAACAATGGGAGAATATCCGGCACCAATAAAAAGTCCATTTTTCTCACATATTATATATCTATATCCAAAGCTAGGAATAATAAGGTAGCTATAGGTTGATGAGCTGAATGAGTCGCCAAGTCCACGTAAAAAAGTTGCTGTAAGAGAATTTGAAACACCTAAAACGGCTTGGTGATTCTTATATTCTCTTATATAGTTTGCTCCGGCAATAAAGCTAAAAGTACCGGTTGAGAAAGATCCGTTTACAAAAACGGGGAGGTAACCAAGTCCAACCTTGGGAACTATCATACCGTTGTTATTATCGAAAACGATATGCTCAAAATTTACCGATGCGGCAAGGCCTGCACCTCCAAGTTCAAACGAAAGTTGATTAGCGCTGGAGCGCTCCTGTGAATAGCCCAAACCTATTATAAGTATAGTGGCAATTGTGATGATTAACTTTTTCATAGCACGTTTTTCTTTAAATATTTGCTGGATTGAACTCTATATCGTCAACTCTTGCCCTAATATACTCGTATGATGTTGAGGGCAGGTGCCACATCAAATTAAATTCACTGGGGCTTAGAACTCCATCGAACTCCCTGTAATCGGTAACATAGACAGTCCAAAGATGATTCTCAACCCTATCGCCCGAAACAAGATACCGCTCATCGGTTTCGAAATGTGTTACCAGAAAGTTCTCATCGAAAAAGAATATGCCCGAGGCCGAAATACCAGCATCATGAATGGTTGCCTTAGCTGAGTAATCGGTTAACTGCTCCCACTCAATGTAGCTATTTAAGCATGCCGATGGGTTAAATACAATTTCCGCAAGGATAGTAAGCAGCTCTCCTATGTCCAGTTCAGGCCCAGCGGCAACCTGAAAGGGGATTGATGGGAAAAGCCGAATATCCATCTTGCCCTTACCGTTGTAGTAGTAATCGAGTCCAGTCATCTTACCCATCGATGAGTTTATCTCACCAAACCAGTTACGGCTAAGCGGGACATAGGTTATGTAGGTTACTGCATCCATTGGAGCCCACTCGGCGTCCTCGTTCAGCTTAAAATCGCCAGTGTAGGTAAACTTTATGCTATTAGAATAGTGTGTTCCAACCACACCCGATGCCTCAAGATAGTTTTGTATTACAGGTGGCAAATTGGCTATATGCGATTCTTCAATTAGATATGATTTCTCAGCCGAGAGGTTTAGTAGATATTCAATTTCGTTCCACTCGCTCTTCTCGCAGGAAGGTAACACAAGAATGATTGAAGCAACAAGAAATCTTTTTAATGGTTTAAGACTTTTCATAGGATTCAATTTTTTTTGAATTAATTTTCAATACAAATCTATAGGCCTATAACCTTTGGTTGGTCTCACTTGAATTTTAAGAGGTCTCAACTTTCAAAAATAAAAGTCTCAATAAAATGAGACTTGTTATGAATACAGATATTAGGTACTTACCGTTGAAATGTGTGTCTAGAAATTTGCATTTTTTTTATTCTTATAACCATTAAGTAGTATTGAGAATATGAAGCCCAGTATTAATGCTGGCATAAATTCCAGCCAGTTATACGTTTCTGTTCTTTCAACCGTACTTGCCACCACCTGCATAACAAATGTAAAAACCCAATGAAGGAATATTGCCGATAGAAGGCTCCCTTTGGTTTTGATATAAAAGTAAGTGTAAGCAAAAGATGTGCTGGTAACGGAAATGAGAAACACAATAAAGGGTAACCCAAACTCATTTTGCGATGTACCTATCATAAAAAAAAGAGGCAAGTGCCATAGCGACCAAACCAAGCCAATTATCAAACTGGCAACATTTGGGTTGGTTAACTTAAGCATTCGCTTTAGGGCAAATCCCCGCCAGCCAAACTCCTCCGACAGAGGACCAAGAATAATCAAGGGTAACAACGTGGGCAGTTGCACTGCGAATTGTGAGAAATCGAAATTTCTCCCCAAAGTAGTATAAATTAAAATACTCCCAAATGCTAAAAATAATGCTGAGGCAAGCATTATAAAATACCATTTTAGTGAAAATCCAAAACGTACAGAATTTTTCAGCAGATTACGAACACCTGTTTTTCCCTCGTAATAACCCGTTAGTGCAATGCCTGCAATTGAAGGTACAAAACCTCCAATTATAAAAAGTACAATAGCAAATATAGAGCCAACAGGACCATCAACAAGGTTAACCGTTGGGATTTTAAATAAAGCAATTGGCCCCCAAAATACTAGAAAACTGAGGGCTAGCGTTAATGCGAAATATACAATTGCTTCTTTTTTGATATTATTTTTCATCCTGAAATTTATTAATATTAGTTGTTGATTTAAAGGCTAGTAATGTGTTTGAGAAGGTATATTATAAATCCTGTTACAATTGAATAAACCACGGCCATTACCAAACCCTTAAACCCCGATTTTAAATGATAAATTTTGTCCTTATAATCGTGAGTGGTAGTTCCTTCAATAACCATTGGCTTTGGCGTTAGCTTGCAAAATATAAAGAGGTCGAGAATTAGCGTATCCCATATAGCAAAGCCAGCGGTAAAAGTAAGTAGGCTTAGTAAAATCTGATAGAGCTGATTGTACATTAATGCCGTAAAAACAATGGGGTTAAAAAAGAACACTACGCCCATTGGTATCCCCAGTATTAGAAACCACCTTTTCTCCATAGGAGTCTTTCCTTTTACCTTAGCCCTAACAGCAGGGGGCATTCGATGCAGCCAAATGCGGGGTTTTACCAGTAGGCTGGCATAGATAAGAGTGGATAGGATAAGCCAGTAAGTTAATATGTGAATAATAAGGTTTATCACTTTTTCAGCAATTGAAATCAAGATATCTTTTTAGCATTTTGTAAATTACTGTACTTGGTTTAACTTTTTGGCATATAGTTGTTTAATAAAGAAAAAT
This sequence comes from Perlabentimonas sp., assembly GCA_041685855.1. GTDB lineage: Bacteria > Bacteroidota > Bacteroidia > Bacteroidales > Tenuifilaceae > Perlabentimonas. The sequence continues at coordinate 1,712 of JAWLEY010000159.1, read as the reverse complement.
ACCCATGCAAACCAATGCAATTGAGAGAACAACTACACCTATATTCAACCTAATAAGTTTAGCTTTAGAGTTTAGTGTAGTTTTTGCAAAAGTTCTGAATTCATTGTATCTAAAAAGCAATGCACTGATTTTAATTCCTGTTAACGAAACAAGTAAAGCTATTATCCAGCTATATGCAATATCAGTGGTTGCAACTTTGTACCATGAGAAACCAATTAAAAAATAACCGACCGTAATTACAATATATACCCATAACGGTTTCTTTTCAGAATAAGCAGACTTTAATTCCCATTTATTCCATTTGTTTCCTAAAGAAATAATGAGAATTCGAGAAATAATTCCAATAAATGCCCAGAAGTAACACAGTAGTTCGAAATAGTTTAAATTTTCCATAACAATTATTTTTAGTGATTATCCAAAATTCTTCTCTAAATTTCTTTCCTGTAAACAATCTTCTTATTTGGCGTATCATAAATCTCCATAATTGCTCCTTCTTCATTAAAACCATTCTCTTTTACGAACTTGTTTAGCGCAGGGTAAACCTTCATAATGCCAAACATTACGGAGAGTTTTCCCTTGTAGGGGAATTCTGTCACAATGTACTTGGCCTTGGAGTAGGTCTTGATTTTGAAACTACCCTCTAGTTCACTTACCCTATGAATATCTGATTCCTCAAGAATGCATCCTAACTCGGAGCGAAGTTTGCTGGTTTCCACCTTCTGTGGGTTATCGTAGTAGATGCCAAATCCCTTAAAGGTTTCAATGTTGTAATCGTTCAGTAGCGAGTAGTAAACCTTATCCATTACCACACCGCTCTGGCGGTAATCGCCAGTCATATTTTCATAAACAAGGGTTTCGCCACCCTGCTCAACCACGCTAAATTTAATGCTCTTAAAAGCACCCCAGTAGGCTGCAAAGCCTACAACAATTGCAACTATTGCTGCAACAACAATGATGATGATTTGAAATGTTTTCATGACGAATATGATTTGGGTTGTTATTGATTATTTTTAAGTTCAATTATTTTTACACCCATCAAGGAAAGTTCATTCTCAGTTTTTTTTACTAGATCTGAAGCATCTTTTGCCCAGTTGGAATGACCATTCATTAGAATTGACACGTTAAATCTATTCTTTACCCCACCAAGGCAAGTGGCTTTTACGCAATGCTGTGTTGATAGGCCACAAACCAATATTTCATCAACGCCCATTAATGACAAAATACTATCAAGTTTGCTATTAGTGAATGCATTGCCGTGTTTTTTTTGAAGAATGATTCCCTCGGGACACATTATTAGCCTGTTATCAATTTCCCAATCGGTGGTATTTGGCATTAACATCTTATTAATATGCTGAATGTAAAAAATGGGCAAGCCCTTGCTGCTGTATAGCTCAATTGCAGAGTTTACTGTTTTGATAAACAGTTCGGTATTGTAAAAACCTTTCCTTTTTGTTAACCCCTTTTGTATATCAACCACAAGTAATGCTTTCATTTGTTTGATTTTTTAAGTTGGTTATGTTCATGTTATCTTATGTTATTTTTAACTCAATAAAGAGTCAAAATAAAAGCTATCCCAATAATAAAATCAATTGAATTAATTATGCAGTGTGCTGCAATTCCTATGTAAATGTTTTCCTTCCGCCTAACAAGATAAATTAGTGGTAATACGCCCACTGTGCGGGTAACAATAAGCCAGGGAGTCCAGGTGTGAT
>JAWLEY010000007.1:11610-28460 GCA_041685855.1 Perlabentimonas sp. | reverse complement strand
GAATACCCTGTAACACACAGCACAGAAGACATTTCTAACAATTTTGACAAGCTAGCAGAAAAGAAGGACGATATTCACATTGCCGGACGAATAATGTCGCGCAGAATAATGGGTAATGCATCGTTCTTTGAGATACAAGACGAGAAGGGTAGGATTCAGGTTTACATTCGCCGTGATGATGTTTGCCCAGGCGAGGACAAAACCCTGTATAATAAGGTATTTAAAAAGCTGCTCGATATTGGCGATATTATCGGAATAAAGGGATATGCCTTTAAAACTCAAATGGGCGAAGAGTCAATTTATACTCAGGATTTTACAGTACTTGCAAAATCTATTCGCCCGCTACCCATTGTAAAGGAGAAGGATGGAAAAACATACGATGCTTTTACCGATGCCGAGCAACGCTACCGCCAACGCTACGTTGATTTAATTGTAAACCCTCAGGTTCGCGACACCTTTATTAAGCGGAGTAAGATTATTAACACGATGCGAGATTTCTTCAACTCAAAGGGTTACCTTGAAGTTGAAACCCCCATACTGCAACCAATACCCGGTGGTGCCGCAGCAAGACCTTTTAAAACCCATCATAATGCGCTTGATGTTCCCCTTTACCTGCGTATTGCAAATGAGCTTTACCTTAAGAGGCTTATAGTTGGCGGGTTTGACGGGGTTTATGAGTTCTCAAAAGATTTTAGAAACGAGGGGATGGACCGCACTCACAATCCGGAATTCACCGTTATGGAGATTTACGTGGCGTATAAGGACTATTTCTGGATGATGGACTTTACTGAGGAGATGATTGAGCGCGTTGCGCTAGCCCTCCATGACTCCACAACGGTTACAATTGGCGAAAACCAGATTGATTTTAAACGACCTTTCCAGCGGGTAACCATGACCGATGCAATTAAAAAGTATGCTGGTGTTGATATTTCTGGAAAATCCGAGCAGGAACTTTATCAAATTTGCTTAGACCTGGGAATTGAGGTGGACGAAACAATGGGCAAAGGGAAACTTATTGATGAGATATTTGGTGAGAAGTGTGAGCATCACTTTATCCAACCTACATTCATAACTGACTACCCAACTGAGATGTCTCCCCTTTGCAAACGCCACAGGAGCAACCCTGAACTCACCGAGCGCTTTGAGCTAATGGTAAATGGCAAGGAGCTTTGTAACGCATATAGCGAGCTAAACGACCCCATTGACCAGCTTGAAAGATTTCAGGAGCAACTTAAGCTAAGTGAGAAGGGTGATGATGAGGCCATGTTTATTGACCACGATTTTGTTCGTGCCCTGGAGTACGGCATGCCAACCTGCTCGGGAATGGGCATTGGAATAGACAGGCTAACTATGTTCATGACCAATCAGGCTTCCATTCAGGATGTGCTTTTCTTCCCCCAAATGAAACCGGAGCCAAAAGCGCAAAAGGATTCTGTGGAAACTTTCACAAAAGCAGGCATTCCCGAGGAATGGGTACCTGTACTGGGAAAAATGGGACACTACACCCTAGCATCACTTAAAGGTTTAAAACCCGGCAAACTCTTTAACGATTTGTGCGGATACAACAAAAAGAATAAGCTGGGGCTTACAAATCCAGCCATGGAAGACGTTGCAAAATGGATTGAAGGGTAGGTTTAGTAGTAAATTTAAATTAACCAAACGGATTAGTATTAAACAAACTATTGCAATTGTAAATGATGCAAGTTGTTTTTCAGATTAGTACCAATAAGCGCGAAGGGTTGTACGACATCACATCGGATGTGGAAAGAATTGTTACCAACTCAGGAATTAATAGTGGCATGGCCAACGTTTATGTTCGTGGTGCAACAGCCGGCATTATGATTCAGGAGAACTGGGACGACTCCGTTCAGACTGACGTGGTAAACCTACTCCAAAAACTTATTCCAAAAGGTGTATGGCTTCACGATGCTCAGGACGGTAACGGTGACTCCCACTTAAAGGCAGGAATAATTGGCCCGCAAGAAACCATCCCTGTAATTGATGGTAAGTTAGGATTGTCTACCTGGCAAAATATTTTTGTTTGCGAATTTGATGGACCACGCACCAAAAGAGAGGTTGTAGTAACCATCGCTAGTGTCTAAATAAAAATTGCACTTTCTTATGTAGAGATGGTCAAATTGTAAACATTTTTTAATACATTTGTAAAGTAACCACCTGACCAACAGATCATAGCTTGAATTTTGAGGTTCGGATAGTTTCAGAGGGGGCAGATTTGCCCCCTCATTATTTATTAGGAATCAAAGCTTTTTAAACTGACAAGTACCGTTTGAGAATTTTTTTCTTCCTAATCTTTCAAAATAATCCCTACCTTAGCTTTTTAAACGTAGCAGTTCTCTGTAATATGAAGACAACATTTATTTGCCTTATTATTAATATTTTTAAGGAATAAGAATGGAATCAAAAAAAACGGTTGGAGTAGTAGGAAGCGGCAGCTGGGCCACAGCAATTGTAAAAATTTTACATGAGAACCAGCAAAAGGTTAACTGGTATATTCGTGAAGAAAACATTATAAAAAATCTAAAGAAACACCGGAATAACCCTCATTACTTAAGTTCTGTTTATTTTAATACCGAAAAACTAAAGATAAGCAACGATATTAACCAGCTTGTTAAAGAATCTGACACTATCTTTTTTGTTGTTCCCTCTGCATTTCTTAAAATATGGCTTGAGCCTCTTACTGAGAAACTAAACGATAAATTTATCGTTACAGCCATCAAGGGAATTATTCCTCATGAGAACCTAACCGTAGCAGAATTTTTTAATCAAACCTATAATGTGCCCTTCGGTAGAATAGGTGTTGTGAGCGGCCCATGCCATGCTGAGGAGGTTGCCCTTGGGAGACTATCTTACCTTACAATATCTTGTAAAAAGATAAATACTGCCAAAGGAATCGCCAACTTGCTTAACTCTCATTATATTAAAACCATAACAGGCACAGATATTTACGGCACCGAGTATAGCGCAGTACTAAAAAACATTTACGCTATAGCCACCGGAATAGCACACGGATTAGGTTATGGCGACAACTTTATTGCTGTTCTGGTTACCAATGCACAGCTGGAAATAGAGCGTTTTTTGAACCAAACATACCCAAGCAATAGGGAGGTTAACACATCGGCCTATCTGGGCGACCTGCTGGTTACTTCATACTCACAGTTTAGCCGCAACAGACTTTTTGGAACAATGATTGGCAAAGGGTACTCCGTAAAATCTGCCATGCTAGAAATGAATATGATTGCCGAAGGCTACTATGCCAGCCAATCTATTCAGGAGATAAACCAAAAACATTCTGTTGATATGCCTATTAGCCATGCCGTTTACAATATTCTTTACGAGAGTATTGCTCCGGCTATTGAGATGAAAATTCTTACCGATAAACTAAGATAAAACAAAAAAAATATAATACTATGAGCAGTTTAAAAGTTGATATTGAAGATATTTACGAATTTGCTACTCAGGATCACGTAGAAAGTTTTCAAGCTGAAATTGAAAAGAACCTTCTTGTACTTCATCAGAAAACTGGCAAAGGGAATGAATATCTTGGATGGTTAAATCTTCCTTCAAGTATCACCAAACACGAAATAGAACAAATAAAAAGCACAGCCGAATACATTAGGAGCAAAAGCGAAGTGGTTGTGGTTGTTGGGATAGGTGGATCCTACTTGGGATCTAAGGCAATAATTGAAGCGCTGAACCACTCGTTTGCAGGCTTAACTGAACAAAACGGACCAACGGTGCTTTTTGCAGGGAATAGCATTTGTGAAGATTATCATCATGATCTGCTTGAGATACTTGATAAGAAATCTTACAGCATTGTGGTTATCTCGAAATCAGGTACAACAACCGAGCCCGCAATTGCCTTTAGGCTCATTAAACAGCACCTTGAGCAAAAGGTTGGAAAAGAAGAAGCATCAAAAAGGATAGTGGCCATTACCGACTCCACCAAAGGCGCGCTAAAGCAGCTTGCCAGCGAGGAAAATTACCAAACCTTTACTATACCTAATGATGTTGGCGGTCGCTACTCTGTGCTTACTCCCGTTGGGCTTATTCCAATTGCCATAGCAGGTTTTGATATTGAGAATTTTATTAAAGGGGCCGCCGATGCTGAGATTGAAACTAACCCTAACATACCTTACGAGAACAATCCTGCCTGCCAATACGCTGCTGCTCGAAATGCACTCTATAGCAAAGGCTTTAAGGTTGAAATAATGGTTAATTATACGCCTAAACTACATTTCATGGCTGAGTGGTGGAAACAGCTTTACGGCGAAAGCGAAGGGAAAGAAAACAAGGGGATATTCCCTGCAGGAGTCGATTTTACTACCGATCTGCACTCATTAGGACAGTATATTCAGGAAGGCGAACGATTCCTCTTCGAAACAGTGCTCTCCGTTCAAACCCCAAAGCATAGCCTAACAATTCCATCGGATGACAACAATCTCGATCAACTAAACTACATAGCAGGTAAAAGGTTGTCCGACGTAAACAGAATGGCACAATACGGAACCACCCTTGCCCATATTGATGGGGGCGTGCCAAATATCAACATTGAAATTCCAAAAATTGATGAGTACTGGCTTGGGTACACCATGTACTTTTTTGAAAAAGCTTGCGCTTTAAGTGGATACACTCTAAATGTGAACCCATTTGACCAACCCGGCGTAGAAGCATACAAAAAAAACATGTTTGCCCTGCTGGGTAAAAAAGGATACGAAGAGCAAGGCAAGCTCCTGCGTGAAATACTTGGGGAGGATTAAGAAAAAGGCATTAAACCTTTTCGAGGCCTAACTATTCATAAAACAAAAACTGGTTATGGTAAAATGCTCGAATAGCATAATAAGTTATCTAGCCCTAAAACTTTCTCTGTTAGTTTTACTTACTGCTATTGCTTTTACTGGAGCGTCAAAAAACTATCACAAGCTTGTTAAGCAGGTTGATGTAGGGATGGACTCCGCCCAGGTATTAGGCATTGTGGGTAATCCCAGCAAAACAATTTTTGTTGAGCGGTGGTACTATAAATCCGACCAGGTAGTTATTTCAAACAACGAAGTTGTTGATATCCGCCTACAATCCAACGAAAAACCCGGCAAACAGGACAATCAGGAGTTTTCACATCAAAGGTCAGTCTCTCCCCTCAGAATTGGCATGAAAGCAACTGAGGTGCTCGAAACTGCAGGTCAACCAACCAATCAGCATAGCGGCACCGACCTCTATTTCACAAATCGTCACAGGGTTGAGCTAACCCAAGGAGAGGTTTCCCATGTTGAAATGCACATTAAAAAGAATTTTGAAATTCTGGATTGGATTAGGCTTAACTTTGGGAAGGGCGGCCTGCTCTTTATGAATATCACCATTGCTTTTATAATGTTTGGCGTAGCGCTGGAAATCAGAGTTAAGCAGTTTAAAAATATCATTATTAAACCTAAATCAATCCTTGTTGGTGTATTCTCGCAATTCATTGCATTACCTGCGGTAACATTCCTTTTGATTTTAGTAATCAAACCTTCGCCAAGCGTTGCTTTGGGTATGATTTTGGTTGCATCTTGCCCTGGTGGCAACATTTCAAACTTTATATCCTCGTTAGCAAAAGCAAATATTGAGTTATCAGTAAGTTTAACAGCAATTGCCACCATTTCGGCAATATTTATCACCCCTCTTAATTTTGCCCTGTGGGGCAAACTATACTCAGGAACAGCCGACCTGGTTATTCCCATTAGTATTGATGCCTGGGAAATGATGAAAACGGTATTCATCCTTTTAGGTATTCCTGTTGGATTAGGAATTTGGTTCTCTAACAGGTTTCCAGCAATCACTCAAAAAATTGTTAAACCCCTAAAAACATTTTCAGTTATAATCTTTACCGGATTTATTGTTGGCGCCTTAGCTTCAAACTTTAAATTCTTTTTAGATTATATCCACTTAATTGTTCTTTTAGTTTTTATTCATAATTTACTGGCGCTAACAACTGGATATTCGTTAGCCACCTTGTTCAAGCTACCCAATGCCGACAAACGAACCCTTACTATTGAGACAGGGATACAGAACTCAGGGTTGGGGCTTGTACTAATTTTTAACCCTAATCTTTTTAATGGACTTGGGGGAATGGCTTTTGTTGCTGCCTGGTGGGGCATTTGGCACATCATTGCTGGATTAGGAATAGCAATGTACTGGTCAAGAAGGGGTCTGCCAAAAAATAAAACGATTTAAAAAAGATAACTATGCCAACAGATAGAAGCATTATTGAAAAGTGGTCTCGTGCTTATCATGTATTAAAATTCTACGTGGATTTCAGTTTCAAGTTCTACTTTAGAACCACCTACAACGGGAAAGAAAATATACCATGGGATAAATCTCTGATTTTTGCTCCCAATCACCAGAATGCCCTAATGGATGCTCTGGCTATTCTTAGCCTAAAGGTTTGGCAGCCCGTCTTCTTAGCTCGGGCCGATATTTTTAAGAAGCCTCTTATCAGGAAGATTCTAACATTCCTTAAAATATTACCCATATATCGCATGCGCGATGGCTTTGCCAGCCTCCAAAGAAACGATGAGGTTTTTAATAAAACCCTTGATGTTCTGGAGAACAAGAACGGACTGGTAATTCTGCCAGAAGGCAACCACGGCGATAAGAAGCAGCTCCGCCTCCCGTTAAAAAAAGGGATAGCCCGAATAGCTTTACAAGCACAAGATGCTAGCAACGGGAAACTCGATATCTATATAGTTCCTGTTGGATTAGATTATAAGAACTACATAAAAGTTGGTAGTAAACTTCATATGAGGTTTGGTACCCCCATTAGAGTTAAATCCTTCTTGAAGCAGTACAGCAATAATCCTGCTAAAGCATACAACTTGCTGTTAAACCATCTGCGGGATGGTATGCGCGCTGAGATGGTTGACATTGACGATAAGCAGTACTATTCTGCTCAGAAAATAATTTTAGACACCTATACTAGGGAGTACCTTTCAGACCTAAAATTAAGGCAAACTCACAAGAATGAGGTAGAGGCTCAAATTAAAATACTGAAAAAGATTAAAGAATTTAGGGAGAAGAAACCAGATAACTTCCTGCTACTTGCAGCCGATGCTCTTGAGTACAGAATGCTTTTAAGCCGCAGAAAACTCGAGCCTACTGTTTATCCTATGACTACTTTTCAGAAATGGAACTTACCTCTAATAGTTGTACTTCTAGTTTCTACTCTTCCGCTATTCCTACTATCATTTATTAACAATATATTCCCCATTGCTATCGCCAAGTTTTTAAGTAAAAATTTTAGCGACAAGCAGTTTATTAGCAGCGTAAGATTTACGCTTGGCCTTGTACTTACTCCAGTTTTCTACTTATTACAGATTGCTGCTTTTGCAATTATTACCAAGAGCTTAACGCTAACTTTGGTATATTTTGCGTTCTGCCTGCTTAGCATGTTTATAACATTTGAATGGAAAAGAGTTGCGGTATTAATAAATCAAAGAGGGCGTGAATTCTATTACAATACCTTTAGACCAAAGAAGATGGTGAGAGTTAAAGAGTTGAACAAATCAATTAATCAACAACTTAACAAAATTATTGAATATAGCGACGAAGAGGATTATCTGGCAGAGCAATAATATGGTATTGCAGTATTGCCGTTACTTTCTATAGGCCTCCCCCCTCATTACAACTACCGGTGGGTCACCATAGGCTCTATGGTGAAGAACCTCTATTACTAGTACTACATCGGCACGTATTGCAGCGGCTTCCTTTTTAATTGCAATCTCCGCGTTTGTTTCCAGCGTGCTGTTTTTTAAAAATTGGGACCTGCTTATAGCCTCTCTCCTAACCTCTAATTCATCTATCTTTACCATGCCACTAACCTCCTCAGCATCTCTGGTAACCTCAACACCCCTCCAATCTTTCACCCCGCTTTTTTCATTAGTGCTGCGTTCTAGGTAGCGCTTTGTGCCATCTTTATAAAGGATAGCCTCCACTTCATTCTTATCAACCCAATCTACATTATCAACTTCTGGCTCTGAGAAAAAAACGAACTTATCGGAAATCTCCTTAACAACAACCTCCTTTTCACTTCCATCAACCATTTTAAGCCTATCATAAACTCTTGACTCGGAAGTCTCGGTTTTGCTAATAGAATCTGGCTTTTCCAATAAAACCATATTTGGGCTACACAAATTATTTGTACTCGCAAAAGCCAGCAAAGCAAATAACAACATGCTAATTAAGGTACACAACCTCTTCATATACATTCTCTTTAGTTAATGCAAAAATAAAAAATACAATTAACTCTACCTACATCATATCCAATTATTTGTTGAATAGAAATTAAAAGACAAAAAACTATTATTAAAAAAATTAGAAAATTAGATAGGGTAAAATCATTCTCGAAGGTCATAGCAATAAGAAAAGACAAATAGTTAATCCCAAAAATCAATACAATTATGAGAACACTAAAAGAAACAATCCGGAAAATGAGCCTTCTAACTATGCTCATAATCTTCCTTAGTCCTGCAATGGCACAGAATGGAAGTAGTTTCACTACTATCAGCGGTAAACTTAAGGATGCAAAAACCAATGAGGACCTGTTTTTTGCGTATGTAACCGTTCCTGATTCTCACATAGGTACTGTAACCAACAGCGAAGGTTACTTTACCTTAAAAATTAACAACAACCTTAACCCTACTGAAATTGAATTCTCTCACCTTGGATATAAGGACAAGCGAGTACCAATTTCAAACCTAATGGGCAATAACGTTGAGGTTGCCCTTGAACCCTCGTCTATCTCGATTGATGGAATAACGGTACGACCAGCAGACCCAAGGAAACTTGTTAGCGATGCCTTCAAAAAAGTAAACGAGAACTACAGCAAGCAGGCCAACATGCTAACTGGTTTTTATCGTGAAACCATTAAGCAGCGCTGGAGGTATATTTCAATATCGGAAGCCGTGCTTGATATTTACAAAGCACCATACACTGCATTCACCAGAAGCGATAGGGTTAAAATTTTTAAGGGGCGTAAAAGCACCAACGTGAAAAAAGCCGATACGCTTGCCGTTAAGCTTCAGGGTGGCCCTCGCGTATCGCTACTGCTTGATGTTGTAAAGAATAATGAGCTACTTTTCATCGAGAATAATTTTGATTACTACGAGTTTACCCTTGAAGACATGGTTACCATTGATGAGAAGATAAATTATGTGATTAAGTTTGAGCAGAAGTCTCACATACGTACCCCACTCTACTACGGAAAACTATATATTGATACCGAAAACTTAGCCATTACCAACGCGCAGTTTAGCCTCAACCTTGAGAATGAGGATGAAGCCGCAAACCTATTTGTTTTGCGCAAACCACGGGGCGTTAAATTTACTCCAACCAGCACTTCGTACTATGTAAACTATGTTGAGCACGATGGTGTTTACTATTTAAACTACGTACGAAACGAACTCTCGTTTAAAGCTAACTGGAAACGCAGAATTTTTAATTCAAACTACTCTGTAACTGCCGAACTGGCAATAACCGATAGAAGTTTTAAAGATGTTGATAGGTTCCCCTACAGGGAAAGTTTTAAGGAACGAGACATACTATCAGATGCTGTTGAATCTTTTAACGATGAAGACTTCTGGGGCGAACACAACTACATTCGACCCGAAGAATCCATTGAGAGAGCAATTGAAAGATATGGCAAAAGATTAATGAGAGATTAAACACTAATATAACGAAACACCTGCCCAACTATATTTTGGGCAGGTGTTTATTACTAAATCCACAAAAATTAGGTGGGATTTTCTGTTTCTATGTATCTTTGGCGCAAACTGTATTAAAATGGATCTTGTTTTTAGATCATCACATAAGAAAATTCAGAATGACAACGTAGAAGAGTTCGAAAAGGTTTTTCGCAAGCTTTATAAACCTCTATGCCAGTATGCATACAGATTTTTACTAGACATGGATTCAGCTGAAGAAATTGTTCAAGACCTATTCTACAACTACTGGAAAAAAAGGAAAACCATTGCAATTGAAACATCACTGAAATCATATTTATACCAAGCAGTTAAACACAAGTGCTATAAAGCTATTAACCATGAAGCGGTTAAGGAAAAATACACATTCGAGACAAAGCACTCTGCAGAAAGCAGTAATAATGCAACAACAAACACAGTTGAAGCAGCCGAACTTGCACAAATAATTGATGACACCCTTAACCAGCTGCCCGACCGATGCCGCCAAGTATTTGAGCTTAGCCGATACGAAGGTTTAAAATATCACGAGATAGCAAAGAAGCTATCCATATCAATAAAAACTGTTGAAGCTAATATGGGTAAAGCCTTAAGACTATTCAGGATTAACCTAAAGGAGTACGGACAAATTACGTGTTAAATTTTTGAGCCATGATGCTAAATACGAATAACTCAGCCCATACTGAAAAAATTGCAAAATACATAGCCGGAGAGATGGATGCTAAGGAGCTTTCTGAATTTAATACGGTTCTTAGCGAACATCCTGAGAATAGAAGAATTGTAAAACAAATGAAAAACGATTGGAATCTTATAGGAAATAGTATAGGGCAAGCACCCAATACGGATGAAGCCTGGAATAACCTTTTCAACAAGCTTGATAGGGATAATCTTATCCCTCAAAAATCAAATTCAGTCCCCATATATAAAACCCACTGGGCAAAATGGGCTGCATCCGTTGCTCTAATAATTGCAATTGGTTCAATTGTTTCTCTGCTTGCAATTTGGCAACAACCCACAGTAGTTCAGTCTGGGCAAAACTCATCAACTCTTGTTCACACTCTGGCCGATGGTAGCACGGTTTACTTAAAGGCGAACACCAAACTAAAATATTCCAAACGTTTTAGCAGAACCGACAGAAACGTAACTCTCGATGGAGAAGCATTTTTTGATATTGAGTCCGACCCCAAAAATCCCTTCCAAATTAACACTGAGAAGGCAACCATTGCTGTGCTGGGAACCTCGTTTACGGTTAAATCAACCACCGCCGATTTTCTTGATGTTGTTGTTGAAACGGGTACCGTAAGCGTATCGTTAAAAAACCGAAAACAAACCGTGGTGGCAAATGCAAACGAAAGAATAACCCTAACAGAAGGGAGGCTGGCCAAAACGAACATTAATAATAGCATTAAGGAGCAATGGCGAACAAATCGGCTCCAGTTTAAGGATGAAACCTTAGCTAACATAATTCTTGCAATTAACAAAACTTACGGAACTAATATCGTTTTAGGCTCACCAGATTTGTCACAACGGAGACTAACTGTAACCTTTCAAAACAATTCCATTACTTCAATGGTTGAGGTTATAAGCGCAACGCTAAATCTAAATGCTGAACGCTCAGATAATGCAATAATACTTACAAAACCAATAAATGAAGGGCAATAAGGATTCCATTAAATCACTTATAAAAAAAACAACAAAGTTTGTTGTAGTGGCTATCCTATGTCTGTTATGTTCTGCTAATACCAATTTTGCACAAGAAACAGATTCAATCCTTCAAAAAGAAATAACCCTCAACAGGCAGTTCACAACTGTTTACAAGGCCCTTAATCAGATATCCGATAGCACGGGCATCCTGTTTGCGTATGATAGCAGAATTGTAAAAAGCGACAGAAGAATAAGAATAGATAACTCGAAAAGAACCCTTGCTCAAGCCCTAAGGTATATTCTAAACGATAAAACACTGAAGTTCGACCTCATTGAACAACATATACTTATTTATCGTGACACCTCTGCTTCATTCTCAAGAAAACATGTTCAACCAACTGATTCACTTAAAAGTTTCACAGTAAAAGGGCGGGTACTCGATTCCGAAACGAAAACCCCAATTGCATATGCCACCGTTGGCGTTCCTCGTTATGCGGTAGGCAATGTATCTAACCTTGATGGGGTTTTTACCCTAAAACTACCAATGTTTTTAAAGGACAGCAGCCTGAAAATTTCTCATATCGGGTACAAACCAAAGTTTATCCCAATTAACATTCTCAAAAAAGAACCAGTTGACATCTATCTTTCCACCGATTTTATATCAATACAAGAAGTTATAATTCGTAACATCGACCCACTTACTCTCCTAAAGGAAGCATTATCAAAAATTGATAAGAACTACTACTCATCTCCTATTTACCTTAACTCATTCTATCGCGAGGGGGTTATCAAAAATAAAAAGTACCAGAATTACTCCGAGGCTATCTTCTCAATTTACAAACCCTCCTATTTAAATAAGTTTACAAACGAGCAAGTAAAGCTGCTTAAGTCAAGAAAAACACAAAATATTGACCAGACAGATACTTTAAACATTAAGCTTCGTGGGGGCATAAACAGTATCCTTCAACTCGACATAATTAAGAATTTTCCATTCTTTTTAAAAAACGATTACTGGAAATTCTTTGACTTTACAAGAAAGGATATTGTTACCTACCAAAACAACATTGCTTACGAAATTGCCTTTGAGCAGAAGGAGCATGTAACCGAACCTTTATTTAAAGGAGTTTTGTTCATTGATACTGAAACGTTGGCCATAGTAGGTGCCGAGTTTGAAGTTAACCCCAGGTTCATCTCCGCAGCCACCAGCCAGTATGTTTATAAAACGAACTGGCGTTTTAAAATCAGACCAAAAAGCATAAAATATTCGGTTAAGTACTCCCAAACTAACGGTAAGTATCACCTGTCGCACATACGTGGCGACCTACATTTTAAATACAGGAAAAGACGAAGTTTGTTCTACAATCCTTTCCATACCTTTTTTGAATTGGCGGTAAGCCAAGTCGACACAACAGATGTAGCAAGGTTTCACCGTAAAGAAACTGCATCAACCACCTCGGTCTTTTTTGATGAGTGGTCAGAATACGATTCCGAATTCTGGCGCGATTTCAACATCATCCTTCCTGAAAAAAACGTGAAGGAGGCTCTAAAACAAATAGATACAAAAATCGAAAACGTTGTGCTTGAGGAAAAATAAACCTTTAAGACATAACCATCTCTAATACCAAAAAAATTTCCTTTTAAGCCCAAACTGATTATATTTGCATTTTATTTAGATTGATTCTATCTTTTTCTGTTAAAAGTTTAACACAAGCCTGAACATTTAGCTGTTTCTTGTGTTGGAACATTAGAATTTATTAAAAACCCAAGCATTAATTAATGAGTAACGATCAGGATAAAATTCTTAATGAGGTTACAAATCAAGATTATAAATTTGGTTTCGTAACTAATATTGAGAACGAAAGCATTGCTAAGGGGCTTAGCGAGGATGTGGTAAAGCTAATATCAGAAAAAAAGGGCGAGCCCGAGTGGATGCTTGAGTTCCGCCTAAAAGCTTACCGCCATTGGAAAACAATGGAAATGCCGCAGTGGGCCCACCTCAATATTCCTGAAATTAACTATCAGGATATAATTTACTACTCGGCCCCCAAACAGAACGCTAAACTAGAAAGCCTCGATGAGGTTGACCCCGAACTTCTGGATACATTCAACAAACTCGGGATTCCACTCGAAGAGCAAAAAATGCTTTCAGGAGTGGCTGTTGATGCTGTTATGGACAGCGTATCGGTAAAAACCACCTTTCGCGAAACGCTTGCTGAACAGGGTATCATATTCTGCTCAATGAGCGAGGCAATTCGCAAGCAGCCCGACCTAGTCAGGAAGCATCTTGGCTCTGTTGTGCCTACAACCGATAACTTTTTTGCTGCGCTTAACTCCGCTGTGTTTAGCGATGGAAGCTTTTGCTACATCCCCAAAGGTGTTAAATGCCCCATGGAGCTGAGTACATATTTTAGAATTAACGCTGCCAATACTGGCCAGTTTGAGCGTACGCTCATTGTTGCCGACGACGATAGCTACGTGTCGTATCTTGAAGGTTGCACCGCACCACAGCGTGACGAGAATCAGCTACATGCCGCCGTTGTAGAAATTGTTGCTACAGATAACGCCGAGGTGAAATACTCAACCGTTCAGAACTGGTACCCAGGCAACAAGGAAGGCAAAGGGGGTATATATAACTTTGTAACAAAACGAGGCATTTGTAAAGGAAAAAACAGTAAGATATCGTGGACACAGGTTGAAACCGGCTCTGCCATAACCTGGAAATACCCTAGCTGCATTCTACTTGGCGATAACTCCTATGGCGAATTCTACTCCGTAGCCGTTACAAATAATCATCAGCAGGCCGACACTGGCTCAAAGATGATACATATTGGCAAAAATACCCGTAGCCACATCGTTTCAAAAGGTATTTCTGCCGGACTAAGCAATAACAGCTATCGAGGGTTAGTTAAAGTAGTGAAGAATGCCGAGGGCTCCAGAAATTTCTCACAGTGCGACTCGTTACTACTTGGTAGCAAATGTGGTGCGCATACCTTCCCCTATATCGAGGTTGACAATCCATCTGCCATAGTTGAGCATGAGGCAACCACATCAAAAATTGGAGAAGACCAAATTTTCTACTGCAATCAGCGGGGAATATCTACTGAAGATGCCATTGCGCTTATTATCAATGGATATGCAAAAGAAGTTCTAAATAAGCTCCCAATGGAGTTTGCCGTTGAAGCGCAAAAACTACTGCAAATAAGCTTGGAAGGTAGTGTTGGGTAAAAAACGGACTGTTCGATTTTAATTTGATTATAAATATACATACAACATGTTAACAATAAAAAACTTACACGCCAGCATAAACGGAACAGAAATTCTTAACGGTATAAACCTGGAGGTAAAAGCTGGCGAAATTCACGCAATAATGGGGCCAAACGGCTCCGGAAAAAGTACACTTAGCGCAGTTCTTGCTGGTAAAGAATTGTTTGAGGTTACAAAAGGAGAGGTTACATACAACGGGAAAAACCTGCTTGAAATGGCTCCCGAGGAGCGCTCCCGCGATGGGCTTTTCCTCAGCTTTCAGTATCCCGTCGAAATTCCAGGCGTAAGCATGGTAAACTTTATGAAAACAGCCCTTAACGAGCATCGTAAGCATAAAGGTTTGGCCCCACTGTCAGCCTCCGATTTTCTTAAGCTAATACGAGAGCGAAAGGAACTTGTTGAAATAGACTCGGCGCTTACAAACCGTGCTGTTAACGAGGGCTTCTCGGGTGGCGAGAAGAAAAAAAACGAAATATTCCAAATGGCCATGCTTGAGCCCAAACTAGCTATTCTTGACGAAACTGATTCGGGCCTAGACATTGATGCCCTTAGGGTTGTGGCAAACGGAGTGAACAAACTTAAACGCCCCGAGAATGCTACAATCGTAATAACCCACTATCAAAGGTTGCTCGATTATATTGTACCCGATTACGTTCACATTCTATACAATGGCAAAATTGTTAAAACCGGTGGCAAAGAGCTTGCTTTTGAGCTAGAGGATAAGGGTTACGACTGGATTAAAAACAGTGAAGAAGCATAAACGCAAACAATACAATATGGCCGCTAATCCTCACAAAAGCATTGGCGCCCTAGCGTTTAAAACGCACAGAAACTATGAACGCAACAAACATATCACCTAAAGACGATTTTATCAATCTTTATATTGATAACTTCGATTTAATAACCGAGAACTCTGCCGATGTTCTCAATCGAAACAGACAGTCGGCATTGGAGAGTTTCAAGCTGCTTGGTTTTCCTGGGCAAAAAAATGAGAAATACAAGTACATGAATGTGGAACCACTTTTTCGCACCGATTTTGAAAAGTACTTCACACCAAAAGGTATCTCATTTAATATCGACGATATTTTTCGTTGCGATATCCCCTCGCTCAATACAAACCTTGCACTTACGCTAAATGGATTCTACTTTAACAATCCCAACAAGCTAACAGAAATTGAGCATGGCGTTATAATTGGTAGCCTGGCCGAAGCAGCCAAAAAGTACCCCAATGTAGTAAGCAAATACTACAACACCATGGCGAAAAATGATGAGGATGGTCTTGTTGCTCTGAATACCGCTTTCGCTCAGGATGGAGTGTTCGTTTTTATTCCAAAAGGGGTTGTTCTTGAGAAACCCATACAAATTATAAACTTGCTTATGAGCGAGGAGAACCAGCTGGTTCATTATCGCAACCTTATTGTGGCAGATGAGAATGCTCAGGCTAACATCGTTATCTGTGACCACACCCTATCTCCCTCCGAATTTCTATCCAATGTAGTTACTGAAGTTTTCACAAATCAGGGCGCCAATATCGATATAGTATCCATGCAGAATCAGCATAATGATTCCATACAATTCTCCCACACCTTTGGTAAGCAAGAACGCGACTCTGTTCTCTCATCCAACTCCGTATCGTTACACGGTGGGGTAATTAGAAACAACGTACATGTTTTACTAAACGATGAGGGTTGCGAGAATCATACTTACGGTCTTGCCCTTGCTGACCGGAACCAGCATATCGACATGTACTCATTTGTTGACCACGCCAAGCCAAACTGTACCAGTAATGAACTTTATAAAGCAATACTAGACGATGAGGCCACCGGCGCATTTAATGGCCGTATACTTGTGCAAAGAGATGCTCAACAAACTCAGGCTTTCCAGAGTAACAACAACCTTCTGCTTACGGCTGATGCAAGGATGAACACCAAGCCGCAACTCGAAATTTATGCAGATGACGTTAAGTGTACCCACGGCGCAACTGTGGGTCAACTCGATATGGAAGCCAAATTTTACATGCAATCTCGAGGAATTGGCGAACGGGAAGCAAAGCTCCTACTTATGTTCGGTTTTGCACACGATGTGGTGGGGCATATTAAAATTGAGCCACTCCGTCAGCGTATTGATGAACTTGTTAATAAGCGATTAAGAGGAGAACTTTCTCGCTGCCAAAACTGCCCAACGCATTGCTGTTAA
>JAWLEY010000007.1:0-11510 GCA_041685855.1 Perlabentimonas sp. | reverse complement strand
GTTCATGGTAAGCCATTGGTTTACTTCGACAATGGAGCAACCACTCAAAAACCAAAGTGTGTTCTGGATACAATCAACCATTTTCATAACCAAATAAATGCAAATATACATCGCGGGGTACATAAATTAAGCGAAGAGTCAACCCAAACTTACGAGGCTGCCCGCGAAACCGTTAGGGAATTTATTAATGCCAAAAGTAATAAAGAGATAATATTTACCTCTGGTACTACAGCCAGCATTAATCTGGTAGCCTTCTCTTTTGGCGAAGCGTTTATTAATGAGGGTGACGAGGTAATAGTATCCGAGATGGAGCATCACTCCAACATAGTTCCGTGGCAACTAATGTGCGATAGAAAAAAAGCGAAGCTTAAAGTGCTCCCCTTTAATGATAATGGCGATTTAATTATTGATAAGCTCGATGAACTAATTACTGACAAGACCAGAATAATTGCCGTAACCCATATCTCCAACTCGCTAGGTACGGTAAACCCCATAAAAGAAATAATTGCAAAAGCCCACGCCAAAGGCGTTAAGGTACTTATTGATGGAGCGCAGGGCATAAAGCACGAAACACTTGATGTCCAAAATCTTGATGCCGATTTTTACGCATTTTCTGGCCATAAAATTTATGGCCCTACTGGAATTGGCGTTCTATACGGCAAGGAAGAACTTTTAGAAAAAATGCCCCCCTGGCAAGGTGGCGGCGATATGATTGCTACAGTAACTTTCCAGAAAACAACCTTTAATGAGTTACCTTTCAAATTCGAAGCGGGTACAGCAAACTACATTGGAGCCGCCGCGTTAGCAACGGCCCTGCAATACTATCAATCAGTAGGCATTAATGCTGCAACAGAATATGAGCACGAATTGCTAACCTATGCAACCAAGCAGCTACAAGCAATTGAGGGTATTCGAATAATTGGAACCGCCAAAGATAAAGCCTCAATCATATCATTCATGATTGAAAACATACATCCATACGATACAGGCATGATTCTCGATAAAATGGGTATTGCCGTGCGCACCGGCACACACTGCACAGAGCCCACCATGGCCCATTTTAATATTGATGGAACAATACGGGCCTCATTAGCTTTTTACAATACTAAAAACGAAATTGACAGGCTCATTGAGGGTGTAAAAAAGGTTATATCCATGTTTAGCTAAATTCTATAGTGGTTTAGACCCAAAAAAGATGTAATTTAAAATATTGACAATAAGAAAATCTGCAAATTACTTTCCGTATTTTCTTCTTATTAATTGCAAGAAAAAAACGCAACATTTTTTCATATTTCATTATAATTCAGCCAAATATTTTGCTCACAAAAGTTTTTTTTATACTTTTGCAGTGTCATACCGCAAGCGTAGCAGGGGACTGAGTCCCCTGTTTTGGTATAATATACTGAAATAATGATTCAAAAAGGCACCATAGAAGGCATTGTAAAAAAAGAACTAAACCCTGAAACAGAATTTATTGTTGATATTTCTGTCACTTCAGGAAATAAAATTATAGTACTTCTGGATGGTGAAGATGGTATTACAATTAACAGGTGCGTGCAAATAAGTAGAGCAATTGAGCAAAGTTTTGACAGGGAAGAGGAAGATTTTGAACTGGAGGTTTCGTCTGCCGGTCTTTCTACCCCGCTAAAACTATACAGGCAGTTTGCAAAAAATATTGGTAGAGACGTTGAAGTAATCATGCTTACAGGCGAGAAATATAAAGGAAAACTAACTCAAGCCAGCGAAACAGCCTTTACCATTGAATTTGAAGAGATAGTAAAAGTAGAAGGAAAGAAAAGAAAACAACGAGTGGAAAGAACACTTGAAATTCAATACACCGACACAAAATCGGTATTCGTATCAGTATCATTTCGTTAAGAAAAAACAAATAGTTTCTAAAGAAGATGGAAAACATTAATCTAATTGACACTTTTGCCGAATTTAAAGAGCTAAAAAATATTGATAGGCCAACAATGATGAGCGTGCTTGAGGATGTATTCCGTAGCATGATTATTAAGATGTATGGCTCAGACGATAATTATGATATTATCATCAACATTGACAAGGGCGATTTTGAAATATGGAGGAATCGTGAGGTAGTAGAGGATGGAGAGGTAGAAGACCCAAACAGACAAATATCGCTATCGGATGCTGCAAAAATTGAATCCGACTACGAAGTAGGCGAAGAGGTTACCGATGAGGTTAAACTGGCGGACTTTGGCCGCAGAGCCATTCTGTCCCTTCGACAAAACCTTACTGCAAGAATCCTTGAACTCGAAAAAAACAATATTTACTCAAAATACAAAGACAGGATAGGCGAGATAATTACCGGTGAAGTTTATCAGGTATGGAAAAAAGAGGTACTAATTCTCGATGATGAAAGCAACGAGCTAATACTACCAAAAACTGAACAGATTCCATCCGATTTCTTTCGTAAGGGCGATACAATGAGAGCCGTTGTTGTTCGAGTTGAGATGCGTAATAACACACCGCTAATCGTTCTTTCCAGAACATCGCCAGTATTTCTTGAGCGTCTTTTCGAGTTGGAAGTTCCAGAGATATTCGATGGTCTTATCACCATTAAAAATATTGTACGCATACCTGGCGAAAGAGCAAAGGTTGCTGTTGAATCATACGACGAGAGGGTAGACCCAGTGGGAGCCTGCGTTGGAATGAAAGGAAGCAGAATTCATGGTATAGTTCGCGAACTGCGTAACGAGAACATCGATGTAATAAATTTTACCAATAATGTTCAGCTATTCATTACCCGCTCTCTTAGCCCTGCCAAAATTACATCAATAAAAATTGATGAGGAGAATAAAAGCGCCGAGGTATTCCTCCAACCAGAAGAAGTATCACTGGCCATTGGGAAAGGCGGTTTCAATATAAAACTCGCCAGCCAGCTTACAGGATACGAAATTGACGTGTTCCGCGAAGCCGATGCCATTGATGAGGAGGATGTTAACCTCGACGAGTTTACCGATGAGATTGATGGCTGGATAATTGACGTGCTTAAAGGTATAGGATGCGATACAGCAAAAAGCGTACTCGAAATACCTTATAATGATTTAGTAAGAAGAACTGACTTAGAAGAAGAAACTGTAAAAGAGATAATAAGAATTTTAGAGTCGGAATTTGAATAGTTTTGGCTTTAGTGTAGATTTGCAACAATTTTCAAACCTGGATTAACATAATATGACAAACGCCGATAAAGCAATACGATTAAGCAAACTGGCACGAGAGTTCAACGTGGGGATATCTACATTGGTAGATTTTTTAAGCAAGAAGGGGCACAAAATAGAGAGCAACCCAAACACAAAGGTTGATTCAAAACTATACGATATTTTGGCTCAGGAGTTTGGTGCCGAGATGAACCTTAAGCAAGAATCAAAAAAGGTTAGCCTCAGCAACCTTCGCGACAAAAAAGAATCTGTATCAATCGAAGATGTTGATTCACCTGAGAATGACGAGGAAGAGAACGAAACAACCGACGACGAAGTTATTGTTAAGAATGTTACTCCAGAAAAAGAAGCCTTCAAGTCAGAAAAACCCAAAATATCCCTTACCGTAAAAGGAAAGATTGATTTGGATAAACCTGAAGAAAAGCCTGCAGCTAAAAAGGAGGAGGAGCCAAAGCCAACCAAGAAGAAGGAAGAAGAGCCGCAGCAACAGCAACCTAAGAAGAAGGACGAAAGCAAAGCAAAAAAAGAGGAGGAGCATATTGATACTGATAAACAGAAGCTCAAATCTCCAAAAGTAGTTGGTAAGGTTGAACTTAATTCCGGGGAGAAGAAGAAGGCTACCATAAAAAAGAGAAAAGACCAAAAACCTGCCGAGGAGCCAGCTAAAAGCAAATCAACAAAACCAGCAAAAGAACAGAAGGAGGAGGCTAAAAAGCCAACACCCAAAGAAACATCGGCAAAAGAGGATAAAAAACCAGAACAAAAACCCAAAGAGGAAGCTTTTTACAGGTCTGATGTTGAAAAATTAAGCGGACCAACCGTAGTTGGGAAAATTGATTTAGCTTCTATGGAGCCAAAGAAGAAAAGTCCATCCGCAAAACAGCAAGAAGCTGCTGAAAACAAGAAAAAGAAAAAGCGTAAGCGCATTCGCAAAGATAAAGTGGCTGTGTCTCATGATGAGGCAGGCAAGTCACGTCCACGTCCGCAGAAACAAACAGGCGGACAATCACAAAATCCAAAAAAACGTAAGAAGAAGCAGCTCAAGCCTGAGGTTAACGAGGAGGATGTACAGAAGCAAATTAAGGAAACACTGGCAAGGCTAACGAGCAAAGGTGGAAAATCTAAAGGTTCAAAATACAGGCGTGAGAAGCGCGATATGGTCAGCGCTCGTCAGCAGCAGGAGATTGAAAAAGAACAACAAGAAAAGAAAACTCTTGAGGTTACAGAATTCGTTTCTGCCAATGAGCTGGCCAACATGATGCAAGTGCCTCCTACCGAAGTTATTGAAGTATGTATGAACTTAGGTTTGATGGTATCCATCAACCAGCGACTCGATGCTGAAACCATGGCGCTTGTAGCCGATGAGTTTGGATACAAGGTAAACTTTGTAAGCGTTGACCTTCAGGAGGCCATTGGAACCGAAGAGGACAAACCAGAAGACCTTGAGCCCCGTTCACCCATTGTAACCGTAATGGGTCACGTCGATCATGGTAAAACATCCCTCCTTGACTTTATCCGTAAGGCAAATGTTATTGCTGGTGAGGCAGGAGGAATAACTCAGCACATTGGTGCTTACAACGTTGAGGTGAGCGATGGCAGAAAAATCACTTTCCTCGATACGCCCGGTCACGAAGCATTTACCGCTATGCGTGCCCGCGGTGCTAAAATTACCGATGTGGTAATTGTTGTTGTATCTGCCGATGATAATGTGATGCCACAAACCGTAGAGGCAATTAACCACGCCAGCGCAGCGGGCGTACCCATTGTTTTTGCCATAAATAAAATTGATAGGCCTAATGCAAACCCCGAAAAGATTAAGGAGGCATTGGCCAACATGAACTACCTTATTGAGGAATGGGGAGGTAAGTATCAAAGTCAGGATGTGTCTGCAAAAGAAGGTCTTAACATTGATAAGTTGCTTGAAAAAGTACTGCTCGAATCAGAGCTCCTCGACCTAAAGGCTAATCCTAACAAAAAAGCCATTGGTACTATAATTGAATCATCGCTCGATAAGGGTCGTGGTTATACTGCTACCGTTCTTATTCAGGAAGGAACACTCAAGCAGGGCGATATAATGATTGCCGGAACACATTACGGGCACGTAAAAGCAATGTTCAACGAGCGCGGAAAGAAAATTACCGAAGCCGGGCCCGCTACACCAGTTCAAATAATTGGCCTGAACGGCGCCCCTCTTGCAGGCGATTACCTAAACATTATGGATTCCGACAAGGAAGCTAAAGAAATTGCCAACAAGCGTGAGCAGCTCCAGAGAATGCAGGGACTAAGAGCACAAAAGCACATTACCCTCGACGAAATTGGTCGTCGTATTGCTGTAGGTAACTTCCAGGAACTTAACATCGTTCTTAAAGGTGATGTTGATGGTTCAATTGAGGCCCTGTCAGACTCACTTATTAAGCTCTCTACAGAACAAATACAAGTTAATATTATCCATAAGGCCGTTGGGCAAATATCCGAATCGGATATCCTTCTGGCAGCAGCATCCAACGCAATTGTTATTGGATTCCAGGTTCGCCCATCCGCCGGTGCAAGAAAAGTAGCCGAAAAAGAACAGATTGACATACGTATCTACTCAATTATTTACGATGCCATTAATGAGGTGAAGGCTGCGATGGAAGGAATGCTATCGCCAGAGATTAAGGAGGAGATACTTGGTACAGCAGAAGTGCTTGAAACATTCAAAATAACCAAAGTTGGCACCATAGCCGGTTGTATTGTTCGCGAAGGAAAAATTTTACGTAACGCCAAATGCCGCCTAATACGCGATGGCATTGTGGTTTACACCGGAGACCTTGGCTCACTTAAACGATTTAAGGACGATGCAAAAGAGGTGGCTTATGGGTTTGAATGTGGACTAAATATTAACAATTTCAACGACATTAAAGTTGGCGATTTTGTAGAATCCTTTAAAGAGGTAGAAGTTAAGAGAAAACTATAAAAACCCTATACAACAATAAGATTAAGGGGCTTGTGCCCCTTTTTTTAATTTGATTTCAGGGTACATACTTTAAGTTTAAACTATCCAATTATTCTTCAATTTTGAATATCTTTACGCTCCAAATATAAGTAAGTATGAACAACATTCGTAATTTCTGTATCATTGCACATATTGACCATGGCAAGAGCACTCTGGCCGACAGGCTGCTTGAACTTACCAACACCTTCTCAGGTAAAAAACAGCAGGAACAAGTGCTCGATAGCATGGAACTTGAACGTGAGAAAGGCATAACCATTAAGAGCCATGCCATACAGATGGATTATGAATTAAACAATCAGAAGTACGTCCTAAACCTTATTGATACCCCCGGGCACGTTGACTTCTCATACGAAGTTTCCAGGGCAATCGCATCCTGCGAAGGAGCACTCCTGATAGTAGATGCCACCCAGGGCATACAGGCTCAAACCATCTCAAACCTCTACCTGGCCATTGGTCACGACCTCGAAATAATCCCCGTAATCAACAAAATTGATATGGATGCCGCCATGGTAGAAGATGTTAGAGACCAAATTGTTGAACTTATTGGATGCGACCCCGAAGATATTATAGCCACGAGCGCTAAAACGGGGCTTGGAGTTGAAGATGTTTTAAAAGCTATTGTTAAAAGGGTGCCGCCCCCAAAGGGCAACCCCAACGAACCGCTTCAGGCGCTTATATTCGACTCGGTATTTAACTCATTCCGGGGAATTATTGCCTACTTTAAGGTTTTTAACGGAACCCTTAAGAAGGGCGATAGGGTAAAGTTCTTCAACACAAATCGCCAGTACGATGCCGACGAGGTAGGGATACTCCGCCTGAGTATGATACCCAAAGAATCGATAAGTGCAGGCGATGTAGGTTACATCATCTCAGGCATTAAGGATTCATCGGAGGTGAAAGTTGGAGATACTATAACCAATGTGGAAAATCCATGCGAGAAAGGAATCGCTGGTTTTGAGGATGTTAAGCCGATGGTCTTTGCAGGATTATACCCAGTTGAGTCGGACGATTACGAGGACCTTAGAGCATCGCTTGAGAAATTGAAACTCAACGACGCATCACTAACATACGAGCCAGAGAGCTCGTTGGCGCTTGGCTTTGGTTTCAGATGCGGATTTTTGGGGCTGCTTCACATGGAGATTGTTCAGGAGCGTCTTTACCGCGAATTCGACATGGATGTGATTACCACCGTACCCAACGTGTCTTACAACGTATATACCACTAAGGGCGAAGTAATCGAAATACATAATCCAAGTGGCTTACCCTCACCAAACCTTATCGACAGAATTGAAGAACCCACTATAAAAGCTCAAATTATCACTAATAGCGATTCTCTTGGTGCCGTAATGAAGCTTTGTATTGAGAAACGCGGTGAGCTGCAGAATCAGGTGTTCCTTACCACCAATAGAATTGAGCTAACCTTTATTATGCCTCTGTCGGAAATTGTTTTCGATTTTTACGATAAGCTGAAATCCATCTCTAGAGGCTACGCATCGCTTGATTACCATATGAAGGGATACCAAATAGCAAGCTTGGTTAGACTAGATGTACTGCTTAATGGAGAGATTGTGGATGCGCTTTCAAGCTTAATACACAGGGATTACGCCTATCCATTCGGGCGGCGCATGTGTGAGAAGCTTAAAGAGCTTATACCTCGTCAGCAGTTTGATATAGCTGTTCAAGCGGCCATTGGTACCAAGGTAATTGCCCGAGAAACAATTAAAGCGCTACGTAAAGACGTAACAGCCAAGTGTTATGGTGGTGACATTACCCGTAAAAGGAAGCTAATTGAAAAGCAGAAAAAAGGTAAAAAGCGGATGCGTCAGGTAGGTAATGTAGAGGTTCCTCAACAAGCTTTCCTGGCAGTACTAAAAATGGATTAACTGTTGCCTTTTAAGGGAATGAATTATAATAGTACTGTGGGCGAGGTTTGGAAAAACAACCCTACTTCTCCTGCTCTACCTCTCTCCAACACTTAATCCAATCCACCTCTAACAATGCAGGCAGGTTGGCCTCACTGGCATCCTCAGATACGCCTGAAGAAATCACCAAATACACAGGTTCTTCGGGCAGATGCTGGCTTGTTTCCATATACGAAACACCATTTATCTTCCAAACAATCTTATCCTGTAACCAGTCAATGCCCAAAATAAAGAAGTCTGAACTGAAGTTAAAACCGTTTAATGAGGATTTAACCGACTGAGGTTTCTTATCGTTTCCGTTTTGCCAGAACAATGAACTTTTAAAGGATGCACCTTTGGCTTCTTTCCTTAGAATATCAATATGAGGTAGCATGGTATCGCCCACTAGCCAAAATGCATGGTAAACCCCAGGAGTATTACTGAATTTTAGTTTCGCTTCAAACCTTCCGTTCTTTTGCCTAAATGCCTGTCCTGTATTTATAATCCCCGAAGTGTACTGAAACGATTTAGGTACAAAACCATACTTTTTATCCCAGGCCAAACCCTCGGCATTCTGCTTTTGCGTTTTAATTTTTAGAGTGCTGTCTGCAATCTCAATATTTTCTGTGTCTGGGTAAAAATGTTTGTCTCCGGCTAACGAGTAGCTCTTATTGAGTAATGCTTCACCCCAAAAGTAACGGGTAATCCAATTCTTGCTAAGCGTCTTCTCATCAAAATCATCATGGAAGGAAAGTTCCCAACGCTTTATCTCATCAAACTTAGAGGTATTCTCTAGGCTATGGAACCAAACAATTTTGCTGGATTTTCTTAGTTCATCATACTCTTTAAGTTTTTGAAAAGCATCAGATTTTTCAAATTTATTCTTTGTTTTCAGATAGCTCTTCCTCTCAATAAACTCTTTGGAACCTATGTATTTCTCCAATTCCAAGTAGTTCTGAATAGTTTCGGAATCCTCAAGTTCAAAGTAATCAATAAAAGGCTGCCATTTTTTCAGCTTAAGGAAATGCTTAAGCTCTTTATCCTTTTTTAATTTTTTATACTCCAGCTCTTTTTCATACTCTTCCGTTTTATTCTTTTTATGCTCTGCCCTTTGGGAGGTATAGGTTTGGGATTCAACAAAATTCTTTAGCTCTTTAAATTTTAATGGTTTACCAGATAGTTCATAGGCCTTAAAGTCCTCAAGCTCCTTTGTATTTTTAACCCTTAGATAGTTCTTAATGGGCTTGCTTTTACTCAACTTCTTATACTCCAATTCTTTCTGATGTAGTTCTGAGTTTGGATACTTTAACAGGTTCAATTCTTCCTTTACCCGCTGTATTTCACCAGAACCAACAAACTCCTTTAACTCAGCATATCGCTTGTATTCGGGAGTATTAGTAAACTGTGTGTACTGAGCATACTCTTCTCTGAGCGCCTTATCGTTGGCCTCAACTTCTTCTGTTTTTGGTATTCTACCAAAAATCTTTTTTGCTGAAAAACGGAGTTTTAAGAATGCCATGAGATTGACCTATTGGTAAGTTATGATTAACGATGGTGAGCAATAAATTTAAAAGGTACTTTTATGTTTTCTGAATAATCCTCTCCTGCTTCAATCATGTCCTCATCATCTTCTAAATAATGCCACTGTACCTCTACCTCAAAACCATTGCGATGAATATCTCTGAATTTTTCCAGCAACTTTAAAATCATTTTTGAAGAGGATGTGTTATAGTACTCCAAATTAAAAATTATATTAGTTACTTCGTTTGGATTATTTGAATACTCATCGAACCATGAGAGAATGGGATTGTAGAATGTAGCCACATCCTCAGGTAAAGAGTTCCCAGAAAACTCAAAAACACTATTCTCTTTATCAAGAATAACCTTTGGCGTTTCATTCGTGGGCTCAATCACTATCTTTTCCATGGTTAAATTGATTGGTTAATACTGTAATATAAGCTAGGTATTTCACCCGAAAATATTATGATATTATTCCTTCACATACAAAGGTAACGAAAAAGTGCTTACTTAGTTGCTTTTTATATAATAATTAAAAGGCAACACAATAAAAAATTTCTGTTGTTATACCCAATCAACACTCAGTTAAGCAGATTAGGTTTGCCAATTACAGCAGTTCAAATGTTTAGGATTCTGAGAGTAGTTTAAATCCTTTGCCTCTAACATTTATGATTTCAACATTTGGGTCGTCACTAAGGTACTTGCGTAACTTTGTAATATAAACATCCATGCTTCTTGCGTTAAAGTAGCTATCGTCAATCCATATTGTTTTGAGGGCAAAGTTTCTGTCTAGAACAGAATTTTTATTAAGGCACAAATACTTGAGTAACTCAGATTCCTTAGTGGTTAAACGTTTAACGTTGTCGCCAAGGGTAAGCATTTGCTTAGTAACATCAAACTCATACTTACCAATTTTGAAAATATCATTATCGCCTCCAGAGGAACCGCCATTTTTGGTTCGCCTGAGTATTGCCTCAATACGTACCAGCAGCTCCTCAATGCTAAAGGGTTTGGTCATGTAATCATCGGCGCCAATGTTAAAACCTTCCAGCACATCCTCTTTCATAGATTTTGCTGTAAGGAAAAGTATTGGCATGGCGCCATTAATCATCCGTATCTCCTTGGCAAGGGTAAAACCGTCCTTTAAAGGCATCATTATGTCAAGTATACAGATATCGTAATGGTTGTTCTTAAAGCCTTTAAATGCCTTTTCACCATCCTTAAACAGATCAGTATCATAACCTTTTGCGTGAAGATACTCTTTTAAAAGTAATCCTAGGTTCTCATCGTCTTCGGCAAGTAGTACTCTTATTTTTGGCTTTTCCATAGCTAAACTTTTTAGTCAATTGAATTACTGTCGTTTGGTCCTTTTAAGGGTAAGTATAAGGTAAAGAGGCTTCCTTGTCCAACGGTACTCTCTACCCAAATTTTTCCACCGTGCTCCTCAATAATCTTTTTTACATAGCATAACCCCAACCCAAAACCCTTTACATTGTGCAAGTTACCTGTTGGCACGCGATAGAATTGTTCAAAAATTCGTTTCTGATTATCACGGCTTATGCCTATGCCATTGTCTTTTACTGCAATAATTATGCCTTTTGTTACATTTTTTGTAGTAACTATAATCTTTGGCTTTCCTTTCCTGTATTTTAGAGCATTATCAAGCAGGTTATTAATTACATTTGTGATATGAACTTCATCGGCTATTAGTATTGGTGTTTTGGCATTGAGTTCCGTAATAAGTTCTCCCTCTGATTTTTGAAGTTGAATGGTAAAGGAGCGGGCAACGTTCTCAATTATACTATGAATATCTATCTCTTTAAGTTTCAGTTTTAGCTTGGTTTTCTCAAAAATTGCCATCTGTAGCACCTTCTCAACTTGCAAGCCCAACCTTTTGCTCTCCTCGGTAATAAC
>JAWLEY010000158.1:0-6671 GCA_041685855.1 Perlabentimonas sp. | reverse complement strand
TATGCCGCAAATTGCTGCTCTCCTACTGTTATTATTCTCTATAAATTTTGCATCGGCACAACGATTAAATGAGAATTACCACCGTGCACAGGCGGCAATGGATAATGGCGAAATTGAAGTTGCTATAAACTGGCTGGATTCAGCAATTGCTGAAAACCCACGAAATTATCTTTTCTGGATAAAAATGGGTGAAGCACACTTCGTAAACCAAAACTACAACGAAGCATTAAATTGCTTTGAAGAAGCAGAAAACTACCGAGGTGGAGTAGCATCATACTGGTTAGCCAAAACCCATGCATCCATGCATGATTTCCAAAGCGCTTTAACCGAGCTAGAGCGACACCTCTCAAGAATACCAAGAGAAACAGAAGCAAGCATAATACTCGATACTGCTTTTAACAACCTTAAGCAAACCGACGAATGGAAAGAGTTCTGGTTAAACGACTGGTACACCCCTCATGAACGTTTTTTGGCAGAAGTTGAATACTACTTCTCACGTAAAGAATGGAACTATGCCCTTGAGTTGTTAAACGAAAGATTGGATGGCAGAGCAGGAAGGCACAACCTTTATGCTCTGCGTGGTGAAGCCTTCTATAATGTAGGTAGTTACAAAGCTGCTGAAGCTGATTTTACACAGGCTCTAAAACAGAATAAACGGAACCATAATTATATGGCATGGCGAGCCCACGCTCTAATGCAATTAGGAAGAAACAGAAGGGCTTTAAAATTATTCAATAAAGCAATAGAGCAATCTGGTGGCGAACCAGCATACTTTTTGAACAGAGCACGAACATTCGCCAATAACGACGATTATCAAAAAGCCGTTGATGATGTGAAGCACTACCTAACTTTTTATCCCCAAGATATTGATGCAATATCATTATACGCAAACTATTTGATAAAAGCAGGGAAGCATATTGATGCCCTCTTTCAACTTGGCAAGTTAATTAAGGCACATCCTCAGGAACCAACTTATTATCAATTAAGGGGCAACGTTTACATGCAATCAGGTAATTGGAATGTGGCTGAAATAGACTTTAACAAAGCGTTAGAACTTGGCCAAAAAACACCAGAATTATATGTGCAAAGGGGAATTTGCCGCCAGCATTTAAATAGAATAAAAGAAGCATGCTCCGATTGGCAACAAGCAGTAAAACTTGGCAGTTTTAAAGCGCAAGAACTCATTTACAAACATTGTAAGTAAGGTTCCAATTTGCACCTAATCAGAACCTTACTTCTCTCCTATTTACCAAAAAATCACGTAAAGCGAAATAAGTATAACTACCAGAATTAATGAGCTGATATTAAACTTCCTGCTTGTTTCAAAAAGTTGTCTTGATAGTACAATACCCTTGCTATCATTTTTACCCTTATTATCGATAAAGCTTAACAGGCCAATTAATCCTAATGCCATAAGGCAAGTAGCCATCATTTGCTTCATAAAAGGCATAACAATGAATAGGTGCTCTATTGATGTTCCATCGACCCATCCATTTGGGCCAACCTTAAAATAGATTGCTATTGGAATAGATAAAACAACTCCCAGTATTGCACCTTTATTAGTTGCTTTTCGGTAGAATAACCCCATTAAGAATACGGCGAGAATACCCGGACTAACTACACCGGTGTACTCCTGAATATACTGAAAAACCTGTCCAATATTACTTAGCTGCGGAGCTATTAGCACTGCTATTACCAACGCCACAGCAGCAGTAATTCTGCCTACTGCAACTGTCTGAGAATTATTGGCTTTTTTGTTGATATACGGACGATAAATATCCATTGTGAAAATTGTTGCCGTAGAGTTAAGCATGGATGCCAACGATGAGACAATTGCTGCAGCTAAGGCTGCTAAAACAAGGCCTTTTAGACCAATGGGTATAAACCTGCTAATAAGCCAGGGTGCAGCGTTGTCGTTCAGAATATTTCCATCGGCACCAATAAATGTTGGGTCAAGCGTTGCGCCTCCCTGAGTATTTAATACGTATGCAACAATTCCTGGCACAACTACAATTAATGGAATTAGGAGCTTTAGGAATGCTGCGAAAACTATACCCTTTTGAGCTTCTTTTAAACTTTTAGCGGCAAGTGTCCGTTGGATAATATACTGATTAAACCCCCAATAGTATAGATTGGCAACCCAAAGGCCACCAACTAGAACTGCTAATCCCGGTAAATCCCACCAAGCATCTTCACCATTTGGAGTTATCACCTCCCCTTTTGATAGAATCATTGAGAATTTTTCGGGAACAACTTCATACAAGTGTTTAAAGCCACTTAGGATACCGCCCTCGGGTGTTAACTTTGTTACAGCAATTAATGTAGTTATCAAACCACCTATCATAAGCAGCGCCACTTGAATAACATCCGTCCATGCAACAGCTGAGAGGCCTCCCCACAATGAATATGCAGCAGCAAACATGGCCAGACCGAGTATGGCAATTAGCATTAGGTTGCCATCGCCAATTCCAACAATAGTATCGATGGCTTTGGCACCAAGGAATAGAACCGAGGTAAGATTCACAAATACAAAAAGAGCTATCCAGAAAACTGCTAATATAGTTTTAAGATTTTTGCTAAACCTGTGCTCAACAAATTCAGGGATAGTGTAAATCTTCTTTTTTATAAAGATTGGCAGGAAAAATTTTCCAACAATTATTAGAGTTAGGGCGGCCATCCACTCGTATGACGCGATGGCTAAACCTATGGCAAACCCAGAACCCGACATGCCAATAAACTGCTCAGCAGAAATATTTGCAGCAATAAGCGATGCTCCAATTGCCCACCATGGCAATGATTTTCCTGCAAGGAAATAGTCTTCGGCTGTTCGTTCAGTCCCCTTTTTACGGCGTGATACCCAAAGCCCAACAGAAACGATTAAAAGAGCATACAGGGCAAAGATTACAAAATCGATAGTGGCAAAACTTCCGTTCATAATATTTTCTTTAAAATCTTAACAATAGGTTTTAGCACAAAGTGCTTCCTTCAGCTATAACACATTCAATTATCTCTGGTTTCTCACCATCGGGAGTTTGGTATTTGGCTATTATTGTTTTTTCAAACTCCTCAATACTTTTATTCTCAACAAGGTTGATGGTACATCCGCCAAAACCGCCCCCCATCATTCTTGCACCAATCACACCTTCAATAGTCTCTGATATTTCAACCAACCTATCCA
Organism: Perlabentimonas sp.; assembly: GCA_041685855.1. Taxonomy (GTDB): domain Bacteria; phylum Bacteroidota; class Bacteroidia; order Bacteroidales; family Tenuifilaceae; genus Perlabentimonas. Next base: position 3,493 of record JAWLEY010000158.1, on the reverse strand, counting down.
ATTCAGGGCAGCTAACCTCGAACTTATCTCTTAATCCGTAATGAGATTGGTACATAAGTCTTCCAAACTTTGAAAAATCTTTCTCTTTTAATGCATCGCAGGCAGCGAGTACCCTTTCGTTCTCCTCAATAACATAAGTACATCTATTCCAAACGGTTGGATTAAACTCAAATTTATGATGTTTTATAAAATCCATATCAACATCGCGAAGCGAAATGATATTTGGTTCGTACTGTTTCAATATTTCTACACCTTCTGTGCATTCCGCTCTACGTTTATTGTACTCCGATGATGCTAAAGAATGCTTAACTCCTGTATTTACAAGAATTAGAGAGAGATGACTCATATCCAGTTCAAATGGTTCATATTGCAGGGTCTGGCAATCGAGCCGTAAAACATGGTTTACCATTCCGTGTAGCGATGCAAATTGGTCCATTATACCACACTTAACCCCTGCATACTTATGCTCAGCCTGTTGGGCAATTTTAGCCAATTCCATTTTGGCATAGCCAAGTTCATAAACATGGTTTAATGCATAAGCCAAGCCGCATTCAATTGCTGCTGATGATGACATGCCCGCTCCAATGGGAACATCACCTCCAAAAACACAATCGAAGCCGGGAATCTCATTACCATTGGCTGCAAATTGGTCAATTACACCAAGTAAATAGTTTGCCCATGGTTCGCTGCTTGGCTCAAGTGAATTAACCTGTGTACAAAAGCTCCTGCCAAAGTCGTACGAGTAGAAACGATAATCATTTAACCCATTGGGCTTTATTGCGAAATATGCGTATCGGTTAATAGCAGCGGGCAGCACAAAACCATCATTATAATCAGTATGCTCACCAATAAGGTTCACCCTTCCGGGCGATTTAACCAGTATGGGTGAAGCGGAAAATTTCTGCTCAAAAGTCTGCTTAATTTTATCTAACATAGCTACTCCAGAATTAATACAAAACCACCAGCGCTCTTAATATCATGCGTAAAGGTATAATTTTTAGAAACAGATTCTACTTTTTTATTCAAATCGTAAGCCGTGTCGCCATCAGAAATAAGGGTCATTTGGTAATCCTTATCCTCCAAAAAATCTAAATTGATTGATATTCTCTGCTTTTCAAGCCCAGCCATTCCTCCAACGTACCATTTCTCACCTTTTTTGCGGGCGATAACAATAACCTCACCAATTTCTCCAACAAGCGGAATGGATTTGTCCCACGTAACGGGAACATCAGAAAGGAAGTCAAGAGCTATCTCATCCTGCTCGTAAAACGTAGGCGAATCGGCAAGCATTTGAACTCCGGAATGATAAACCACAAACATTGCCATCTGCTGAGCGCGCGTTGTCATGGCATGTGGGTTATCCCACGATTTTTCAAAGTTTTCTGGCTCCATGTAACGCATTGCACCAGGTGTGTAGTCCATTGGACCAACAATGTTCCTAACAAACGGAATGGTTAGGTTATGGTTAGGGGTACACTTATCGGAGAATTTGTTGTATTCCAATCCAAGCACTGCTTCAAGAGCCACTACATTGGGGTAGGTTCTGTCAATTCCAGTTGGCTTATACATTCCGTGCAAATTGAGTAAAAGCTTGCGTTTAGCACATTCGTGGGCTAACTCATTGATAAAATCGACCATACGTTGGTCGGTGCGGTCGAAAAAATCGACTTTCAACCCTGCAATGCCTAACTCCTTAAACCAATCAAGATTTGCAATAAAATCTTTGTCAATAGTATTCCACATAGCCCATAGGAAGATTTTAACACCCCTCTCCTTTGCATATTGAATTACCTCTTCTAAATCGAGGTTGTTATTTATTTTGTTGAAGTTCCAGAGTTTCGACCAGCCATCATCAATATTCACATACTCAATTCCATTATCCGCAGCAAAATCAATTTTATACTTGTACGTTTGAGTATTTATTCCAGGCTTAAAATCAACACCTTGCAAATTCCATTTATGATACCAGTCCCATACTACCTTACCGGGTTTAACCCAACTATAATCCATCTCAGGCTCATTGGCCAATTGATAAACAAGAGTGTTATTCAGGATTTCAACATCAGAATCGGCAACCATAATTACACGCCAGGGGAATGTTCTTTCTCCGTTGGATTTTGCAATGTAGTCCTCTGTGCTTCGCACAACCATTCGTGAAAGTTGTGGCCATTTTACTAATCGCAGTTTCCCGAGAATTTCTTGCGATTCACGCTTGGGATACTTTGGAAAAACCCCTTTGAATAATGTTTCTTCAGATTTTTGTAAAAACATTCCTGGATACTCAAAAAGATTCGATTCCGAGAAAACTACCACATTGCCTGATGGGGTTTTGAACATTATTGGTGTATGAGCCAACTTGTTATTTTCTATACTGTTAACATTAACAGGATTGTAATTTGGCTCAAAAGGTGTACTAAACCCTTTTGCTTCAGGAAAATAAACAGTTGATTTTTCTGGCACAGTGAACTCAGCCTTCTCATCATAAACCGTAATATTGTCGTCAATATTTGTAATAATTCTCCAAGCAGCACCAGTATTATAAGCTCTGAATTGAACTGAGACTTTTTCATCGTAAGTCAAAGTAATTTCGGTGAATTTATCTTCAATTTTATTAGAAGTTCCCCACAATGGAGTTAGCACCTTATCCTTCTCTGCTAAAATAAAAGTAGGCTCCTCTGTAAAAATTGTCTCATCAAAATGATTAGTAATTATAGCGATAGATGAGGGTTGAATTACCATTGAACCATTCTTTTCAACCGAGTAGGTTAAGCCATTGTTAACATTTATATTTACCACCAGTTCCTTATCAGGTGAGAAAAGTTGATGGTTCTGAGCCAATAGCGCTGTTGATATCAGTGCTAAAAGGGTTATTAAATAGAGTCTTTTCATAATTTTTTATTTTTGTTGAAACGCAGAGCACGCCTTTAAGCAGATTTTAACGGATTTTGCTTTATACATATTTTCTTATCTGCGAAAATCTGCTCAATCAGCCTTATTCGGGTTCTATTGGCGATAATCTAAAATCCAACTCAAAACTACTACCCTTCTCAATATACTTATCAAGGTAATTGTAAAAGAAATTCTCACTACCAAGGGCATTCTGAAATAAATCGATATATAAAAAATTGTTGTCAGCATCTGCCAAATCTGGGGTATGCCTTGCGTTTGTTAGGGTTTTTAATGAGTATGGATGAATACTGAAGCAGAATGAATCTCCCTCAATCTCAATTCCCATAGTATCATTTGATACTATCACCCTATCAACATCGTATCGATTACCATTTTCTTGCGGCTTGATGTAAGGCGTAACCATATCGCTAACAGATTTTTCGTACAATCCCCAATGCGCAGCATAGGCGCGGTCGCGATAGTTCTCGTGTGGGCCACGACCCAACCACTTCACATTATTGAAATCCTTTGGTAACTCCATAACCATCCCAACACGTGGCATATTGATATCTTTTCGAGGACGATTCACTTTTACCTTAAGGTT
>JAWLEY010000157.1:0-6705 GCA_041685855.1 Perlabentimonas sp. | reverse complement strand
CCGCTCAGAAATGTCGGCGCTAACTGAAGTTCCTTCTCCAACAGCATAGTATTTACTGCTCGATTCGGGAGGAGAGTTGACCCACAGGGGTAAATCTTGGCATTGCGATAGGTATGGGGCCAGAATAACAATTATCCATGCAATTCTTTTCATAGCTCAGCTTGTTAGTTAAGGTACAACATTTATTGTTCATCAAAGATATCACCATATTGCATAATTCGTGCCAAATCATTCAAACTCTATCATAAGCAAGTTAATTAGTGTCTGTCTTTAAATTCGTCATTGCGAGAGGACACCCAAAAATTTTGGGAATAATGTGGGGATGACAGAAAAAAACAACCGTCATCCTATGTTTGCAACGAAAACATTATTTTCGTTTGGAGAAAACAGACGAGACGAAGCAATCCCTTTTCAAATAGATTGCTTCATCCGCCGGCTAGCGGATTCGCATCCGATAACTATCGGATGACGATAGGAAATCTGTCATTGGTAGTTTAGCGTATTTTGATAAACGAAGCAATCTGTTAATATACAAGAGATTGCTTTGCAAAAAACGCTCGCAATGACGCTAATAGTTTACTTTAAAGACAGGCACTAATTAGCCCACCTGCATTAACATCTTTGTTTCTCTTAGATTTAATTGTCGTGTTTTTTCTATAATTCCTAAAAAAAAATTATACTCCTTATTTAGCCTAGAATCATTCTATACCTTAGTTAACTAGCAAAGTGTAGTTGCATTATTACAATTATTGATTATGGTTGTGAAAAAAACTGCAAACTCTGGACTTTAGTTCATTTCTTTAATAAATTTACCAAATGTAAAACAGATTCTAGTAAAATCTTATTTTTCATATTAACTTCCTGATATTTACTAATTAAGCAATTTTTTGCTCAAAAATCTCATGAAATGCCAACTTATAGCGAGAGGTTACTAACTACAAACGAGATTCAATCTCGATTGTTCTCTAATCAGTGGCTCATTAATACAGCCATCCCTCTAATGCAAAATGTTGCGAAGCTAATTAATTTTAAAGAGTTCGCTTTGCTTTTAACTGATACTGAGGGATGTGTTTTACACATTCAATCTAATGAACCTCTTCTCAGTAAGCTTAAAGATTTTTCCATCTTCCCGGGTGGAATTCCAAAGTTATCAAATAGCATAGGAGTATGCCTTTCCAAAATTGTTAAAGAAGAGGCCAGTGTTGAGTTTGTTGAGGAGAGGAATAAAGGAAAGGGCATTAATGGCTTGGTTTGCTGGGGAACACCTTTATCTACACAATCGCATGGTTTTGTTGGGGTGCTGGCAGCCATTGCAACTAGCGAGTTTAACAGCATGTATGCTCAGCCAATCCTATTGCAGAATGCGCAATGCATAGAAAATGAGTTAGTTCGTCTCGAGCAGCATCAGCATTTAAAGAGGATTAAAAATTTTCAACTTTCTTTTTTTACTAAGCAGTTACAGGCAAATATCATTGTTGATGGAGCTGGTAAAATTCTCCTTGCCAATGATTCTGCTTGCTCATTATTTGAAGTTGAGCGTGAGGAGTTAGAATCAAAGAGTATAAAGAAATACATAAAGGAGTGGGATGATTTGTCCCAGCTATCTACTAAAAGGCAAGAAGTAGTGAACGTTGAGGTTTCTTTTGATAATGCCGCTAGTGAAGGAGAATATTTGTTGTCATTAAAGGTTATAAAGTTTTTATCTGGTAGAGTTGATGAGATTAGCTGTACCATAACCAGCGCTAAAGATGTTATAGCTCAGGCGAACAGGTATTTTGGGAATGTAGCTGCAAAATCATTTAATAGTATTATCGCTGTTTCTCCAATCCTAAAGCGGTTGGTTAAAGAGGCAAAAGCTTTTGCAAACAATTCCGAGCCTCTTCTTATTCTGGGTGAGCGATATACAGGCAAGCATACATTTGCTCAGGCAATACATAATGAAGGTAATAGTTATAGCCATAGTTTTGTTAGGCTTGACCTGTCTAACTTAACAGCCCAGCAAATTGACGAGGAACTTTGGGGGTATACAAAAACGTATAAACCGTACTTAAATCGACCAGCAAAACCCGGAGCATTCGAATTTGCACATGGAGGAACACTTTTTATAAACGAAATTAGCTTGCTTAACAATTCAAATCAGGCAAAGCTACTCGACGTTATTAAATCGTCCAAAGTACATAGGTTAGGTGCCAATAAGCCAACCGAAGTAAATGTTAGAATTATTGCGGCTAGTACATGTAGCCTTGAAAGTAAAATTACTAATGGTGAGTTTAGCAAAGATTTGTTCTATGCCCTTAGTAAAAATTCATTACGCTTACCTCCACTTAGGGAGAGACGGTTAGATATTCCACCGCTTTTAAAGCATTTCATGAGCATTATTTCCCAAAAGTTAGGCAGGAAGCCTTTTGAAATTCCTAAAAAATTCATATTGATTTTAAAACGTTACGAATGGCCAAATAACTTTCAGGAGATGAAGGAACTGCTTGAAATTATTATTCGTACTAAAGGTGAGATGTTTAAAAACTTTAAGAATGAGCGAAGATTTAAAACGAAGCATCTTTACCTTGACAAGCAGCGTGCCCTTGAGCACATTATACCGGTTGATGAGCATGAGAAAATGCTTATTGAGGATGCGTACAATGTTATGGAGGGAAGCATAAGCAGCATGTCGCGTAGGTTAGGAGTTAGCCGTAACACCCTTTACCTAAAGTTAAAGCGTTATGGAATGATAGAAGAGCAAGCAGGCTTAACAGATTCCAATTAGATTGTATCGTACTACAAAAGTGGGATGATAGAGAACTATTCTAATCATCCCACCTTTTTGTGATACCTAAATGTAACTTTATAACCTAAATCTCAAGGTTTATAATATCCTCTGTTGTTTCAAAATTGTAAGCTGGATACTCAAATATTGGTAACCTGGGTTCGGTTTCTCCAATTGAGTAGCCCCAAAGGCTTTGGTATTCTTCTGGGTCTTCACCCATCTCTTCAATTTGGTGAAGGTACTCTCCAATTGGTTTCGACTCTATGATAATAACCTTTCCTATTTTATTGATAATTGGACTGTGCCAGCGTGTATGGTCGTGGTCAAACTCAAGAATCCTTCTTCCCCAGCGTGTTATGCCTATAGTGCGGAAGGTGAGGCTTTTGCCAACCCCGGGCAGGTTTATCACGTTGCGGTCGGTTGCAAGGAATGGAATGCCGGCATCCTGACGAAGCTTCTTCAGATTCTGAACCATATCTTCCGCTTCTAAGGGGAAACGCTTAATCTCATCGGTGTATTCTTCTGGAACTGAACCGTAAATTTTCTCCTCTAGTTGTTCCTGTACCGCTCTGGCGTTTGTAGCGTAGTTGAAAGTGTTCTCCAAAAATCCTTTAACTGAGAAGGTGTAGTATGTAATAACGCCAATATCGTTAAGAACCTTGCGCAGTTTGGCAGTATGACCTCTGCGTGATGCGGCCGAAGTAAAAACTAGCTGGTTAGTAACAGTCCATCCGGCAGAAACAAGTTGTTGAACAGCCATTGCTGATTCTGGTGTAACCTCCATGGGAGACTCAAAATGTGTTTGTATTACAAACTGTTTTACTCCAAGTTTGGAGGCTTTCTGCTTAAACTCTCTTAAAATGGTCACCAAATCTTCAGTTACACGTTGTGGCAAGTAGGCGAGTAGGCGCGTACCTAGCCTTATTCGCTGAATCTCCGCAAATTTCTGGCCTTCTGGTCTGTTCTTGTTCGCTTCTACCTTGCGTTTTACCATATCGTAAACAGCATCAAGAATCTTTTTTAACGATTTGTCCTGGCTCATTAATGCATCACCTCCTGTGATAAGTATATCGCGGAGTTGCGGGTCGTTCTCCCAGTATTCAAGCAGCCTATTCAGTTTCTCGTTCCATGTTTCGTTAGGCTTAAGCTTATCAAGGTTGAAGTTTAGATTACCCCTCTGAAAATCGTACATGCGTTGGCACGATACGCATAGGCCCCCACATGCTCTCCCCATGGTGTCGGGGATAAGAATGGCAACTTCTGGATATCTTCTGTGAACAGAATGGCTTGAGGGCAGGAGCCACCCGGCTGCGTTGGGTTTTCCAGGTTCAACCTGGTCCTCTTTTTCCCATGCGGTAATGTTACCAAACTGGTCAATGAGTGATTTGCTATAAATAACGTAATGGCGGATGGCCAAATCTGAACCAACGGCAAAGTCGGGCGTTCTAGCATTAAGTAATGATAGGTAGTATGGGTTTACGAAAAACGGGATACCCTTCTTTTCAGCCTTTTCAAGAATTTTTTGAGTTTCAAGGTCCAAGGAGTAGTCTAGTAGTTCGTTCAAAAGTTGGGGCGAGCGAATTGCGAACCTCAAGTGGAACCGGTGGTCGTTCCACCACTGCCTCATCTTGTCAAGTTTCTGCTCCTCAGTCATGCCCTCGTCAAAGCAGTAGCGGCTTTCACCTATCTCACAACTTTTAATATTTTTTACCAATACACGAATAATCCTTTCCTTGTTCTCATCCCTTATTTTAATGATTTGTGGGTCAAGGCCATCGTGCCATTTATCCATCCATTCTTGTACTCTCTGCTTTGATGGTATGTTTTGTGGAAGCTGATTGCTAAGCTGGCGAAACAGCTGAATCATATCTTCAAAAAACAAAGGCTTTGCACCACCAGAACCATGTTTTACGCCAAGCCATAGTAGATGGAAAGGGTCGTTCAGGGTCATTTTTCCGTTGCGGTAGGGGTTTTCGAACTCCCTTCCAGAATTATCTAAATAATCGAGAATTCGTATTGCAGCAAAATCTTGCCAACGTAATTTCTCAAAGCCTTTTCTGCCAGATTCTTTACCTGAGTAGTAACTGGCAGCACTAGGGTTTTCATTTAGTATGTCGTGAGCCCATTGTTTAATTTCTTCTTTGGCCTGATCGCAAGTGTCGGAGTGTTTGTATATGTCGTTAAGTCTCGGGTTTTCTTTAAAAATTTTACGTAATAATGTTAAAGATTTTGTTGAAAGGGCAATTTTCTCTGGATAGTATGTCATAGTTTAATCAAAGTTTTTTGTTATATCATAATATCATTAACACCAAATAAAGAAATAATGTTTCGGCCAATACTCTGTGCTGTTGACATTAATGCCTATTACGCCAAAAAAAGGCGGTGCAAAAGTATGTTTTTTTTGCAAAAATAAAAATCTTGTGCAACTTTACAAGTTATCAAAACATTATCATTCAGCCTAATAAATGGCTGGCAATATAAGTTTTATAGTTGTGTTACAATTAGGTGTTTTTACTTATTTTTAACTTTTTTTAGTATTCGGTCGAATGTTTAGCCAATGTAAACTGAAATTTCTTGCTCTGCTGGTCGTTTTCCACCATCTTCTGATAGCACCATTATATGCTCAGAATGCAGATGTTATGTTTAAAGATTCTGTTCTGGATAACCCAATAGAGAATGCTTTTTGGTTTGATAGTACAGTTGAAGTGGTTAATGTTGCCAAGTATATGCAGTATTCAGATAGTGAGACCATTACGCTTGATAATGGTTATGCTGAATACTTATTAAGTGGGCAGATTCGCTGGTTAACAATTGGCAATACTGTAATACCTAAACAGATAGATATTGTTTTTACCCAATATCCTAAAAGGAAGGAGGATTGGATAACGAATTATTACGAGTTGCTTGCAAATAGATTAGAGGCATTGTTTACCGTGGACAAAAATCTAAATTCTACAAATATTCGCTGGCGTTTAGTTATGCAAACCAGCTGCAATAATGAGGAGGAAGCTAAGCAACTATTTCATGGAATTGTATTAAAGTATAGCCCCGTAAAAATATCGTCGATTGAAACCTTACCTCCCTTGCCGGTTGATTATAATCAGAATTATTGTCTCCCAAGTATAAACTATTCTACAACTAATAACCTAGCGGTAAATACTGAAGTTGATAATGAGGAGTTAAAGAAGATTCTTTATCCCGAGAGCATAAAAAGTGCTGATACTGAACAATACCTGCCTGCTAAGGCTAAAAGACCAGATGAGCCTGAATGCCCCACTTTTAAAACACGGATGGAGTATCCTAGAAGAAACTTGTGGCAATTATTGTTTGGCAGATAAGTTACCCTTTGCTAAATTCGGCCAGCTCAACATCAATTCCTTTGGCTTCGCAAAAAGTTTTAATCTTCTCTTTTATTTCAATAACTTTTGTGTAGGGTAGCCAACCAAGTGACATTCGTTTTCCTCTTCCAGAGCGTTTTATGAATGTAATGTATGTTGGCCCTAACCTTACCTTTTTAACCACTTGCCACATAATTGAGCTGGGTGTTTTTACAAAAAAGCCAAACTGATATTCAATGGCAAACTCATCCGCAGCAATGTATAGTTTTGCCTTGTGACCAGCATAGGCAAAATATGCAAATATAAAGAGGTACAGGGCAAAGAAACCAATAGCCCACTCTGAAAGGTTATGTACTTTGTGAAAGAAAATAAAAGAAACGGCCGATGCAACTATAAAAACACCGACTATGATTAGCAGAAAACGCTTATATCTTCCGCTAGTTTCTTCCATTTGGTTTAGGTTTATTGTAAAAGGTTCCATGGCTAGTATGTTTAGGTTAACCCAAAGATAAACATTTTGGCAAGTAACCAATAGCTTGGGCAATGGTTTTTTGTAGTTTATTACCAAGTCAATGCTATTAGAAGCCGATTTCGTATTGTTAT
>JAWLEY010000156.1:0-6763 GCA_041685855.1 Perlabentimonas sp. | reverse complement strand
GGCTAAACTTTGGCTTTTCAAAGATAATGGGCCATGCTATAATGGGAATGCTGGTCAAGAGAATCCTACTAACAAGGCAAAGCATTGTTGTTTTTAAATTGGGTGTCTCATTGCACAAAACAGGTGGCTGTATGTAACGACGACGACAGTAATTAACCCGAACAGTTATATTTTAAACCAAAAAGGGGCATGTTAAAACAGGCCCCTTTTGTGTATGTTAAACTTGTAGGATTCTAATCTATTCCTCGTTCTTACTATTCTCCTCTATGGCTAATGTGTATAGGAGAGCCTCTAGCTGCCTAACGTACTTGCGCTTTTTAAAGCGCGGGGCAAATACGTAACCCTCTACTGTTATAACCCGATTGCGCTCCTCATCAATTGTTGTTAAACTGATAAATGGTCCTCCCATTGGGTGGGCATGAACATCCCAGAGGCCTCTGAGTTGCCCAAAATACCGCCCCTTAAACATTAATTGCTGAAAACTGGGTGGTATGGCAGTAGCAGTTGTCATAAAGCTGCCTTCTGTTGGGCCCGGAACAAACTTCTTCAAGAACTCATTTCTCTTTTCAACCAAATACTCTTTAGAGAAAGTATTGGGGTCGTCGTATTTATATTCATACACAAAAACGCCCTGGCTTGTACTGGGGGTCTCATACGATATCCATACAAAATTGGTAGTGTCTTTCAGTAGCTGGTATCCTTTTGGGAAAAACATGGAGATGTCAAACTTTTCCTTTAGTAGTTGACGCAGTCCTTCCGCTTCAAATTTCATGGCATTTTGCACTACCCTGTCACGTTCTGCTTGCTCTAAAAGTTGTACTAACCTTTCTTTTTCATCCTTTAGCATTTTTTCAACCGCCGGATAGGTAGGTCCAACAACGTTAAGTATTGTTTGAGGAGCGGCCCAAACGTCATGCTGGCGTACAATCTTTGCCTCTTCGTACTCTTTGCTTATCTTGGTAATTACAAGATTTCTATGGCTCCTGAATATATCGCTGAAACCCGAAGGGGGAATCATGATAACCCTAAACATAGGTTCGGATTGGGGTATCATTGGGTACTCTTCCTCAAGGATATCCCTATAGGTTTTGCCTATGGGTTCCTCAAAAACGTCCTTTTCAAGAACAACAACAACCTCTCCTGCTGCGCCAGTTACATTAGGCAGGAAGGTTCGTTTGCCTCCTGTTCCTTTGTCGCATGACGTAATTGAACCTATCAAGAGTGTAAGGGTAAGTATGGACAAAATTTTTTTCATAATGGGTAAAAATTATGATTTGTTAATAACGAAACAAGTTACAAAAAATAGTGAAATATAACATTGCAACTCTAATTGTAATGATTTGCAATAAGTAAAAATCTTAATTAAGGAATAATATTAGAACTCTGTATCTCATTGAATGTTGCACGATCGACCCATAAAGTTAACGTTTGCCCAATGTTTAAATTGCTATCTGCATCCGGATTCCATGCCATAATATCATCAACAGTGCATCTGTATTTAACTGCAATCTTATGCAGGTAATCGCCCGATTGAACTGTGTGCACCATTTTTATACGATTCTTTTTGTTTCCGGAATTTTCCAGAATATCATGAAAATCAGCCTTGTTAAGGCTCTGTTCGTAAATTGCCGTTTCTTTTTTAAGAAAGGTCTCAACTTTTGATGAAGGAATGCGGATAGGTGCAGGATTATCAAGAACAGGCACGTGCCCCTTTCTGTAAATTGGGTTTAAAAATCTTACTATATCAACAGGTACGTCTGTTTCGGTTGATAGAATAGTGAATGAAACGGGTTTCTTTACATGAACAGTATCGGTTTTAAAATAGGTTATAGCAGGCTTGGTTGGCTCAATATTGTGCGATTGTGCATTTTGCATTACATAAGTTGCAGCAATAAATGCAGGAACATAGTTCTGAGCATCCTCGGGTAGATGGTCGTACAGTTGCCAGAAATTGGTTTCTCCTCCAGCTCTGAAAATGGCATTTCTAACAACACCCGGACCTGCATTGTACGCCGCCATAACCAAATGCCAGTCGTTAAATATTCTGTAAAGATACTTGAGGTACATACAGGCCGCTTCGGTTGATTTCAAAGGGTCCATCCGTTCATCAATATAGCTGTTAACCTCCAGGTCGAACATTCTTCCGGAATTAATTTTGAACTGCCATAGCCCAACGGCACCACTTCTTGAAACGGCAAGCGGATTAAGAGCCGATTCAACCACAGCCAAATACTTTAACTCTAGTGGTAGTTGATGCTTATCTAAAAACTCATCAAAAATAGGGAAGTAGAGTTCAGCTAGCCCTAGCATCTGCGATACTTGGTCTCTACGCTCAATGGTGTAAACCTCTATGTACCGCTTAACATGTTCGTTAAAATCAAAACTTATTGGAGAGAGGTAATCTATCGAGGCAATCTTTACTTCGTAAACTAAATCAGGATAAGTTTGATTGCCAGATGTTTCGTTGTCAAGTTGGGGGGATGAAAATATGTTAAACTCTTTAAGACTGTCAAGTTTTTCGGTTACAGGACAGGTGCTTGTACTATATACATCAACCTTTGCTAATAGAACTTTCTGACCTAATAGCAAAAGGAGGATAAGAAAAGTAAGGTTCGTGAAAAAACGATACTTTGTTGCTGGCATGTTGATTTAGCCCTTATGATTTTTTTTGAATATCTCCGGTAGAGTCATTCGTGTCCTCTGGTTCATTGTCATGCACCCCCTTTTTAAATTCACCTACACCCTTACCAAGGCCACGCATTAATTCCGGAATCTTTTTTCCGCCAAATATTAGTAGAACTAGGGCTACTATCAGAACTATCTCCCATACTCCAAAGGCACCTGCAATAGTAAATGCTAGCATAGTTTCTTTAATTTGTTTGTTAATACAGCTGCAAAATACAACCTTATTTTATTTTATTGAAATATTGTTGGCTATTTAAATAGTTTGGCCACATCGTTGGCGTTGGCAAAAAGTACAAGCGCTAGTATAAACAACATTCCTGCAATTTGAGCATACTCCATAAATTTATCGCTGGGTTTACGTCCGGAAACCATCTCGTAAATTAGGAACATCATATGACCTCCGTCTAACGCTGGAATAGGGAGCATATTCATAATGGCCAGAATAATTGATATTAAGGCGGTTAGGTTCCAGAACGATTGCCAGTCCCATGTTTTTGGGAAGATGCTCCCAATGGTTATAAATCCACCAACCGATTCGTATGCTTTTGTTTTTGGAGAGAAAACCAGCTTTAGTTGTTTTAAGTAGTTTGATACCATTTCAGCACCGTGTTTAACTCCTGCAGGGATGGCTTGGAAAAATGAGTACTCCTTGCTTTCAAGTTCAAAAAAGTTTGAAAGACTGGTTGAATATATCCCAATTACGCCTGTTTCGGGCACATCAACGGTAAGGTTTACCTCATTGTTGTTACGGTTCATGGTTAGGTTAACTGGCTGACTCTTGTATGCCTCTACGGTATCCTTGTACTGGTCAAAAAACTTTGCCTCGTAACCATTTATGGCCATCAGTTTGTCACCTGATTTAAGCCCAGCGGCTTCTGCCGCCGACCCCTCGGCTACTCTGTCAATTATAAGTGGGAATCGGGGTTCAAATAGCATGGGTGTTTTAAGAAGTTCCGGAATGTGCTTGCTATGTATGTAAACCTCCTCCATTTCACCATTCCTCTCAACTTGTACCTCCTTGGCACCTTCTATAACAATGCTCGGAGCAATTTGAAAGAACGATTCAATCTCCTCGCCATCTACCGATACAATTTTATCTCCATTTTTAAAACCAATTTCCTTGGCAAGAGGGTGGCAGGCTACTCCATACTCTAGGTTATCTGTAGGAAGATACTCTTCGCCCCAAGTGTAAAGAACCATTATATATATTCCAATAGCTAGTATAAAGTTTACCAAAACACCACCAGAAATAATTAAGAACCTTTGCCATGCTGGCTTGGCTCTGTATTCGTATGGTTGAATGGGCTTTTTCACCTGCTCAGTATCCATAGACTCGTCAATCATACCTGATATTTTTACGTAGCCTCCAAGCGGAAGCCAACCAATACCGTATTCGGTATGCCCTCGTTTCACTTTGTATAGAGAGAACCATGGATTAAAGAATAGGTAGAATTTTTCTACCCTGGTGTTAAATATACGGGCAAATGCGTAGTGCCCAAACTCGTGAAGTATAACAAGTATTGAAAGGCTGAAGAAAAATTGTATAACCTGATTAAAAATTCCCATTTCTTTGTTGTTGTTATTTTGTGTGATTTGTTCTCTTTAATTTATAGCAAACTCAAAGCAAACTCTCGGGTTGCCTTGTCGCTATCAATATAATTACTGTAGGTAGGGTTTGAAATGTAGCTTGCCTTTAAAATACTTTCCTCAATAATATCAGCCATTCTTAAAAAGCTAATTTTCTCTCTCAGGAAGGCATCTACTGCAACTTCATTTGCTGCATTAAGTACGCACGGTATATTTCCTCCTTTTTTCATAGCTTCCCATGCAAATTCAAGGGATGGAAACCTGTCTGTATCTGGCTCCTCAAAGGTAAGTGTTGGGTAGCTAAGAAAAGAGAAACGAGGAAAGTTTGATTTGAGCCTTTTAGGATAGCCAAGTGCATACTGAATAGGTAGTTTCATATCCGGAAGTCCCATTTGCGCTTTTATTGAACCATCCTCAAACTGGACCATGGAGTGTATAACTGACTGAGGATGAACAACAACCTCTATCTGTTCTGGTGATAACCCAAAAAGCCATTTTGCCTCAATAACCTCAAACCCTTTATTCATAAATGTTGCTGAATCAATGGTTATTTTGTTGCCCATACACCAGTTTGGATGCTTTAATGCATCTGCTCGTGTTACGGTAGCAAGCTGCTTAAGAGTGTGGTTTTTAAAAGGGCCTCCTGAAGCAGTAAGAATAATCTTTTCAATAGGATTCTGCTCTCCAACAAGGCATTGGAAAATTGCAGAATGCTCTGAGTCAACAGGAATTATTGGGGTGTTGTTTTCAATTGCCAACTTCATGATAAGTTCACCGGCAACCACCAGAGTTTCCTTATTTGCTAACGCAATTGGTTTTTTCGATTTTATTGCATTTATTGTAGGTAGTAACCCTGAGTAGCCTACCATGGCAGTTAGAACCATGTCTATGGTCTCCATTTCTACAATTTGAGCAATGGCTTCCTCTCCTGCGTAAACCTTAATATCCTCTTTGTTCAGTGCTTGCTCCAATTTACTATAGTGTTCTTTGTTCCCTATAACAACACAGTTGGGCTTATGTTTTAAAGCTTGGGCGATAAGTAGGTCTACATTGTTGTTAGCGGTTAGAACTTCTACCTGAAACTGTTCAGGATGCTGTTCTATCACACTCAGTGTTTGTGTTCCAATGGAACCTGTTGAACCTAGTATTGCAATTTTTCTTTTCACAAATAGTTTGGGGCTTGCATTAGTTTGAAAAAATTAAAAAACAACGTGTTTTTCAGGATCGATAGGGGTGCCATTGTGCCATAATTCGAAGTGAAGATGAGGCCCTGTTGTAAGTTCTCCTGAATTACCAATGATAGCTATGGCTTCACCTGCTTTAACCTGGGTTCCAGAACGTTTAAGCAGTTTGCTGTTATGCTTATAAACAGACAGCAGGTTATCATCATGCTGTATTTGAATAACATATCCGGTTTCAAGTGTCCAGTTAGATAGTGTTACTGTGCCATTTGCTATGGCAACAATTACTTCGTTTGGTGGCGCAACAACATCAACTCCAAAATGCCCGTTTTTTGCATCAAAAGAATTTGTAACCATACCTTTAACAGGAGGAAAGAAGTGTAACCGTGTTAAATTCTCGTTATTTGTTCGGGTATCTGTTAAGGATAGGTTGTATAGCTCTTCCGATTCAATTTGCAACCTGAGCAGAGAGTCCTCTATTGAGCGGGAGAACTGAATTTCTTGGTATCGAATGGAAGTATCAGGTAAGCTCTCTTTGTCAACAGGGCGTTCTCCTCTAAGTATGGTGTGTAGGTTGCCTAAATAAATTTTCCATTGCTGAATCTCACGTTCCAGGCTATCGGCTTTAAGGGCGTTCTGCACTATATGCCTTCTTGTTGTTCCGTCTGGATAACCAGGAATAAACTCCCTTATTGGGGTAAATGCAATGAGTAGGGTTACAATGGTGATTAGTAGTATGGATGATCCGCCAATAACAGAAATAACATTTAGGCGAGACAACCTCATAAACCAAACTTCCTCAAAATTCTGATCGTTGTATATACTAAGCCTGTACTTGCTTTTAAGTTTATGAATGTATGTTTTCTTTGACTTTTGTTTGGGCATAATACTTCAAAAATGAATTCATGCAAATATAGCACCTTTTTATTTTGGGGACTAACCCTTAACCAATAATGTGTAGCATTATTCTAATCAATTGTTTTAAAAAGTGTTAAAGGGTAAAATATTGTTTTATAACCTACCATGTTTTAAGGTTCTTGTTTTTAATTAGTTGTGTTGAGGTGATGGGTTTTGCCAACTTTTGAGAGTTGGTAAAACATATGAAACCCATTTAAATAATCCAATAATTTTGTGGTTGAAGATAAAAGTATTATATTTGCACCGCAATTAAGGAAAAGTAAGTTATACTTTATCATATATTGCGGGGTGGAGCAGTTGGTAGCTCGTTGGGCTCATAACCCAAAGGTCGTAGGTTCGAGTCCTACCCCCGCTACAAGGAAGCCCCGAGAGATCGGGGCTTTTTCATTATC
>JAWLEY010000155.1:0-6781 GCA_041685855.1 Perlabentimonas sp. | reverse complement strand
GACATGTATATGCTCCTGTAATTAAAGGCAATAATCCGTTCCTGAACCGTTGCGAAGTTAACCCCAAAAGTACCACCCGTGTCAAAATTTGGGTCGAACCTATACTTAGTGGTAACCTCAATATCTTTTGCAGCCAGCTTCTTGTTATACTTATCCTGAAACCACTCATCGGCCACCTTACGGTCGCGGAAATCCTCATCAATGTGGGTTCCTCCGTATATTATTCCAATTATGCCATGCTCCTGCAGGAGCTTTGTGCCAAAGCCACCACGCCCAGCCCATGTATCAACATAAGTAACCTCACCTTTACGAATTGGTGCCGAGGCAATTCCCCCAAAATCAGTAAACATGGAGGCTGGTCCTGTTGCCAGAACCCTGGGATTATTCTCATACCTATGGCCAAAATGCTCAAAAGCCTTTTCCATAACAGCGTAAACGCCACCCCTCCCAGTATTCCATACTTCACGTCTTCTCACTGGCAGCAGTTCCAACTCCACATCCTCGCCATGGTTTCGATTAAGGTATAGAATTGATGGCGTATAGGTTTTCCCCACAATGCTAATCATGTTAACTCCTAAATCGTCAAAAATTAAACCAGCACCACCCATTGAAGAGATATACACGCCGTGCCAACAGGGAGACTTGCCCGTGAACACCAATCGGTTTGAACCAGGAAATATTGAGCCGGCAAGCAATCCAACTCCAATATTCAGGCTGTTATGCTTATGGGCAAGATGAACTCCCAAATCAACGGGACCAAAAAAATCGCCCACCCTATACCTGTTCAATTTAATAAAAGAGTTTGATGCGTCTATCATCAAAACTTTTAAACTAGCATTTTTCTTTGGCATAGGGCATTTGGTTTTAATGAATGAAAGTAATACAAAAATACATTTTTTGCGCTGATTATATGGGATGACAAGAGGCTTTTATAAAAAAATTGCATATTCACCCATTGCTCAGTAGCTATCTTGCTATATTTGTAAATGCAATAGCAGTAAACAAAATTTATACAGATGATAATTAACACCATTCCTTTTGGTAAACTCCCCGATGGGAGAGAAGCCAAGTTATTTACTTTTACAACCTCCAACGGGCTCTCGGTAAGCATATCTAACTACGGGGGCATTATCACATCCATTAAAGCGCCAGATAAACATGGGGTACCCGATGAGATTTGCGCAGGCTTTTCGAATCTTAGCGACTATCTAAAAGGTCATCCGCATTTTGGGGTAATTGTTGGTCGATATGCCAACAGAATTGCAAAGGGCAGATTTACCATTAACGGGCAAACATACACACTACCCATAAACAATGGACCCAACCATCTTCATGGTGGCAACAATGGGTTTCACACAAAACTATGGGATTACAAGCTAGAGCAGCATGACGATTTTGGGAACCTAATCCTATCATACAAAAGTCCGCATTTAGAGGAAGGATACCCTGGCAATCTACAGGTTACTGTAATCTACTCAATACTTGATGACAATAGAATCAACATTAAGTTTAAAGCACAAACGGATGCTCCAACCCATGTTAACCTGACCAGCCACAGCTACTTTAACCTTTCAGGTTTTAAAGAAGATATACTTAATCACAAACTTAAGGTTAACGCTACAAAATACTTGGAAGTTGATAAGAACCAAATACCAACGGGCCAAATGATACCAGTTAAAAACACACCCTTTGATTTTATTGAATCCTCACTTATAGGCAATAATTTGTCGGCAATACCAAAGGGTATTGACCATTGCTACGTACTGAATAATAACAGGATGGATGAACCTGCTACAACCCTTACCCATAAAGCAAGCGGACGCACGTTAACCATCTTTTGCACTCAACCCGGACTACAAGTTTACACAGGAAACTTTCTTGATGGTAGTTTTGCGGGGCACAACAATACACCCTACCATAAACATAGCGCAATATGCCTGGAAATGCAGCATTTCCCAGATTCTCCAAACAAATCATCGTTCCCAACAACACTATTAACCCCCGAAAGCACTTATGAGGAAAGTGCCAGTTTAATATTTGGATTAAAAGAATAGCAGCAATTATCAATTGTTAAAGAACTATAAAACAGCAAGCATTATCCAACACTTGAAACATGCTTACAATTTGTAAAACAGGTTATTAGAATCCTCTATAAAAAAATAGTAGTTGACACGTGGTAATAATAGGAAGCAAAAAATATATCTTTGTAACTCAAAACAGCAAACAGTATGTCTTTATCGCTAGATACTAAGAATTTAGAAAAGTTGCTTGTAGTTGGAGATAGGGTACTGATTAAGCCAAAGGACCCTGAAAAACGTACAAAATCGGGGCTATTACTGCCTCCTGGCGTGCAAGAAAAACAAAAGGTACTTTGTGGGTACGTTGTAAAAGTTGGCCCAGGCTACCCAATACCTTCACCAACTGATTTTGAGGAGCCATGGCAGAAAAGCAAAAACAATGCTAAATACTTCCCACTTCAGGCACAAGTTGGTGATTTGGCAGTTTATCTGCAAGAGAGTGCAACGGAAATTGAGTTTAGTAAGGAGAAGTATGTGATTGTTCCTTTTCATGCCGTTCAACTTTTGGTTCGCGATGAAGGGCTTTTTGAGTAGAAAATTTGATTAACAATTTTTTTTAAAACGATAATCAATATATTTGCACTTAATCTGAAGCAAATAAACTATTTTTTAACCGATATCGGTTTAAACCGATATAATAAAAAAGAGAAATGAAAAACGTATCAATTGTAATAAACATCGTATTGGCAATAGCCATAGGCTTGCTTTACACCTTATATTTTACAGGCAAAACGAACGAGGAACCTGTTGTTATTGAGGATGGTGCGATTGTAACAGGCGATTATACCGGTGAAGCTGGAATTGCCTGGGTTAACATGGATACCCTACTTGAGAATTACGACATGTATTTTGATATACAAAAGAAACTCGAGGAGCAGGGTAGAAAAATGGAAACCGATATGACTAGTCGCACCCGCGCATTTGAGGGACAGATGATGGATTTTCAAGATAAAGTTCAGAAAGGTCTGGTAACAAGGTCTACCGCTCAGGAAATGCAACAGGATTTGGCGGCCAAAGAGCAGGAACTATATCTTTTCAGGGATGAGCTACGCCAAAAATTTGCCGAAGAGGAGCAGGTTATGCTACGCAGAATTCAGCACAGCATAACCGACTATCTTAAAGAGTACAACAAGGATAAGGACTACCAGGTAATTATTAGCCATTCCTTCGGCGGACCACTTCTTTACGGGAATCCTTCAATTGAAATTACAAAAGATGTTCTGAAAGGATTAAATGAGGATTACGCCAAAACGCGTTCATCCAATTAAATAGCCGTATTAAATTCACATAAAGCCCCACCCTGCTGAGGAATGGGGCTTTTTATTTAAAAGCGAACAAGGATGGTTCACTCCTACTTTAAACGGCATAAGGATTTCACTCCCAAAATTGACAATGCACCTCACAGCGACCTTGGCATATCGGTTGTATTACCCTCATACAATGAGCCCAACCTGTGGCAGTCGCTTGAAACCCTTATGCAATGCCATAAACCTGAGTGTGCCGTAGAGGTACTAGTTGTGGTTAACTACCCAGCTGATTCACCCTCCGATATTGAGCAGAATGCTCAACACTGCATAGAGCTAGTTAGAAAGGCAGACCAAATTTTCAACAACAAAAGATTTAAATTTATACCGCTTAAAGCCTTCAATCTCCCCAAAAAGCATGCTGGTGTTGGACTTGCCAGAAAAACTGGGATGGACCAGGCCGCCTGGAGGTTACTAGGCAGCCAAAGCGAAATGAAAATAATTGCCTGTTTCGATGCGGATGCCACCTGTAGTAAGAACTATCTGGTTGAGATTGAAAAGCTATGGAAAGAGAACCCAAAAACCGAAGCGTGCTCTATAAAATATGAACACCCTGTTGAGGGAAACAATTTTGAACAAAAAATTTACGATGGAATTGCCCAATACGAGCTTCACCTCAGGTACTACATGTGGGCAGGGAGGTATATTGGGCATCCTCACTCATACCAAACCGTTGGTTCAAGCATGGCCTGTAGCGCCGAAGCGTACCTACGTTTTGGAGGCATGAATAAGAATAAGGCGGGCGAAGACTTCTACTTTTTGCAAAAAATAATTCCACATGGCCAATTCAAAGAGCTTTATACCACTACGGTTTACCCATCGCCAAGAGTATCGGACAGGGTTCCATTTGGTACAGGCAGAGCCATGACAAAGCATCTGGAAACTGATAGTACAACGTATTATACCTATAACTTCGAATCATTCATTTCACTAAAATATTTTCTGGAAATTAGCCCACTAACACTTTTTAAGGCTAAAAACAAGGATATTAACAACTTACTCTCCAGTTTACCAACTCCTTTAAGAGATTTTTTAACAAGAAATGACTTTGCAAACGCAATTAATGAGATAAACGCAAACACATCAAGCCCAAAAAACTTTAACAAAAGGTTTTACCTCTGGTTCGATGCATTTAAGATGCTTAAATACTTAAATTTTGCCAACGAACAACATTTCGATAAGCAGCCAATAACAAATGAAGCTCAAACACTGGCTCGTTTGCTAGGCATTATCACAACAGATTCACCTGTAAGCACCAAATCCCTACTAACAATATACCGACAACTGGACACCGCCCCACCTCCAATTATTTTTAGCAATTATAATAACTGCTATTAAGGTCCCGAAAAATCACACCGTTCGTTTTCGAACACAACTGCATGTTATCGCCCACCAGCAAAGGGGAAAGAGACAAATTAAAACTCTTTAGCTAAATAGTTATCAGGAAGATAAACTTTTTGGCATAAAATTCGTTAGTAAAAATACAGAGCTAATAGAATGATACAATAACTATTAAAAAAAGTACCGGGTTAACTCCTGTGGAAAGTAGAATTTATTAAAAAAGGATTTAGGTTTAGGTTTAGGTTTACAAATAGGGCTTAAAAATACCCTATAAAGAAAAAGTCCACTGCCAAAAAGCAGTGGACTTTTATTATTGAAAAAATTTTTCTTATGCAGGATGAATAGCCTCAACTGGGCAAACATCAGCACAAGCACCACAATCGGTACATACATCAGGGTCAATCTTATAAATATCACCTTCAGATATTGCCTCAACTGGACACTCGTCAATGCAGCTACCACAAGCGGTGCAATCGTCATTAATTACGTAAGCCATTTTTTTGTTTTTTTAAGTTAAACTTCATTCATGAATGCACTACAAAAATACTAGCAATTATTAAATTGAGAAACAATTAACAGCTTTTTCTGGTATTTATAAAGAGTATAAATTTAAGCACACTTTCACAAAGCTACCTTTGTATATTTTTGATATTTTGATAATTACACAATAGCTGAGTAATAATCCAAGCAGTAAGTCCAACCGACTGCTCAAAAACATGCTCATTTATCCTCAAATTGCTAGTGTGTAAAGAGGAGTTTTCATCACTTCCAACCCCAATCCGAAAGTACACAGATGGTATCTCCAAAGCATATCTCGCAAAATCGTCAGTTGTCATTCTAATGGGTAGTGATAGTACCTTTTTATCACCTAAATACTCTTTAGCAAGCCTTTGAGCCTCGGAAGTTAAGCCTGGATTATTGAAGACTGATGGATAGCCCTGCTTAATGTTCACTATACAATTGCCACCCGAGGCTTTTGCAATTCCAGCAGCTAAAGCCCTGATAACCTGATGCGCCTCAGCGCGCCATTCCTCATCCATGGTTCTAAAAGTGCCCTCGATATGAACCTCATCGGGAATTACGTTGGTTGCTCCATCGGCCATAAACTTACCAAAAGAGAGGACGGTTGGCACTGTTGAGGGAGATTTTCTGCTAACAATCTGCTGTAAACCAACAACAATGTTTGAAGCAATTACTACAGGGTCTATCAGTGTGTGAGGGAGCGCGGCATGACCGCCTTTGCCTTTTACGGTTAAATAAATTTCATCGCCAGAGGCCATGTATGGTCCCGGCCTAAACCCTACCTCTCCAGTCTTCATCTCAGGGAGAATATGGAGCCCCATCATAATATCGGGCTTGTTCTTTTGAAAAACATCGGACCTGATAATATCCAAAGCGCCCCCAGGTAAAAGTTCCTCTCCCGGTTGAAAAACAAGCAGTATTGAGCCATGAATGTTATGACGCAACTCCCAAAGTACTTTTGCAGCACCAATAAGGTTTGCCATATGCACATCGTGGCCACATGCATGCATAACGCCGGGATTTTTACTGGCGAAATCCAATCCGGTAGTCTCTTGTATTGGCAGTGCATCCAGCTCAGCCCTAAAGCCAATGGTGGGTCCTGGTTTTTCTCCCTGTATAATTCCTAATACACCTGTCCCCTCGCCTACTCTATAAACTGGTATACCTATGGTTTCCAGCTCATGAGCAATCTTCTTGGATGTGTTAAACTCCTTAAACGAAAGTTCAGGGGAAGAATGTAGATAACGAAAAAGCCCAAGTATATATTCGTTATGCTGTTGGCTTAAAGACTTAATTTGACTTAGCATGATAAGACTATTTATCAAAAATCATTTTTAACGAAAGAAGGAGGATGGCTATACCAAAAACTTTTTTTAAGATTTTCTCGGGCAAATTAATTGACATTAAAGAGCCCAGATAGCTACCCACTAAGAATGCCAGCGCAAGAATTAAAACGTACTTTACATTAACATGGCCGGCTTTATAATAATTGTATGCTCCAAGCAATGCAACCGGAAAAACAATTACCGCCAGGCT
>JAWLEY010000006.1:0-28882 GCA_041685855.1 Perlabentimonas sp. | reverse complement strand
GAATCTTCAATTATTGCATGTACATAATCGTTGACAATCCTATTTGTTGGATGATTTTCTGTAAATACAATTGATTCCTCCGTTTGCCTATTAAAAAGATGTAGGCCAGTACCCCATGTTCCCACCCATGTTCTTCCTTTGCTATCCTCAAGTATTGAAGCAACTGAGTTACCTGAAAAAATGTTGGAACCATCGTTCCGCTTACTATAAAGTTTAAACTTCTGCTCTTTATTATCGAGTTTCAATAGCCCGGATTGGCTACCAAACCAAATAATATTTGAACTATCCTCAACAATGGTGGTTACATTTGTAGAGTAAAGCTTATTGCCATTAACGAAAATGTTACGAGGAATAAAACTTTGTTCATCGTAATTATAACTGCATAACCCTTTATCTGTTCCAATCCAGAGTGTCCCATTAGTATCTTGAAAAACTGCATTTACAATGTTATCTAATAAGCTTTTTGAATTGTTTGGATTATGGTAGTAACGCTTAACATTTTCTGTATCAGGCGACAGCCTGTTAAGCCCTTTTGAAGTTGCAACCCATAGATAGCCTAAGTGGTCCTCGTGAATATCTTTAATTCTATTGCTGCTAAGGGAACTGTTTTGTGTATCGTGATGATAACGTTTGAATAGACCTAACTTACGGTTAAAAAGCATCAAACCATCCTTTGTGCCTACCCATAATCGTTGCTGGCTATCCTCAAATATTTTAAAATCGTTATTTTCCGTTGTAAAAGAGAAGGGGTCAGAAAAATGGGGATAGCGAATGAAAGAATCTGTTGATGGGTCGTACCGGTCAAGAGATTCTAGGGTTTTTATCCATACTATGCCATAACTATCCTGAAAAACGTGAAAAACTCGGTTTGAACTAAGAGAGTTCACATCGTCTGGGTCATGAAAGTAGTTTTTAAAGACATTGTCAGACCTGTTGTAGTAGCTCAGGCCATTCCAGGTTCCTATCCATAAATTTTTATCGTTATCCTCGCATATTGAGTTTATATTATTATTGCAAAGGGTGGTTTTATCAAGGGGATTATTTCTGTAAGCTTTAAATGTATATCCATTGTAACGGTTTAAACCATCCTGAGTTCCAATCCATAAAAAACCATAAGAATCCAGCATTAAGCTACTCACAGCCGATTGGGAAAGCCCCGCCTCAATATCAAAAAGTTCAGCCCTCACTGCATTATCATCAGCAAAAGCAGTACTAGTAGTAAAAAGTATGAACTTTAGGATACTAGCTAACGTAACTAATCTTAAAAAGTGAGGCTTTCTCATATCAAGCCAAAATACTAAAAATTATTAATATTTACACATCTTTTAGAATTGCTCCTTCAATAAAACGCTCCCACTGAAACCTGCTAGAGGGTGATTGTAGCAACTTGCCTAATTTTAAAGTCTCCCATTTTTTATCAACAGAGCTAATAGTTTCCGGGCTTGATGTTACTATATTAGGCCAATTTCGTGGGAAATTATCGGTTGTAAATGATTTTCGGGTTCCATCAATAAAGAGGCACGATGCTTCTTCCGCATCATTTTTAATTAGCGAGCAGTCCCTTGCAGCATCAATATTTCCTGAAAGGTACCATGTTACAGTAGAAATATCATTAAGGGGAACCTCCTTATCCACTGCAATTAAAATTTTTGGGATGTTGGAGCCAAGAATCTTCAGAGTTTTTGTTGCAACAGTTTTTACGTCTGGTTCCTTCCTCTTATCAATAGAGAGAAGGATAATTGGAAGTCCCAACCCAACTAGATGCGTGCTAAATCCCTCAATCGTTTTTACCTCGGCACTTATCATTTCTGCCAATGTTTCGGAATCTATCAAATCTTGATAAGCACCATTGTCCGCTTTCTCTTCAGGGAGTTTTTCTGTTGCATCAATAAGCAATTTGCCACCAATACCAGGCTTTTCAGAAGCATGGTCAAGCACATCAAGCGGACCTTTACCAAAATGAATATCTGAATCAGGATTAAAGTTCTTTGCAACTTTCTTAGCCAACTCCAAATGATTGCGAATATCAATATCACCATCAACCACAATTATTATCTTGTTAAACATCATTTGGCCTGCTCCCCATAAAGCATTAGCAACCTTGTATGCCTGACCAGGGTATGTTTTATTAATTTTTATAATTGCAATATTATGAGCAACACCTTCCTCAGGCAGGTACATATCCTCCATTTCTGGCAGCATGGTGAGCTTAATTGGACTTTGAAATATCTTTTCGGTAGCCTTTGCTAAATACACGTCCTCCATAGGGGGCACGCCAACAACGGTAGCCGGATAAATTGCATTACGCTTATGGGTAATACAGGTGACATGAAACTTTGGATACCAATCTGCCAATGAGTAGAAGCCTGTATGGTCTCCAAACGGCCCCTCCCAAGCAAAATCTTCCTGAGTATCAACGTAACCTTCAATAACAATATCGGCATTAAATGGTACGTCAATGTCAACGGTTATTCCTCTGACCAACCTAACTTGTTTCTTTCTTAAAAATCCAGCGAGTAAAAATTCGTCTATGTTATCGGGCAAGGGTGCGGTAGCAGAATAAGTGTAAGCAGGGTCGCCCCCTAATGCAACCGCTATGGGCATTTGCTCTCCACGCTTCTTGTACTCTGCATAGTGCCTTGCTCCTGTTTTATGCCTATGCCAATGCATACCCGTAACATCTTTTGAAAACACTTGCATTCTATACATTCCAACGTTCCTTATTCCTGTATTTGGGTCTTTTGTTATAACCATGGGAAGTGTAACAAATCTGCCACCGTCAAAGGGCCACGTTTTAAGAATAGGAAGAGAATCCAGGTCTGGAGCCATATTAACAACCTGCTGACATTCACCACGTCCCGAAGCTACTTTAGGCATCCATTTGGAGACCTTGAGCAACGTGGGCAACATTTTGAGTTTATCAAGCAATGAACCTTTCTGCGCTGTTAAGGTTTTAAATAAGGTGTCAATATCGTTGGCAGCTTCATCTGGAGTTGATACCCCCAGAGCAAGCGCTATTCTCGCATCTGAGCCAAACATATTTGTCAGCACGGGGAAAGAAGTACCCGTATTCTCAAAAAGCAAAGCCTTCCCCCCTCCTGGCATTTTGCTATACCTATCGGTTATTTCAGCTATTTCAAGAACGGGGTCAACAAATTCTTTAACCCTTATTAGCAAATCATTTTGTTCAAGTTCCTTTACAAATTCATGTAATCCTGCATATGCCATAATAAGCCCCGATTATATTAGTTTGTTGTATTTTTCGTTATGTAAATTAGGTTGCAAATAATAATCATTTTAGAAATGATTTATTGCTAATAAAAAAATGCTCACCAATTAAAGCATGAATATACAAAAAAAGGGCTATGCCCAACGAGCTAGCCCTTTCTTTGCAACAATTAAATTATCGTCTGTACTTAAAATCTTTACCTAAATACTTAGCGGTAGAACCAAGCATTTCCTCAATTCTAATTAGCTGATTATATTTAGCAATCCTATCGGAACGTGAGGCTGACCCCGTTTTTATCTGACCTGTATTAAGTGCAACAGCCAAATGTGCAATAGTTGTGTCCTCAGTCTCGCCAGAACGATGGCTAATTATAGATGTCATTGCGTTAATGTCGGCCAATCGAACGGCATCAATAGTTTCAGTTAAGGTACCTATTTGGTTTACCTTGATTAATATGCTATTACAAGCTTCCTCTTCAATACTCCTCTTTAGTCGCTTCACATTAGTTACCAACAAATCATCACCGACAAGCTGTATTTTATTACCAAGTTGCTTATTCATAATTTTCCAACCTTCCCAGTCATCTTCAGCCATTCCATCCTCAATTGAAACGATTGGGTACTTATCAACCCATGTTTTCCAGTAATCAACCATCTGAGCAGAAGTTAACTTGTCTCCAGTTGATTTGTGTAAATGGTAAACTTTCTCCTCAGGTAGGTAGTACTCTGATGAGGCTGGATCAAGTGCAAGATAAATATCCTCACCTGGGCGATAGCCAGCGTTTTCAATTGCTTGAAGTATAACAGTAATCGCTTCTTCGTTTGATTTCAAGTTTGGTGCAAAACCTCCCTCGTCACCAACATTAGTAGAGTATCCTTGCTTCTTAAGAACAGCCTTTAGGTTATGAAACACCTCTGCTCCCATCCTAATGGCCTCAGAGAAGTTGGGCGCTCCAATGGGCATAATCATAAATTCCTGAAAGTCGATGCTATTGTCTGCGTGGGAACCACCATTCAGAATATTCATCATAGGAATAGGTAAGGTTGCCGCGTTAACTCCACCAATATAACGGTAAAGTGGCTGCTGAGTGAACTGGGCAGCTGCATGAGCAACAGCCATTGATACGCCAAGCATAGCATTAGCGCCAAGATTTGCTTTGTTTTCTGAGCCATCAAGTTTGATAAGGGTATCATCTATCAACCTTTGATCAAAAACATGCATTCCTGTAATTTCTTCAGCAATGGTTTTGTTTACATTCTCCACTGCTCTGAGTACACTTTTCCCCATGTATCTTGACTTGTCTCCATCTCGCAGTTCAACCGCTTCATGAACACCTGTTGATGCGCCACTGGGTACTGCAGCGCGGCCAAAGTAACCGCTCTCGGTTAATACATCAACCTCTATTGTTGGGTTGCCTCTTGAGTCGAGGATTTGACGTGCATGTACGTTAAGTATTTGTCCCATTTTACTATATGTTTAAAGTGATAAATCTTCCTATAAAATTAGCTAAAAAAAGGGATTGAGCCAAGACAGCTAATCCCTTATTATAATGCATTTGAAAAGTTAGTTGTTTTTTACTACTTCTCCTCTTTTGCTTCCTCGCTACTATCATCCTTAGGTTTCTCCTCAGTTGAGGGAGCCTCATCTGATGCTTCAGCCTTTGTTTCTGCTTTTGGAGTCTCCTTCGCTTCATCAACTTTCTCTTCAGCTTGTGCTTTTGGCTCCTCTTTAGGCTGACTAGTTTCAGTTGATTTGCTTTTACCTCTTCTGGTACGTTTAGCCTTTGGCTTAGCCGACTTATCCTCAGTTGTGTAGGTTTGGTTATAATCAACCAATTCTATAATACACATCTCTGCGTTGTCGCCTAGCCTTGTTCCAGTTTTTAGTATCCGGGTGTATCCACCTGGCCTCTCTGCTACCTTAACAGAAATCTCTCTAAAGAGTTCCGTAACAGCATGCTTATCTTTAAGGTAAGCAAATACTGTTCTTCTGGAATGCGTTGTATCGTTCTTACTTTTAGTAATTAAAGGCTCAACGTATGTTCTTAAGGCCTTCGCTTTAGCAAGCGTAGTTTTAATTCGCTTATGTGTAATTAAAGATACAGCCATGTTTGCCATCATTGCCTTTCGGTGAGACGCTGTTCGTCCTAGGCTGTTCCCTTTTTTATTGTGTCTCATCTCAATTATTCCTTGTCTAGTTTGTACTTAGAAATGTCCATCCCGAAAGATAAGCTCATCGCCTCAAGAAGATCCTCAAGCTCGGTTAAGGACTTTTTACCAAAGTTTCTGAACTTAAGCAGGTCGTTCTTGTTAAATTTAACAAGTTCTCCGAGTGTTTCCACATCAGCAGCCTTCAAGCAATTGAGGGCCCTTACAGAAAGATCAAGGTCTACCAGCTTAGTTTTAAGCAGCTGCCTCATGTGCAGAACTTCTTCGTCAAACTCGTCGTTCGCAAATTTATCATCAGTATCAAGTGTGATTTTCTCGTCAGAGAAAAGCATGAAGTGATAGATGAGGATTTTTGCGGCCTCCTTAAGAGCGTCCTTTGGATGAATACTGCCGTCTGTTAGAATCTCAAAAACTAACTTCTCATAGTCAGTTTTTTGCTCTACCCTATAGTTCTCAATCTCATACTTAACATTCTTAATGGGCGTATGAATAGAGTCGATAGGGATTACACCAAACTCAGCATCCTCCTGCTTATTCTCTTCAGCAGGAACATAACCTCTTCCTTTTTTTATGGTTACCTGAATTTCGAGCTTTACGTCGGGCTCCATTCTACAGATAACAAAGTCGGGGTTAAGAACCTTAAAGCCAGTTAGGAAGTTTGACAGGAATCCAGCCTTGAACTCGTTCTGTCCTGAGATAGAAACGGTTACCTTCTCATCCTCTATATCCTCAACAACACGCTTCAGCCTAATTTGCTTCAGGTTGAGAATGATTTCAGGAACATCCTCTACAACCCCTGGGATTACAGAAAACTCGTGATCAACTCCTGAAATTTTAATGGACGTGATAGCGTAGCCCTCAAGTGATGAAACTAGAATCCGTCTTAGGGCGTTGCCTACAGTCATTCCGTAGCCTGGCTCAAGAGGACGAAACTCGAACTTTCCGAAAGTATCGGTAGAATCGAGCATTATTACCTTATCGGGTTTTTGAAATGCCAGAATTGCCATTCGGTTTAAATTTTACTTGGAGTATAGTTCAACAATTAGCTGCTCCTTAATATTCTCTGGGATATCGGAACGCTCTGGATTATTTAAATACTTACCTATGTACTGATCTTTATCCCACTCTAGCCAAGAGAACTTGTTATAGCTGTTTGCTGCAAGCGAATCGTTAATAGCTTCTAGAGATTTTGATTTTTCTCTAACACCAACTATTTCGCCTGGTTTAAGATTGTACGATGGGATGTTAACTACTTTGCTGTTTACTGTAATATGCCTATGGCTTACTAACTGACGTGCGGCAGCTCTGGTTGGAGCAATACCTAGCCTGTAAACAACATTATCTAGCCTTGATTCAAGAATCTGAAGTAGGATTTCACCAGTTACACCTTGCATACGCGATGCTTTCTTGAATGTGTTAGCGAATTGCTTTTCAAGAACACCGTATGTGAATTTCGCTTTTTGCTTCTCTTGTAACTGAATTCCGTACTCGGAAACTTTCTTACGTTTTTTGTTAATACCATGCATTCCTGGCGGATAGTTCTTCTTTTCCAGAACTTTATCGGGGCCAAAAATGGGCTCACCAAATTTTCTTGCAATCTTGGTGGTTGGTCCAGTATATCTTGCCATTCCTCGTGTTTTTTTTGTTTCTATAAATCAAACCAGTAATTACACTCTACGCCTCTTAGGAGGACGACATCCGTTGTGTGGAAGCGGCGTAACATCAATTATCTCTGTAACTTCAACTCCTGCTGAGTGGAGTGTACGTATAGCTGATTCACGTCCGGAACCAGGGCCTTTAACATAGGCCTTCACCTTGCGTAAGCCCAAATCGTAGGCAGTTTTGGCGCAATCGCCAGCAGCAGTCTGTGCTGCGTAAGGGGTATTCTTCTTCGATCCCCTAAACCCCATCTTACCAGCTGATGACCATGAAATAACCTGGCCATTATTGTTTGTTAGGGTAACGATAATGTTGTTGAACGAGGAGTGAACATGTGCTTGTCCAACTGCTTCAACTTTAACAACTCTTTTCTTAGATGATCCTGTTTTCTTTGCCATATCCTATGATCTATTTAGTCGCTTTCTTCTTGTTGGCAACGGTTTTCTTCCTTCCTTTGCGTGTTCTTGCATTGTTCTTGGTGCTTTGTCCTCTAACAGGCAATCCAATACGATGACGTATTCCCCTGTAGCATCCAATGTCCATTAAGCGCTTTATGTTAAGCTGAACACTTGATCGTAATTCACCTTCAACTTTATAGCTTTCGTTAAGAACGCTACGTATTTTGGTAATATTCTCATCGGTCCAGTCCTTCACCTTGGTGTTTGAATCAACACCTGCACTTTGAAGAATTTTACGCGCATTGCTTCTTCCTACTCCGAAGATATAGGTGAGAGCAACTTCTCCACGCTTGTTTTTTGGTAAGTCAACACCTACTATTCGTGCCATATTATCTGCTTAAAAATTAAGGTACAAAGTTAATAATTTATCCTTGGCGTTGTTTAAACTTAGGATTTTTTTTGTTAATCAAGTATAAACGCCCTTTACGCTTTACGATTTTGCAATCGGCACTGCGTTTTTTAATTGAAGCTCTTACTTTCATCGCTAGTAGTATTTTCCGTTATTTTACTTGTATCGGAACGTAATACGCCCTTTCGTTAAATCGTAAGGCGACATCTCCACCTTTACTTTATCTCCAGGTAAAATTTTGATGTAATGCATCCTCATTTTTCCGGAGATATGGGCAGTGATAATATGCCCGTTATCTAACTCAACTCTGAACATTGCGTTAGACAAGGCTTCAACGATTGTTCCATCTTTTTCTATGGCAGGTTGTTTGGCCATAATTCATTCTACTTTTTAAACTAATTTGTAAACTTCTTCTATGTACTTAAAGGTTGACAACGTTTCTGCTTTACCTTTTCGAACTACAACAGTTAATTCAAAGTGTGCTGATGGCTGGTTGTCGTAAGTTTTAATTGTCCATCCATCTTTATCCTGATATACTTGCTTCGTTCCAAGATTCACCATTGGTTCAATGCATAGTACCATGCCAGATTTAAGCTTCGTGCCTCTACCCTTCGAACCGTAATTTGGAACCTCGGGTTTTTCGTGCATGCTTGCTCCCAGTCCATGGCCTACTAACTCTCTCACTACAGAAAAACCGTTCTTCTCTGCATGTTGCTGTACAGCATATCCAATATCACCTAATCGTGAGCCTTCAACTGCTTGTTCTATCCCTTCGTACAAGGACTCCTTGGTTACTGTAAGCAATTTTTTTGCCTGCGAATTAAGTTCTCCTACTCCAAAGGTATAAGCTGAATCGCCATAGTAACCTTTGTAACGTGTTCCGCAATCAACCGAAACAATGTCTCCTTCTCTCAGCTTATAATCAGACGGAATCCCATGAACAACTGCATCGTTTAAAGAGATACATAGCGTGTTAGGAAAACCTTGATATCCAAGAAATCCGGGTTCGGCCCCTTGGTCACGAATGTACTCCTCAGCTAAACCATCGAGAAACCTTGTGGTTACTCCTGGTTTGATGTTCTCTGCTACTAAAGCTAGAGTGCGCGATACAATATCGGCGTTTTGCCTTAGTAATTCAATCTCCTCTTCCGTTTTGATAATTTGCATTACTTAAAGAACGTTTACTTAAGAAAATCTAAATTACGCCAGATTTTCCTTTTATTCTACCTGTTTTCATCAAACCATCGTAGTGTCGCATTAACAGGTGGCTCTCAATTTGTTGTAATGTATCAAGTACTACACCTACAAGAATTAGCAGGGATGTACCTCCAAAGAATTGAGCAAACTGAGCATTCACTCCAAATATCATAGCAAAGGCAGGCAGAATGGCAATTAATGCTAGGAATATTGATCCTGGCAATGTGATTCTTGACATAATAGTATCAAGAAAATCAACGGTTTTTCTACCCGGCTTGACGCCTGGTATAAAACCACCATTCTTTTTCATGTCTTCAGCCATCTGATTTGGATTGATGGTTACTGCAGTATAAAAATAGGTAAATGCAATGATTAGTAAAGCAAACGTGAAGTTATACCAAAAACCAGTAAAATCAGAAAATGCAGCCGCAATACCGGTAGTGGTTTCCGAATCAAAGTTTGCTAACATCATTGGGAGAAACA
Source organism: Perlabentimonas sp. (assembly GCA_041685855.1). Taxonomy (GTDB): domain Bacteria; phylum Bacteroidota; class Bacteroidia; order Bacteroidales; family Tenuifilaceae; genus Perlabentimonas. The sequence goes on along the minus strand of JAWLEY010000006.1, from coordinate 19,339 downwards.
TAAGCGCCTGAGCAAAGATGATTGGCATAACACCGGCAGAGTTAACTTTTAAAGGTATATACTGCCTTACGCCACCATACTGCTTATTGCCTACTATTCTTTTAGCATACTGCACTGGTATCTTTCGAGTACCCTGTACAAGTAAAATACAGAACATGAAAACAACAAAAAGTATGATCAACTCAACTAGGAACATTACGAGTCCTCCTGCCATTTCTTCTGCACGCTGAAAAAACTCAGCGGCAAGAGCAAACGGAAGTCTTGCAATGATACCAACCATAATGATTAGTGATATACCATTCCCTATTCCCTTATCGGTAATCTTTTCACCAAGCCACATGATGAACATCGTACCTGCAATAAGAATTATGGTAGAGGAAATAGTAAAGTAAACTCCTTGTAAAGCAAAAGCAGAACCTGGTAGCTGTGAATTTAGGTTAGCTAAATAAGCAGGCGCCTGAAGAACAAGGATGATAACTGTTAAGTAACGAGTTATCTGATTGATTTTTCTGCGTCCGCTTTCTCCCTCTTTCTGTAATCTTTGGAAATAGGGGATAGCTATTCCTAACAGCTGCACCACAATTGATGCTGAGATGTAGGGCATAATTCCCAGAGCAAATATTGATGCATTACTAAATGCACCTCCTGAGAACATGTCCAACAAGCCCATGATACCATCGGCTGTTTGGTTCTTTAGTGCACCCAGCTGAGCTGGATCTATTCCTGGGAGTACTACAAAACTTCCTAATCGATAAATCAATAAAATACCTAAAGTGTAGAGGATTCTATTTCGTAGATCCTCGATCTTAAAGATATTCTTAAGGGTTTCAAAAAAAGATTTCATCAAGTTATAGTTTTACGGCTGTTCCTTGCACTGCTTCAATTGCCTCAATTGCTTTTTTAGAGAACGCATGTGCTTTAACTTCTAGTTTTGCTTTCAGCGTTCCGTTTCCAAGGATCTTAACTAAATCGTTCTTAGAAACATACCCTCTGTCAATAAGGGTTTGAACATCAACTGATTCAACATTGTGCTTTTCGGCCAGTGTTTGTAAAACGTCAATATTTATTGCCTTGTACTCAGTACGAAATTTATTTTTAAACCCATACTTGGGCAAACGGCGCTGAAGTGGCATCTGTCCACCTTCAAAGCCAATTTTTTTAGAGTAACCTGAGCGTGATTTTGCGCCCTTATGTCCTCTTGTTGCTGTTCCGCCAGAGCCAGAACCTTGTCCGCGTCCTTTACGCTTCTCGTTACGAACAGATCCTTTGGCGGGTTTTAGGTTATGTAATTCCATAGCTTAATCACCTTTACGAATATTTCTAATTCACGATTGTTCTATACGAACAAGGTGTTTAATTTTATCAATCATACCCATAACTATGGGTGTGTCTTCGCGCTCCACGGTGTGGTTCATGCGTCGAATCCCAAGGGACTCAAGTGTTGCTTTTTGGCGCTTGGAAGACCCTATCTTACTCTTAATTTGTGTAATCTTTATCTTTGCCATCGGTTAAATTTCTATCCGTTAAACACTTTATTAAGATCAACCCCGCGTACAGCAGCCACTGCATGGGCATCGCGTAATTCAAGCAATGCCTCTACGGTTGCTTTTACCAAGTTGTGAGGATTTGAAGATCCCTTTGACTTAGCAAGCACATCGGTTATACCCACACTCTCAAGAACAGCTCTCATCGCACCACCAGCAACAACACCTGTACCATGAGATGCTGGTTTTAGGAATACCTTAGCACCTCCGTACTTTGCTATCTGTTCGTGAGGAATAGTTCCTTTATGGATAGGTACCTTGACAAGGTTTTTCTTTGCATCTTCAATCCCTTTAGAGATAGCTGATGTTACCTCGCCAGCTTTGCCCAATCCAAAACCTACTATGCCATTCTCGTCTCCAACAACAACAATAGCAGAAAAGGTGAAGTTTCTACCACCCTTGGTTACTTTAGTTACTCGCTGAATGGAAACTAGCCTATCTTTAAGCTCAAGATCGACCGTTTTAACTTTCTTTACACTTGTATTTGTTGACATTGCTTGCTAGAATTTTAGTCCTCCTTCTCTTGCTGCATCTGCTAGTGCTTTAACTCTGCCGTGGTAAAGGTAACCATTACGATCGAAAACCACGTTGGATATACCTTTCTCTTGGGCATTCTTTGCAACTAACTGACCAACAAGGCGGGCTTGTTCAGTTTTAGTAATTTTTGCTTTTTCAGCAATCTCTTTCACTTTTGATGAAGCAGAAAGTAGGGTTACGTTATTTAAGTCATCGATAACCTGTACGCTAATCTGCTTGTTGCTCCTATATACTGACAACCTTGGTTTCTCAGGTGTTCCAGAGATCTTCTTGCGAATTCTCATTTTTATCTGGAGCCTTCTTTTTTGTTTCTTTAGAACCATACTACTTTAACAGTTTAACAGGTTATACACTTGCTGTTTTACCAGACTTCTTGCGAATAACTTCGCCTACAAACTTAACACCCTTGCCCTTGTAAGGTTCTGGCTTACGTAGTGAGCGGATTTTTGCTGCAATAACTCCGAGGAGTTGCTTGTCAGCACTCTTAAGGGTGATAATTGGGTTGCTTCTTCGCTCAGTTTTTGCTTCTACTGATACCTCCTTGGGCAACATGAAATGAATATCGTGGGAGTAACCAAGGTTCATTTCCAAAACTTGTCCTTTAGCTTCGGCCTTGAAACCAACGCCCACCAACTCCTGCTGTATCGTCCATCCGGTTGAAACGCCAACTGCCATATTGTTAATAAGAGCACGGTATAATCCATGCAAAGAGCGATGACGTTTGTGGTCGGTTGGCCTTGTGAGGACAACAGAATCTCCCTCTACCTTTACGCTAATGTCCGGGTCTACTGCCTGAGACAATTCGCCTAGAGGGCCTTTCACGCTTACCACATTATCGGAGCCCACAGTAACTGTAACTCCTTTGGGTAAGTTTACAGGTTTTTTTCCAATTCTAGACATTTGTAATCGTCGTTAATGATTAATAAACATAACATAGCACTTCTCCGCCAATTTTTTGGCTTCGTGCTTCTTTGTCGCTAACAACACCTCTTGAAGTAGAAAGAATAGCAACACCTAAACCATTAAGTACTCTAGGCAGGCTATCTGCACCAACGTACCTTCTTAGTCCAGGACGACTTACACGCTCAAGATGCTTTATTGCATTCTTTTTGCTTTCTGGGTGATATTTTAACGCAATTTTAATTATACCCTGCTTATTATCCTCTTCGAATTTATAGTTAAGGATATATCCTTTATCAAAAAGGATCTTTGTCATATCCTTCTTAACGTTTGAAGCGGGTATCTCTACTATCCGATGATTCGCCATAATGGCGTTTCTAATTCGGGTTAAGTAATCTGCAATGGGGTCAGTAACCATTTTGTTTATTGTATTAATGTATTTACCAACTAGCTTTCTTTATACCTGGGATAAGCCCATTTGAAGCCAATTCTCTAAAGGTTATTCGGCTTAAGCCAAATTGACGCATAAAGCCTCTTGGTCTTCCTGTTACAGAGCAACGGTTTCGTTGACGTATAGGATTGGCGTTACGAGGCAACTTTTGAAGTGCTTCCCAATCGCCTTCGGCTTTTAACCTGGCGCGTTTCTCTGCATATTTCTTTGCCAGTTTAGCGCGTTTAACCTCTCTGGCTTTCATTGATTCTTTTGCCATATCCTAGTTCTTTTTTGCATTTTTAAAAGGGACACCGAATTCACGAAGCAAAGCGTATGCTTCCTCGTCGGTATCAGATGAAGTAACAAAAGTTATCTCAACACCAAGGATCTTATTGATCTTATCAATGTCAATTTCTGGGAAAATGATGTGCTCTTGGATTCCGAGGCTATAGTTTCCACTTCCATCAAATTTCTCGCTAACTCCTTTAAAGTCACGAATTCGAGGGAGTGAAACGCTTACAAGCCTCTCAAGAAACTCATACATTTTTTCCCTGCGGAGAGTTACTCTTACGCCAATAGGCATCCCTTTACGAAGCTTAAAGTTAGAGATATCCTTGCGTGATACTGTTTGCACGGCTTTTTGGCCTGCAATCTGTGTAAGTTCTTCTTGGGCTGTCTCGATAACTTTTTTATCTGCAACAGCCTGACCAACACCTTGATTAAGGATTATCTTCTTAAGTTTAGGCACCTGCATTACGGTAGTGTAACCAAACTCTTTGGTTAACTTTGGTATAATCTCATCGTAATACTTTTTCTTGAGGTTTGGTGTATATTCCATTACTTAATTTCCTCCCCTGATTTTTTTGCGTATCGAACTAACTTTCCATTCTCATTTCTACGGCGTCCTATACGTGTAGGATTACCATTGGCGGGATCAACCAGCATGAGATTTGAGATATGCACAGGAGCTTCCTTTTTTACGATGCCTCCCTGTGGGTTTGCAGCATTGGGCTTTGTGTGCTTGGACATAATGTTTACGCCCTCAACAATGGCACGGTCTTTCTTAATTAAGACTTCTAAGACCTTCCCTTGCTTTCCTTTGTATTCGCCTGATTTCACGAATACTGTATCCCCTTTTCTTATGTGTAATTTCTTATTCATCGTGATAACGATTTTTTTCAAGTTACAATACTTCGGGGGCTAGAGAAACTATCTTCATATACTTATCGCGAAGTTCTCTGGCAACTGGTCCGAATATACGGGTTCCGCGTATTTCCCCCTGAGTGTTTAAAAGTACACAGGCGTTATCATCGAAACGGATATAGCTACCATCAGCTCTTCTAATCTCCTTGTTGGTTCTAACAACAACGGCTTTGGTAACTGTTCCTTTCTTAATTTCGCCACTAGGTAAGGCGCTCTTAACGGTTACAACAATTTTGTCTCCAATACGAGCGTAGCGTTTGCCTGTTCCTCCGAGAACACGGATACAAAGCACTTCTTTGGCTCCGCTGTTATCTGCTACTGATAGTCTACTTTCTTGCTGTATCATGGCTATTTAGCTCTTTCAATGATTTCTACTAATCTCCAGCACTTGGTTTTACTCAAGGGCCGAGTTTCCATTATTCGAACGGTATCGCCAACATTGCAAGTGTTCTGTTCGTCGTGAGCATAGAACTTGGTTGTTCTATTAATAAACTTGCCATAGATTGGGTGCTTAACCTTACGCTTAACGGCAACTACAATAGACTTCTCCATCTTATTGCTTACCACGTTCCCAATCCTTTCTTTTCTGATATTTCGTTTATTTTCCATTGTTCATTGATGGCTTTACTGTTTCTGACTAGTACGCTCGGTGAGAATGGTTTTCATGCGCGCAATAGTACCCTTGATCTCATTAATCTTCATAGGATTATCGAGAGGGGAAACGGCATGGTTCATTCTTAACTTAAGCAGTTGAGCCTGATAGGTTTCGATACGTTCCTCTATCTCCTTTATTGTCAGTTCTCTTATCTCTGTCGCTTTCATAATCTCAACTAATTTGGATTTTCTGAATAATCACGGCGTACAATAAACTTTGTTGTAACCGGAAGTTTTTGGGCTGCAAGCCTTAATGCTTCTCTAGCTACTTCGTAGGGTACTCCTTCAGCCTCAATAATTATTCGACCTGGAGTAACGGGGGCTACAAATCCCTCGGGAGCACCTTTACCTTTACCCATACGTACTTCAGCAGGCTTTTTGGTAATTGGTTTATCGGGGAAAATGCGAATCCAAATCTGACCTTCACGTTTCATGTAACGAGTAACGGCCTGACGTGCGGCTTCAATCTGGCGACCAGTAATCCATTTGGACTCCAATGATTTGATTCCAAAGGATCCAAATGCAAGCTGGTTTCCACGTTGGGCATTACCCTTCATGCGCCCCTTTTGTTGCCTTCTGAATTTTGTTTTCTTTGGCTGTAACATTTCCTAAATATCGTTTAATGCGATTAATTACTTCCTTTTCTTGCGAGAAGCACCCCTTGGAGATCTGCCACGTGGTGGAGCACCAGCAGCACTTTTCCCAACGTTTGGCGAGAGGTCGCGCTTTCCAAACACTTCACCATTACAAATCCAAACCTTAATACCAATAAGACCAACCTTGGTTAGGGCTTCAGCTAGGGCATAGTCAATATCAGCCCTAAGGGTATGAAGAGGTATCCGACCTTCTTTGTAGGTCTCTGTTCGTGCCATTTCAGCACCACCTAAACGGCCTGAAACTTGCACTTTAATACCTTCTGCGCCCATACGCATGGTTGAGGCCACGGCCATTTTAATTGCTCTACGGAATGATATACGTCCTTCAAGCTGGCGTGCAACGTTGTTTGCTACTATGGTAGCATCTAACTCTGGCCTTTTAATCTCAAAGATATTTATCTGTATCTCCTTGTTGGTAATATTCTTTAGCTCCTCTTTCAGCTTATCAACTTCTTGTCCACCCTTACCGATAATAATACCGGGACGAGCAGTATGCACGGTTACGGTGATTAGCTTAAGAGTACGCTCTATAACAATTTTTGAAACGCTAGCTTTAGCAAGTCTTGCATTAAGATACTCGCGAATTTTACTATCGTCAATAATTTTTTGAGCATAATCATTTCCACCGTACCAGTTAGAATCCCATCCTTTGATGATTCCTAATCTGTTTCCTATTGGATTAACTTTCTGTCCCATCTAACTCTGTGTATTTTGAGTGTCGTTAGTTACTTCTACTGCGCTGTCAAGTACAACGGTTACATGGTTTGAGCGTTTCCTAATTCTGTGAGCTCTTCCTTGAGGGGCGGTTCTAATGCGTTTTAGCATACGTCCCTGACCAACGAAGATTTCTTTTACAAATAGGTTTGCATCCTCAATACGTGATCCCTCATTCTTTGCCTGCCAATTAGCTACTGCAGATAGCAGGAGTTTTTCAACTCTTCCTGCAGCTTCTTTTGGTGTGAACCTAAGAATGTCGAGGGCAGTATTCACCTGCTTCCCGCGAACCATATCAACAACCAAGCGCATTTTACGGGGAGAAGTGGGACAATTACGAAGAATCGCAAATGCCTTTTGCTTCTTCTCTTCCTTTATTTGTTCTGCTTTGATACGTTTTCTTGCACCCATTATTTCTTGGTTTAAGATCTATTGTTTACTTCTTCTTATTTCCTGCATGACCTCTGAACGAGCGGGTTGGAGCAAATTCTCCTAACTTGTGTCCAACCATGTTCTCAGTTACATACACCGGAATGAATTTGTTACCATTGTGTACTGCGATAGTATGGCCAACAAAGTCTGGTGATATCATAGAAGCTCTTGACCAGGTTTTAACAACCTGCTTTTTACTGGATGCGTTTAAATCTGCAACACGCTTATCCAATTTATACTCTATGTATGGTCCTTTTTTTAGTGAACGACTCATAGTTCAATGAATTTTCAAATTACTTTTTCCTGCGTTCTACAATAAACTTATTCGATTGCTTTTTATTCGAACGAGTTTTGTATCCCTTAGCAGGTATTCCATTGCGTGATCGAGGATGGCCTCCACTGGCACGTCCTTCACCACCACCCATTGGGTGATCGACTGGGTTCATAACTACACCACGAACTCTTGGTCTACGACCTAACCAGCGCGAACGTCCAGCTTTACCTGAGCGCTCTAGAGCATGGTCTGAATTTGACACAGCACCAACTGTTGCTTTGCAAGTGGTAAGTACCATTCTAATCTCACTGCTAGGGAGTTTTAGAACAGCGTACTTTCCTTCACGAGCTAAAAGCTGCGCGTAGGATCCTGCACTGCGTGCCATAATTCCACCTTGCCCTGGCTTAAGTTCAATGTTATGAACAATTGTACCAAGGGGTACCTCTGATAAGTACAATGTGTTGCCTAATTCAGGGGCAACTCCTTTACCCGACATAATGGTCTGACCTACCTTGAGGCCAGCGGGTGCGATGATATAGCGTTTTTCGCCATCGGCATATACAACCAACGCTATGCGTGCGGTACGATTGGGATCGTACTCAATTGTTTTCACAACAGCAGCCACTCCGTCGCGATCGCGCGCAAAGTCTATCAACCTGTAACGACGTTTATGCCCTCCTCCTCTATAGCGAATGGTCATTTTTCCGGAATTATTCCTTCCACCGCTTTTCTTGATTGGGGCTAACAACGATTTCTCAGGTGTAGTAGTTGTAATGTCATTAAATACACCTATAATTTTATGTCTTTGACCTGGGGTAACAGGTTTTAGTTTTCTTACAGCCATTTTATTTAAATGTTGCTAAAAAAATCAATCTGTTCACCTTCGTTTAACGTAACAATAGCTTTTTTAAAGCTACTGGTTTTTCCTGCAATGATACCAGTGCGGGTATAGCGCGATTTACGTTTCCCACCATAACGCATGGTATTTACTGCTTTTACAGTAACACCGTACATTTCTTCCACGGCTTGCTTTACCTGTAACCGATTGGCGCTCTTGTCAACGATAAATCCATACTGATTTATCTTTTCGCCAAGCTTTTCCATCTTTTCGGTTACCACGGGTTTAATAATAATATTCATGGCTACAGGGGTTATGCAATTTTAAACATCTTGTTTAAAACATCGATTGAACTCTCGAGTAATACTAAAGTACCCGCATTCATAATCTCGTATGTATTTAAACTAGAGGCAGATACAATTTTCTGTTTCTGTAAGTTTCTGGACGACAAATATATATTTTTATTTGGTTCGCTCAGCACAAATACAGACTTTTTATCAAATAGATTAAGGCTTTTACAGATATTAACCATGTCCTTAGTTTTTGGAGCATCAAAGTTGATGTCTTCTAAGACAAGTATTTTACTGTCCTTGGCCTTGTAAGCTAGAGCACTTTTACGAGCTAGTTGCTTCAACTTTTTATTTAGTTTAAAGCTATAGTCGCGCGGAGTTGGTCCAAAAACTCTACCTCCTCCACGAAAAAGTGGGGACTTAATGGAGCCCGCTCTTGCTGTTCCAGTTCCTTTCTGCCTCTTAATTTTACGAGTACTTCCAGCAATTTCGGCACGCTCTTTCGACTTGTGTGTTCCTTGCCTTTGATTGGCTAAGTACTGCTTAACGTCGAGATAAATGGCGTGATCGTTTGGTTGGATACCAAAAATATTATCATTGAGCTCAACTTTTCGCCCGGTATCCTGTCCTGTTCTATTAAGTACGTTGATTTCCATTACTTCTCAATGATTAAATATGAACCTTTGGGACCTGGTATGGATCCTTTTACGATAAGCAGGTTGTTCTCGGGGATCACTTTCACTAAGCGAAGGTTAATTACCTTAACCGATTTGCCACCGGTTCTACCGGCCATGCGCATTCCCTTGAACACTCTACTGGGGTATGAACTTGCTCCCAAAGAACCTGGGGCTCTTAGTCTGTTGTGCTGACCATGTGTTTGGTCACCAACACCACTAAATCCATAACGTTTAACAACCCCCTGAAAACCTTTACCTTTGGTTATTCCAGTTACATCGATCCACCTATCTTCCAAGAAAATCTCTGAGGTAATGATGTCTCCTAGCTGGTACTCTTCTTTCCAGTTTTTGAATTCAGCTACCCTTCGCTTGGGAGCAGTTTTCGCTTTCTGGAAATGACCAAACATAGGTTTGCTGGTATGCTTCTCCTTTTTATCGTCAAAGGCAAGTTGAAGGGCGGAATATCCGTCTTTCTCTTCTGTTCTCACCTGTGTAACAACGCAGGGACCAGCCTCGATTACAGTGCATGGTACATTTTTACCATCGGCACTGAATACAGAGGTCATTCCTATTTTTTTTCCAATAATTCCTGACATTGTAATAAACTAATTAGTTAGTCACACTCATACTTTAATTTCTACTTCGACTCCACTTGGCAACTCGAGCTTCATAAGAGCATCGATAGTTTTGGGTGTGGAGCTGTAGATGTCGAGTAGTCTCTTGAAGGAGCTAAGTTGAAACTGCTCCCTCGATTTCTTATTCACAAATGGTGAACGATTCACAGTAAAGATACGCTTGTGCGTAGGAAGGGGTATTGGCCCATTAACTACTGCTCCTGTTGATTTAACAGTTTTCACGATCTTCTCTGCCGATTTGTCCACAAGATTGTGATCGTAAGATTTCAGCTTTATTCTGATCTTTTGGCTCATTTTACAACAAATGGTAAATGATTAATCGACTTCTTTAACTATTTTACCACTGGACTTTTCTACAACTTCTTTCGCAATTTGAGCAGGAACCTCATCATAGTGAGAAAACTCCATTGATGAGGTAGCTCTACCAGAAGTGAGCGTCCGTAGTACGGTAACATATCCAAATTGCTCGGATAATGGAACCTTTGCTTTAATTACGCGAGCGCCGCCTCTTGACTCCATGCCGAGAATCTGACCGCGCCTTTTATTGAAATCGCCAATTACTTCTCCCATATACTCTTCAGGAGTAACAACCTCAACGGTCATAATTGGTTCTAACAATACAGGTCCGGCTTTTTCAGCAGCATGACGAAATGCTTGACGCGCCGCAATCTCAAAAGAAAGAGAATCAGAGTCCACCGCGTGGAATGATCCATCCTTAAGTGTAACCTTAAGGTTGGGTAATGCAAATCCAGCAAGGGCGCCATTCTTCATGGCTAAACCAAAGCCTTTTTCCACTGAAGGTATGAACTCTTTGGGTACATTACCGCCTTTAACCTTATCAACAAACTGCAGGCCAGAAACGCCCTCGTCGGCTGGTCCAATTTCAACGATAATATCGGCAAATTTACCTCTACCCCCTGATTGTTTCTTGAACACCTCTCGATGTTCAACTGTTTTGGTGATGGCTTCTCTATAAGCCACCTGAGGAGCTCCTTTGTTAATATCTACCTTGAACTCTCTCCTCAATCTGTCTACAATAATTTCAAGATGAAGTTCGCCCATACCGCTAATTACGGTTTGACCGCTCTCCTCGTCAGTTTGAACCCGGAATGTTGGATCCTCTTCTGATAGCTTGTTTAGTGCAACCCCAAGCTTATCAAGATCCTGCTGAGTTTTTGGTTCAACAGCTAATCCGATTACAGGTTCTGGGAAGGTCATCGATTCGAGTGCTATGGGATGCTTCTCATCACATAGCGTGTCGCCAGTTCTTAAATCTTTAAACCCAACGGCAGCACAAATATCGCCTGCATCGCATACATCAATAGCATTCTGCTTGTTTGCATGCATCTGATACAGTCTGCTTATGCGCTCTTTTTTTCCGCTTCGTGGGTTGTAAATGTAACTGCCGCTTTTTAGCTGTCCAGAATATATCCTAACAAATGCTAAACGGCCAACGAATGGGTCGGTAGCAATTTTAAAAGCCAGCCCACTAAAGGGCTCCTTAGAATCGGGATTTCTGGTAAGCTCTTTTTCCGAATCGGGGTGCATTCCATGCACTGCACCAACATCAAGTGGGCTAGGCATGTAGGTCACCACTGCGTCTAGAAGACGCTGAACACCTTTATTTTTAAAGGCAGCACCACAAAGCACTGGTACAATTGATAAATCGATTGTTGCCTTGCGGATGGTTTCGAGAATTTCGTCCTTGGTAATGGAATCTGGATCGTCAAAGAAACGCTCTAGCAAATCGTCGTTGTATTCAGCCACGGCTTCGATAAGCTTTTCGCGCCACTCATTCACATCATCCTCCATTTCCGCTGGCACATCCTCGATTTTATACTCAGTGGTTTTAGTTTTTGGATCGTCATACCAAACCACCGCTTTTTTCTCAATTAGGTCAACTAGGCCTACAAAAGAATCTTCAGAACCTATGGGTAACTGCAAAGGTATGGGCTGTGCGCCTAACCTCTCTTTTATTTGGGAAACTACCGTATAAAAGTCAGCACCTGACCTATCCATCTTATTAATAAATGCCAATCTTGGCACCTTATATTTATCTGCTTGACGCCAAACCGTTTCACTCTGTGGCTCTACTCCACCAACAGCACAAAAAACGGCAACAGCGCCATCTAGTACTCTTAACGAACGTTCAACTTCAACTGTAAAATCTACGTGACCAGGAGTATCAATAATATTAACCTGATACTGCTTGTCGTCATAATTCCAGAAAGCTGTAGTTGCTGCAGAAGTGATTGTAATCCCCCTCTCCTGCTCCTGAACCATCCAGTCCATGGTAGCAGCCCCATCATGGGTCTCCCCAATTTTATGTGTTTTTCCCGTATAGAAAAGTACCCTCTCGGTGGTGGTTGTTTTACCAGCATCGATGTGAGCCATTATGCCAATATTACGGGTAAACCTTAAATCTCTGCTCATTTAATTATCTTGCCTCTCTTATAAAAAATTTCTAATGTAATTATATATTAAAACCTGAAATGGGCAAAGGCTTTGTTTGCATCAGCCATTCTGTGCATATCCTCTTTACGCTTGAATGCTGCACCTTCCTCGTTGTAGGCTGCCATTATCTCGGCTGCAAGCTTCTCTCCCATTCCTTTTCCTGAACGCTTGCGTGAAAACAATATCATGTTCTTCATTGATATTGAAACCTTACGATCGGGGCGAACTTCCATTGGAACTTGAAAAGTAGCACCACCAACCCTACGGCTTTTCACCTCAACTTGCGGTGTGATGTTCTCTAAGGCCTTCTTCCATATTTCAAGAGGGCTCTTCTCTGCATCCTTCATCTTTGCTGCTACTATATCGAGCGCGCTATAAAAGATGTTGAATGCGATACTCTTCTTTCCGCTTTTCATAAGATTATTAACAAAACGGGTGACCTCCACATCGTGGAATTTTGGGTCGGGAAGAAGTATCCTCTTTTTTGGTTTTGATTTTCTCATTTTTACCTTACTGTGTAAATGTTAATTAACTTTTCTTCTTAGGTCTCTTGGTACCATACTTGGAGCGGCGCTGGTTGCGACCTTCAACTCCAGATGCATCAAGTGTACCCCTAATCAAATGGTAACGAACACCGGGTAGGTCCTTTACCCTACCACCACGAATAAGCACTATGGAGTGCTCCTGAAGGTTGTGACCTTCGCCTGGGATGTAAGCATTTACCTCCTTACCGTTGGTAAGCCTAACCCTGGCAACCTTACGCATAGCCGAATTTGGCTTTTTCGGAGTGGTAGTGTAAACACGTACACACACACCTCGGCGCTGAGGACAAGAATCGAGAGCTGGAGACTTGCTCTTCTCAATCAACTTGGTCCTCCCCTTTTTTACTAATTGCTGAATAGTAGGCATATATACACTTTAGTTTAATAAATAATTTTGTGCAAAATGGGCTGCAAAGGTATTCTTTTTTATTGAACATCAAAACTTTTTGTCACAAAAAAAAGAAAGGAAAAGCTTTTTTAGCCTCCCAAAATGCGGGCGCAAAGATATGGACTTAATTTTTAAAATCCAAAGGGCATGGTCTCTTTTATTTTATTAGATAAATTTGATAGTTAGGATTTTGTATAATTCCATGCTTGTTTTACAACATTATATTTAAAAAGTCTTCAACATTCCTAATATTATTTGGAATAACCAAAATTTTAGTATTTTTGGGAACTTTTATTTTATAAAAGGTGATAAAATATTGTATTCATACTAGTCAAAATATTGTTGAACAAGCAGTAAAGCAAGTTGCATGAAAACTTATCAATCAGAACAAATTAGAAACATTGCCCTACTGGGTAACACAGGTTCAGGGAAAACAATCCTTGCCGAGAGCATGATGTTTGAGGGAAAAGTTATTGACCGTAAAGGAACAATAGAAGCAAAGAGTACAGTTTCAGACTACTCAGAGATTGAGCAACAGAACGAACGTTCAATCTTCTCAACTGTGCTGCATACTGAATTTATGGACTCTAAGCTTAATGTGATAGACACACCAGGCTCTGATGACTTTGTAGGTGCTGTAGTATCATCGTTACACACGGCTGACTACGGCGTCATGGTGATTAATGCTCAGTATGGCATGGAAGTGGGTACTGAAATTTTTGGGCGTCACGCCGAGAAGTTAAACAAGCCCATTATTTTCGCAATTAACCATCTGGATCATGACAAGGCAAACTTTGACCAAACCATAGAATCTTTAAAAGTAAGCTACGGCTCCAAAGTTGCTGTTGTTCAATATCCCGTTGATCAGGGTGCTGACTTTAGCTCAATTATTGATGTGCTAAAGATGAAGATGTATCGTTTTAAAGGGGATACTGGTGAGCGTGAAGAACTTGACATACCAGCCGAAGAATTACCTAAAGCTGAAGAAATGCAAAATGCCCTGATAGAATCGGCAGCGGAAAATGATGAAGCTTTAATGGAGAAATTCTTTGATCAAGGCACCTTGTCAGAGGATGAGATGCGCGCTGGTATTCAAACCGGATTAATTGAAAGAGGGCTTTTCCCTGTATTTTGTATCTCAGCAAAAAGGAGTATTGGGGTAAAAAGACTAATGGAGTTTATTATTAATGTATGCCCCGCTCCTAACCAGTTGCCCCCAGTTAAAGATGCAGATGGTAAAGAAATAAAATGCGATGTTAACGATCCAACTTCTCTGTTTGTTTTTAAAACTGCAGTAGAGTCTCATATTGGAGAGATTAACTACTTCAAGGTAATGTCAGGAAAGGTTGCTGAGGGACAAGATCTAATTAATACTAAGAATGACGGTAAAGAGAGATTATCGCAACTTTTTGTTGTAGCAGGGAAGAACAGAACGAAAGTTACAGAACTCTGCGCAGGCGATATTGGTGCTGCAGTTAAACTAAAAAATACCAAAACAAACCACACACTCTGTGCTCCTGGCAAATCAATCTCTTTTGAGCCACTTACATTCCCAAATGCAAAGTACAGGACTGCGGTAAAAGCCAAAAATGAGTCTGATACAGAAAAATTGGGCGAGTACCTTAACAGGGCACATCAGGAAGACCCAACCATTGAAATTGAGTATTCAAAGGAACTTAAGCAGATTATTCTATACGGACAAGGAGAGCATCATCTAAATATATTAAAGTGGCAGCTTCTTAATCTTTATAAGATTGATGTTGAGTTCTTGCCACCTAGAATCCCTTACCGTGAAACGATTACAAAAGTTGCTCAGGCCGATTATCGCCATAAAAAGCAAAGTGGAGGTGCAGGACAATTTGGTGAGGTACACATGGTTATTGAACCATACGTAGAGGGAGCTCCACCGCCAGTTAAGTACAAAGTTAACGGAAGAGAAATTAATGTTAACGTAAGGGGAACGGAAGAAATTCCACTCGAATGGGGCGGTAAGCTTGTATTCTATAACTGTATAGTTGGTGGCTCTATTGATGCACGATTTATGCCTGCAATTCTTAAAGGTATAATGGAGAAAATGGAGGAAGGCCCTCTAACCGGTTCGTATGCCAGGGATATTCGTGTTGCCATATACGATGGTAAAATGCACCCGGTAGACTCAAATGAGATTTCATTTAAACTTGCAGGTAGGACCGCTTTTAGAACAGCATTTAAGAATGCGGGGCCAAAGATTATGGAACCAGTTTACGAGGTGGAAGTAATTGTTCCTAGCGACAAGATGGGTGATGTAATGAGTGATTTGCAGAACCGTAGGTCAATTATACTTGGCATGGATAGCGATAAAGGTTTTGAAAGAATAAACGCCAGAGTGCCTCTTGCTGAACTTCATAAGTATTCGACCTCACTATCCTCGTTAACTAGCGGTAGGGCAACCTATAGCATGAAGTTCTCAAGCTACGAACAAGTTCCTGCAGATGTACAAGAGAAACTTCTTAAGGCTTACGAAGAAGAATCGGAAGAAGAATAGAACTGCAATAAAGTTACATACAAAAAAGCCCTCAGTTTTTAATTGGGGGCTTTTTTTATTTGCCTGCTCTAAAAAAAACGAAAAAGATTCGATTTATTAATCCGTAATTGGAGTTTTTGTTTTAATTTTAAAAGAAAAAACATGGAAAATCTTTTTCTACATTACATGCGTGAAAGGGTTCGTCGTGAAGAAGAAGAAGTTGAGCGCGAACTTGGGCCAGTAATAACCATTTCCAGAGAGTATGGTTGCTACGGCAGCGAAATTGCTGAAAAACTTGCAGACAAGATAAATCAAGAGAATAATGACAATGACGAGCGCAACGAATGGATTATTGTTAGCCATCAGGTGCTTCACGATGCTTCAGAATCGCTCGAAAAGGAACCTCATGAAATATCGCATATCTTTGGGGCCGAGGAGAAGAACGTTTTTGGTGATTTAGTCTCAATTTTCTCAAAAGATAAGTACATAAGCGATATGCAAATAAAGAGGACCATTGCACAAATTGTTCGATCTTACTCTGAACAAGGTCACTCCATTATTGTTGGTAGAGCAGGCTGTGTGATTGCAAGGCATATTAAAAAATCTTTGCATGTGAGGTTAATGGCTCCGTTTAACTGGAGGGCGAATGTTATTAAGAGTCGATTTGACCTTTCCACCTCTGCAGCACTTGACAAGGTTAAGGAAACAGATAAAAGAAGGGAAACTTTCATGGAGTTTTTCAGAGGGAACAAACCCGATAGTGAACTTTTTGACCTTGAGTTTAACCGTGCAACGATCCCTACCGATTTGATTGTTGACCAAATATACAGAGTAGCCAAACATAAAGAACTTATATAATTCCTCTTATATTAATTTAATAACGATAACATTTTGATGAAAACGGCAGAAATACACACAGAAAAAGGCGTGATGAAGGTTAAGTTTTACCACGAAGATGCCCCTAACACAGTTTCAAACTTTATTAAACTGGCCGAATCAGGTTTTTACAACAATTTGGCATTCCATAGAGTTATACCAAACTTTGTTATACAGGGAGGATGCCCTTTTTCAAAAGATATGAACGACAGAAAAGTGGGTACCGGCGGCCCAGGTTACACAATTGATTGTGAACTTGATGGCGATAATCAGTATCACGATAAAGGAGTATTATCAATGGCTCATGCTGGACGTAATACTGGTGGCTCACAGTTTTTTATTTGCCATAGCCGAGAGAACACGAGTCATCTTGATAGAAACCACACATGTTTTGGGAAAGTTTACGAGGGTCTTGATATTATAGATGAAATAAAACAAGGCGACAAAATTGAAAAAATTGAGATTGTTGAAGAGTAGATAATCTCGGAGAAAACTACAAAATTTAAAGGAGCGGAATTCTTTAGGTTATTACCTAAAAACGAATTTCGCTCCTTCTAGTTATATTGAAAAAGGGCTTAACTATACAGAAAACGCTTAATGCTCCGCTTGGGTGTTTTAACAAACTCTACCTTTTGAATTTCTACCTGAGAAATATTCATGTAAGCAGGTAGAAGTTCATTTATCTCTTTCTTGTAACCATCAAAAAGTTTAAGTAAGGCATCATCACTAACTTTATACTGTTGAACGTACTCCTGATCTGGATAAATTAAAGCAACTAGCTTATCGTTTCTTTGCACCACTACCGTTTCACCCACCCCAAACTTATTATTTAGGATAGATTCTATCTCCTCAGGGTAAATGTTTTTACCACTTGGACCAAGGAGCATGCTCTTAATACGCCCCTTAATAAATATGTTACCCTTCTTATCAATAAGCCCCAGGTCGCCAGTATGAAGCCAACCGTCAGAATCTAGAACTTCTTTTGTTGCTTCCTCATTTTTATAGTAACCATACATCACATTCTCACCTTTAACCATTATCTCACCAGGAATAGTGGTTTGACTGGGTGAGTCTATTTTAATATCCAGCGTATCAACCACTCTTCCTGAAGCACCCATTGGATTCTCTCTCCAATTCACATAGCTAATTAGCGGACCACATTCTGTCATGCCGTAACCTACCGTAAATGGGAATTTTATTTTTTTAAAGAAACGTTCCGTTTCATTGTTAAATGGGGCTCCACCTAATACGAGTTCTCTAAAATTAGCTCCAAACACATCCACCAACTTTGCTTTAATTTTACCTAGTATTAATTTATTTATTACAGGGATATGAAGGATGGCCTTCATTAACGGTTTGCTAGTTGTTGGAAGAACCCTCTTTTTGTAAATTTTTTCAATTACTAGTGGTACAGAAAGAATTAGTGATGGTTTTACCTCTTGAAAAGCCTGAACAATTACCTGTGGGGATGGTGTTTTTGTGAGTATTGTAATATGGCATCCCAGCGTAAAAGGGAAAAGAAATTCAAACGCACAGCCAAAAGTATGGGCTAATGGCAAGAAGGAAACAATTCTATCACCCGGATTAAGCGGCATATTCTTTTGGGCATACCTGATATTTGCAGCCAAACTGTTATGCGGCAACATAACACCCTTGGCAAAACCTGTAGTCCCGGAGGTATAGCTAATTACCGCCAGCTTATCGTTCTCAATTTGCGGCATGCTAAAACCAGCAGGTTTGGAGTGGTTGGTGTTAATAGGTTTATCAATTCCTGACTTTTCCCAAGCGTTAATAATACTTTGTGAGCGTTCAGCCTGAATGGTAAATCCATTAATTTTAATAGAGCCAATTAATTCAGGCATCTCATTAAAATCCAATGCATCAAAAAGAGCCTGCTCTGCGAATAGAAGAGTTGCGTCAGAATGGTTTACTATTTTATGAACATCAGCCGGTTTAAAATCTGGCAAAATAGGTACAATAACTGCACCGTAAGTAACTACAGACAGGTATACAATACACCAGCGGGTAGAGTTCTTACCCAACAACGCTACCTTGTCTCCTGGTTTTACACCTGCAATCTCAAGGAATTGATGCAATTTTTCAATTTTACAGGCAACCTCACCATAAGTAAAGTCATCACCTTTATAGTCAGACAAGGCCTTAAATGTCCAATTCCTTCGGATGCTATCCTCAATATATTTTGTTACAGTCTCGTTAAGCATAATATATGTTTTTTTGTCCCAATCAAATTTATGAAACCTTTTTGTTTGATAAATACAATTTATCATTTTTTTATCACCCTAAGATAAAAATAGTAAGGGCTTACTCATGAAAGGATGAATAAAACTTGAGAAGCATTAGTCTTGTAACGGGCACATATTCAGGTCAATTCCTTTTTTGCAAGAAAGGTACGGTAATCTGAAAAGAATTTTCGAGTAAAAAAATCTACCTGAAGAGATGTAGAAATCCTATATAGTTTTCGCCTCTATACCTTCGGCCATCCCAACCTAAAGCCTCTATTACAAAGTAATAAACCCCTTCAGCAACATCACCCTTATTGCCATCAACCTTACCGTTCCAGCCTTCCCACTCTTTAGGGTTGCCAGTATAAACATACACCTGTTTCCCGTTCTTATTCATAATTGAGATTTTAAACCTACGGATAGATGTGATGCTTTCTTCAGCCTCCTTAATAAGGAACATATCGTTAACCCCATCGCCATTGGGTGAAAACACATTAGGTATTGATGTTGGGTCAATAAAAGAAGTATCTACCTCAACTTGAAGGT
>JAWLEY010000154.1:0-6870 GCA_041685855.1 Perlabentimonas sp. | reverse complement strand
ACGCCCTTGTAGAAAGTGTCAAATTGTTGGCTCCAGATGATGTATGTGTGGTACATTGTGGAATGTCTATAAATAACAAAAGCCTCCTTGTGGGGAGGCTTTTGCGGTCCGGACGAGACTCGAACTCGCGACCCCGTGCGTGACAGGCACGTATTCTAACCAACTGAACTACCGGACCAATTTTGTCTTAAAAGAACGTGTCTCTGTTTTTGACGGTGCAAAGATAAATCTTCTTTTAATATCTGCAATACTTTTCTTGAAAAAAATTAAATTTTAAACAGGCTAAAGTTAACATTCCCGTACTTTCTGGTTTCAGTGAAATGAGGATTTTCAGAAAAATTTTGATGATTTGAATGTTCCAGAATAAGCCAACCATTGTTATTGAGCAGATTACGAGAAAAAACGATTTCAGGAATCTGTTCAATGCCGTTTAAATCATAAGGAGGGTCTGCAAATATTATATCGAATTTATTCTTACAACTTTTTAAAAATTTAAAGGCATCTGTACGTATTGGTCTTATGCTTTCAATACCCAACTTATTTATAACGCTATTAATAAAGCGGAAATGTGAACTGTTTATTTCAATCAGCTGGATGCTATTGCAACCACGCGATGCGAATTCAAAACTAATGCTACCAGTGCCAGAGAAAAGGTCAAGCACTGAAATATCTTCAAAATAAAAATTGTTATTAAGAATATTGAATAGTCCTTCCTTGGCTGTGTCAGTAGTTGGCCGGGCTCTAAAACTTTTGGGAGGGGAAATGACTCTTCCTTTATAGCTACCGCTTACTATTCGCATAGTGTTTGGTTAAATAGGCTTGCAAATTTACCTTTGTATTTGTTTAATAGGTAGCTAAAGTGATTTTGTTGAAGTTTACTAACGGAGGAAACTTCTCCAAAAAACCTTTCAATCATCCTGCCCATTGTTTCTGAGTTGCTATGGTAGCCCATTGTTATTACCTTGGTTTTAGAAGTATCAACGCCAAGTGTTTTGCAAATATTAACAATATGGTACAAAGTGTCGTCAAGGTTAAAAGTATTGATGCTGCCACAATGGAGCAAAATTTGATTTGCAGATACTGTGATAACTGCAAACTCGCTGTTGAATGATATGGTTAAAACAGGATTGCTTTCGCTGGCAAAGTTAATCTGATGAAAGTTTAAAGGGGAATCACAGTAGCCAATTATTCTCGATTTGCTTTGTATCTTCAGCCAAGAGGTAACAAGTGTTGATGGAACGCTGAAGATACTCACCATGCCTTCATGATTCTCATTAAACCTAACCTCATCCAACTCATCAATTTGGTGGCTTGTTAAGAGTAGGTTCTTTGCATGTTCTGGGCTAAAAAATTCTTTTGGAGTAAGGCAGAATGAAGGTGAAACATAGCAAAAAAGAACTCGTTTAAAGGGGCTGCTCATCCATTTGTAAGAATTTGCAATAAAAGAAACCTGTTGTACCCAATCGTCCGAGGAAACTGTGCTCAAATCAAAAGGACAGGTGCCTAGCCCGATAAAAAAATCACGGGTTAGATCCTTTAGGCAAAATGAAAATCCATTCAGGGATACCTGAATGGATAGTTCATATGATTCGGTACGATTAGGATCAAAGGTCTCGTCAAAAAGTTCTAACTTTTGCATGAATTACCAATTTATCCTACTCCCAGTTACCTGCATGGTTAGTTGCTTCTGTTAACGATCCTACCTGAAGGCCTGGATATCTTTCAAGTTTGTTTCTCAAATCGTTAAGGTTAACCACCAACTGACGATCAAGCCCCTTTAGAAGCACATCGTTGTGTACTTTCGCCTCAAAAACTTTTACCTTAAGACCTGAGCCTGTTTCCAGTACACCTGCACCAAGTTCAAACTTCTTACCACCTGTGTAAGGTACATATTGCAATGAGTCCACTGGATAGTCTTCTGAGAAAATACTGTCAACCACGCTAAGGGTTACAGTATCTCTATAAACTAATCCTTCAGCAACAGCAGCAGAATCGTCCATTGATCCAATCTGCCTTACTACACGGAACGAGTCATACTTAACGAAGTTGATTAGAGTATCAAAACTTCCTGTGAATTGGTCGTATTCTGACCTATAGGCCAATTGGGCTGTTCTAATGTCCTTTAAACGATCAATGGTTTTTTCGTACCTTTTATCCTTTTCTTTGTTAAAGCGGATAGGGGTCATCACGCTTTCGTAAATAAAGTACGATAGAACAATTACAGCAGCTAATAATAGAATTTGAAAAACCGTTTTCATTTTCCTCAATTTAGATTAAGTTTGCCTGCAAATTTATAAACATAAAATTAATTTCAAGGCAACCAACCCAATTAATTCTTCGAATTTGTGAAAAAAGAATTATTTAAAAAGAAATTCATCCGTTCATTAGGCTTTGATTTGACCAAGAATCAGGAAGTTACAGCAGATCTTCTTTCAGATTTTTTTACAACAAATCTTTCAAATCATATATTCTTGTTAAAGGGGTATGCTGGCACTGGAAAAACAACGGTTATTGCTGCAACCGTAAAGAGTTTACTTTCTAATGGAATTAAGGTTGTATTGCTTGCCCCAACTGGCAGAGCGGCAAAAGTCCTTTCTGCATACTCTGGCTACCCTGCTTTTACAATCCATAAGTGGATTTATAGGAAGCATTCTCAAAAGGAAGGAATGTCCCAATTTGTGCTTGATAAGAATAAAGGTAACAAAACTGTTTTTATTGTTGATGAAGCGTCCATGCTTAATAATTATTCTGTTGATGGCTCTTCTTTTGGCTCTGGAAGGTTACTTGATGACCTATTAGAGTTTGTTAACAATGGACAGGGTTGCCGCTTAATGCTAGTGGGCGACGAGGCTCAGCTACCACCTGTAAGACTCGATATGAGTCCTGCTCTTGATTCGTATGAACTTAAGAGTTTTGGGCTCGAAGTTACTGACATTACTCTTAACCAGGTGGTTCGCCAAGCTACCGATTCGGGAATACTTAGCAATGCCACCAACCTTCGCAGAATGATCTCAGAGAATAGCATTCAGACTCCAAAGTTTCAGACCGTTGGTTTTGATGATATTGTTAGGCTTTCAGGGGTTGATCTGGTTGAGACGTTGGAAAGCAGCTATAGTAAGGTAGGTATTGATCAAACCATTGTAATTAGCTACTCCAACAAGCGCGCCAATAAGTATAATCAGGGAATAAGGAACAGTATTCTGTGGAGAGAGGAGGAACTCTCTCAGGGCGACCTTGTAATGGTTGTACGCAATAATTATCATTGGGTTGAAGATATTCCCGACATAAATTTTATTGCTAATGGCGATGTTGTTGAGGTGATTAGGATACATAAAATTAAGGAGCTGCATGGTTTTCGTTTTGCCGAGGTAACCATAAGGATGCTCGATTATCAACAGCAGGAGTTTGATGTAACCCTTATGCTTGATACCCTTACGGTTGAGGGGCCGGCTTTGCCAGCAGATAAACAGAAAGTTTTGTTCGATAGCGTATCGCAAGACTATGCACATATTCAGAATAATAGAAACAGGCTAAAGAAAATTAAGAGTGATCCGTATAATAATGCCCTACAAATAAAGTTTGCCTATGCCGTTACTTGTCACAAAGCGCAGGGTGGCCAATGGAAGCATGTTTATATTGATCAAGGCTTCTTTCGCGACGAGATGATATCCAGAGAGTATTTAAGGTGGTTGTACACAGCCCTTACTCGTGCTACAGAAAAAGTATACCTGGTGAATTTTGCCAAGTCTTTTTTTAACGACGAGGACGATCTCTATTAGACTTAGAAATGCTGGTTTTATTGTTTCTTGCTTTGTTCATCTAGTCAAAATCTATATTAATATTTAGGGTACGATTAAAAGTATCCTAATATAGGACGAGTAAAAAAAAATTCCTATTTTTATCGCTTAAACAACCTTACGTCATGGAAAATAAGCGTAGCATTAGAAAAAAGATACTACTGTATATCCTTTCAGTTTTCATTATTTTTTACCTTATATCAGTTGGTTATATAGTTGTTAACTCCCGTCAAACAATACTTAAGGAGACAAACGAGAAGATTGAACTCGTAGCCGAGAACTCTGCCAGTGAGATTGAGAAATTTTTTGAAAAGAATCTTTCCATAACTCGTACGCTTTCGCAGGCGCTTACTGTTTATCAGGATCTTCCACCTGAATTGTGGCAGGATCTTTTTATTGAAATGTACCTGCCGGTAATAAAAGCAAACCCTCATGTTTATATTATATGGGATAGCTGGGAGTATTATGGTTACATACCCGGATATGATGGAGACTACGGTAGAATTTTAATGTATATTCTTCGCGATGGCGATAAACTTGTTAAGAGTAAGGAGGAGCGGAGTATGGATGGTGATCCGGATATATACGGAGGTTTTAAGCAAGCTAATGTTGATGATATATGGGAACCATACCCGGATAATGTTGAGGACGATAGCCGTGAAGCAAGGCTTATGACAACAATCGCTTCGCCAGTTCAAATCGAGGGAAAGTACATGGGCCTCATTGGCCTTGATGTTGAACTAACGGCTCTTCAGGAGCTTGTAAACAATGTTGAAACGGTTGAGGGTGGTTACGCTTTTCTTGTTTCGTCCACAGGCATTGTTGCTGCACATCCCGAAAGCGATTTAATATACAAGAATATTGATGATATTTTCCCTAAGGATTCAGAAGAACAGAATATTCAGAAGCGTATTGAGAAAGGAGAAGAATTTTCGTATATACGTTACGATGAGAATAATGGTAGGCATTACATGTATTATTCGCCTGTTAGCGTTGATGGTGTTCCAAGAAACTGGTCTATTGGCATCTCCATACCCTACCAGCAAATTATGTCTATAGCTAACAGGTCGTTATTGGTCTCACTATTAGTTGGAGGTATAGCATTGGTGGTTATCATAATTCTTCTGATTTTTGTTTCAAATAACCTTACCCGACCAATCATAAAAATTACAGATTCTCTGAAAAGAATGTCTCTTGGTGAAATATCTAAAGAGATGACTCTAAATATTGAATCTGGCGATGAGATTCAGGAAATGTCGGAGGCTTTCAATAAATCTATTGATGGGCTTAACAAGAAAACCTCATTCGCTCTTGATATTGGAGAAGGGCAGTTAAATAGCCGTTTAGAACTCCTTGGCGACAGTGATTTATTGGGCAAGTCGCTTATTGATATGCGCGATAGTTTAAAGAGAGCCAAGGAAGAGGAAGAGAAAAGGAAGATTGAGGATGAGAAACGCACATGGATAAACGAAGGATTAGCAAAATTTGCAGATATACTTCGGCATAACAATGATGAACTTGAACTCCTGTCAAGTGAAATAGTTAAGAACATGGTGAAGTACATTGGCACAAATCAAGCAGGTTTGTTCCTTTTAAATGAGGAGGAAAAAGATGACCCTTATTTTGAGTTGGTTGCAGCCTATGCATGGGATAGAGAGAAATTTGTTAACAGAAGGGTCGATTTTGGTGAAGGGCTGGTTGGCGCTTGCGCCATGGAGAAAGAAACAATTCAATTAACCGAAGTGCCAGAAGATTACGTGTTTATTACATCTGGACTGGGCAAGGCCACCCCACGATACGTGATACTTGTTCCGCTTATGCACGAAGAAACCGTACTTGGGGTTATTGAGATGGCCGCCTTTAAAATACTAGAGCAGTTTGAGGTCGATTTTCTTGAAAGGGTTGCACAGAGCATCGCTTCAACAATACTCTCTGTTAGAATAAATGAGAAAACAAAATATTTGCTAGAGCAGTCTCAGCAGCAAGCCGAAGAGATGCTTGCTCAGGAAGAGGAGATGCGACAAAATATGGAGGAACTCCAGGCTACACAGGAGGAAATGAGCCGGAAGGCCAAGGAGCAGCAGCAGAAAGAGGAGAATTTAAAGAAAGAGTACGAGCAGAAAATTGAAGATTTAAAAAGTGAGATAGCCAATCTGAAGGCGAAAGCTAAAAAGTAATTATATTTTTCTGGCTAAGTTCTAAGGTGTCTCTTTTTTGGGACACCTTATTTTTTGCTCAGAATAACCTTATCCATTATCAAGCAACTTAAAAATAAAAACTCCTTTGACGTAATAACACTTGTTTGTTTTAATGTTAAACGGTAGCAATGTGCTTAAAAATCTTTTTGTATAATATTACCACCAACAGCCTCAAACAATTTATTTAATAATCTGTTTATTCGTATAAAGTTAGTAATGTATGAAAATTCTATTGTTAATCGCAGGGGTGTTAATACTGAATGGCAACGTGGCATCCTTGCCTATTGAAAACACAAACAAGATGAAAACAGATAATTATGAAACAGCCACCTTAGGAGCGGGTTGCTTTTGGTGTGTTGAGGCAATTTTCTCAAGATTAAAAGGCGTTGAAGAGGTGCAATCCGGATACTCGGGTGGTAAAATCCCAAACCCAACATACCGTGAAGTCTGCTCAGGATTAACTGGTCATGCAGAAGTTGTGCAGGTTACCTTTAACCCGAACGAGATTAGCTATGCAAAAATTTTAGAGGTATTCTTTAAAACGCATAATCCAACCATGCTAAATCGTCAGGGGGCTGACGTGGGTACGCAGTACAGGTCTGCAATTTTCTATCATACTAATGAGCAAAAACGCATTGCCCATGAGGTAAAGTCTATGCTTGATGATGCTGGACTTTGGAACGATCCAATTGTGACGGAGGTGACACCTTACACAAATTTTTATAAGGCCGAAGATCAGCACCAAAACTATTTGGATAATAACAGGAAGCAGCCCTATTGTCAGATGGTGATACTCCCAAAAATTGAAAAATTCGAGAAACTCTTTCAGGAGTATCTCAAGAAATAGGTAATTAAAATTTATGCTGGGTTAAACG
>JAWLEY010000153.1:0-6929 GCA_041685855.1 Perlabentimonas sp. | reverse complement strand
TCTTCAACCTGTACTAACTTATTGATATTCTTTATGAGTATTGCCATAGTTGTATTGTTTTAATAGTTCGCTGAACTTTTGTATCTACCTGAATGTCAACACATGCTTCGACTTCGCTCAGCATGACTTAAGTTACTTTTATTGATGTCGTTGTCATTTTGAACTCCGATGGCTATCGGGATATCCGGTCGGAGTCGAAAAATGATAGTTTAAAGAACTATTGATTGTTTTAATTGCTACGAAAATAGTCTATTTGCATTGAAAAAAAAAGTAGGGTTTAGTGTTTTAAGGTTGGTGTATTTAAAACTATATAAAAAAACCTTACATCAACCTTGCTTTTTCTCCTCCAGCAATTTTTGAAGGGTTAGCATCTCGTCGCGATGGCGGGCGGCCTCAATAAAATCAAGCTCCTTGGCTGCAGATTCCATTGACTTCTTTGCTTTGGCTATGGCTTTTACCAAAGCATCAGTATTCATATACTTAACTACAGGGTCGGCAGCAATGTCAGGTTTTGGCATATCAGCATAATACTTATCCGTTGGAGATTTTCGTCCGTACTCAGCACCAAGAATTGCCTTTCGGGCTTTAACTATCTGCTGTGGGGTGATATTATTTTCCTCGTTATACTTAAGCTGTTTTTCGCGGCGGCGATTGGTTTCATCAATGGTAAATTGCATGGACTTAGTAATCTTATCGGCATACATTATAACCTTTCCGTTAAGATTTCGGGCCGCCCTTCCTGCAGTCTGTGTAAGCGAACGCGCTGAACGGAGAAACCCTTCCTTATCGGCATCAATAATTGCTACGAGCGATACCTCGGGTAAATCGAGCCCCTCACGAAGCAGGTTAACACCAACCAAAACATCAAAAAGACCATTGCGTAAATCCTCCATAATCTCAACACGCTCAATGGTGTCAACATCGGAGTGGATATAACGGCAACGGATATCTAGCTTGGCGAGGTACTTTACCAGCTCCTCAGCCATGCGCTTTGTTAGGGTTGTTACCAGAATACGCTCGTCCTTCTCTGCACGAGTGTTAATTTCGCCAACCAAATCGTCAACCTGATTAAGGCTGGGCCTAACCTCAATTACGGGATCGAGAAGGCCTGTGGGCCTAATTACCTGCTCTACAACAACACCGTCTGAACGTTCCAATTCATAATCGGCGGGAGTTGCGCTAACATATACTACCTGTCCAACCAACGTCTCAAACTCATCGAATTTTAGAGGTCGGTTATCAATTGCAGCGGGAAGCCTAAACCCGTACTCCACCAGATTATGCTTACGAGAATGGTCGCCACCATACATGGCCCGTATTTGCGGTAAAGTAACATGGCTCTCATCAACTATCGTAATAAAATCTTTTGGAAAATAATCGAGCAAGCAGAAAGGGCGGGTGCCCGGTTCACGTCCATCGAAATAGCGCGAATAGTTCTCTATTCCGGGGCAATACCCCAGCTCCTTAATCATTTCAAGGTCGTACTCAACCCTCTGCTGAATACGTTTTGCTTCCTGCGGCTTACCTATATCCTTAAAGAATTCAATTTGCTTTCCTAAATCTCTCTGTATGTTAGCTATGGCCTGATTAATCCTCTCACGGGTGGTTACGAAGATATTTGCGGGGTAAATGGTTGCCTCGTCGAGTTCCTCTATGAGTTGGCCAGACATTGGGTCGAACTTCTCAATTGCCTCAATATCGTCGCCCCAGAAAATGATGCGGTACGCAAAATCGCCGTAGGCAGCAAAAACATCTACCGTGTCGCCTTTAACTCTAAATGTACCGTTCTTAAAATCAATTTCACTACGTGAATACAGACTATCGACTAAACGACGGAGAAGAAGGTTGCGACCTATAGTTTCGTCTCTTTTAATGGTTACCGTATTGCTATGAAAATCCTGCGGATTACCAATACCGTAAAGACATGATACAGAGGAAACAACAACAACATCCTTACGCCCCGATAGCAAAGAGGATGTTGTACTCAACCTAAGCTTCTCAATTTCGCTGTTAATAGAGAGGTCTTTTTCGATATAAGTATCTGTTACAGGCAAATACGCTTCGGGCTGATAGTAATCATAGTATGAAACGAAATACTCAACCGCATTATCGGGGAAAAAGGATTTAAACTCACTGTATAGCTGTGCCGCCAAGGTTTTATTGTGGCTGAGCACGAGGGCTGGCCTATTAACATTTTCCAACATGTTAGCAACGGTAAAAGTTTTACCGGAGCCAGTTACACCAAGCAAAGTTTGATAATCATCGCCTCGCTTTAAACCTTCTACTAGCTGCTTTATAGCTTCAGGCTGGTCGCCTGTTGGCTTAAAGTCAGAAGTTATTTTAAAATTCATAATAAATAATCAGTAGAATAATGCCTTTTAAACAAGCCTCAAACTTAATAGTTTAAGTTGAGTTCAATAAATAAAAAAAGCGATACCTAAAAATATAGTATCACTTTTTTCGGGTTTAGGTTGATTTTAGGTTAAGCAGGCTAGTTTGAAAATATTGCTGAGCCTAATACATCCTGAGCCATTGAACGACGAAAGTAGTAGTCCATTGTTTCAAGAAGGGTTTTAGTTTCAATTGGTTTGGTGATGTATGCGTTACAGCCAGCATTAAGACATTTCTCCATATCGCCAACAATAGCGCATGCTGTTTGTGCAATAACTGGTGTATTAGGATTAATACTTTTTATGGTTTGCGTAGCCTGCAGCCCATCAACACCCTTTAAACGAATATCCATTAGAACCATATCAATGCCCAGATTCTGTTTAAAAAGATCTATGGCAGTCTCTCCATCCTCAGCTACAATAACTTGCGCACCGGTTCTGGAAAGAATGGTCTGCAACAACATTAAACTAGAAAGATCATCTTCAACAACAAGAACAACCTTGTCTTTCCAAGTGTATTTCATAAAGATTTTACCTTTTTTTAAAATCCAATGCAAGTTATACCAATTATTTTTATAATGAAAAAGATTTTTAAGTTTTTTTTGAACACTTTTTTAAACAAAATGGATTTTTTTGGAAAACAATTACAATAAACTATAGTGAAACATAGATTATGGTTTAAAGAAAAAACAATTCACCTAAGTAAAATAGCACCTTGCTATTTCACATAAATAAGAGTGTTTAAGGAGTAGATTTGAAAGGCAATCGTATTAAAATCCGTTCAAATTCATGGTAACAGTTGGGATTAGCAACAGAAAACCAAGTATAATCATAATCAAGATTAATGGCCAAACCCATTTAACCCATTTATGGTAAGGTATGCGGGCAACCCCAAGCACTGCGATAAGAACTCCTGAAGTTGGCGTAATCATGTTAGTAAAACCATCGCCAAACTGAAAGGCCATTACTGTTGCCTGACGGGAAATGTTTATTAAATCGCTAAAAGGGGCCATAATTGGCATGGTAATAGCCGCTTTAGCAGAACCAGAAGGAATTACAACATTAATTATTGTTTGAATTACGTACATTACGCCTATTGAGGCTATATTTCCAAAATTGCCCATTGCTTTTGACAGGCCATATAAAATGGAATCAATTATACCACCATCTTCCAAAACAACAATAATACCACCCGCTAAACCTACAATTATTGCAGCCGAGAGAATATCCTTTACGCCCTCAAGGAATAGCTTTGCAATATCGTCGGCAGATTTATTTATTGCCATACCGCTGGCAACGCCCATAGCAAGAAACAGAGTGGCAATCTCCATTACATACCAACCATAGCCCATAACACCCACAATTAAAAACACAATTGTATATGCCAGTAAAAGAAGTATAAAAAAGTGAACTGATTTACGGAGAGAAAAGAATCCTAATAATGCAAAGACAACAGCTAAAGCAGGAATAATACTTATTGTGAATGTTGAATTACCCACAACAAGGGTTGTTAGAGGGTGTAAAAACGCGAATATTGTTAATGAGGCTAAAATGATTCCATAAACAACCCATGCAATGGTTGGAGTATAATAGGTAATTTTTTCAGTGTCGCTTTGTTCCCTATGTCTCCAGTAACTATCTTCTTCATAAACTGGAGATGCTTTAGGATTACGTCGAATTCTTCGTGCATAGTAAAGTACAAAGGCAATACCAATAATGTTAATAATAAGCCAAGAAAACATTCTATACTCAATACCTGAAAACAATGGAATATCAGCAAGTCCTTGAGCAATACCAATGGTAAATGGGTTTAAAATGGCTCCGGCAAATCCTAAATGTGCAGCAATATATACCATACATACGCCAATAATTGAATCGTAGCCCATAGAGATAGCCAAAGGAATAAGAATTATGGCGAAAGCTATGGTCTCCTCACTCATGCCGAATATGGCACCAAATAGGCTGAACATAATCATTATAAGGACAATAATTATGTTATCGACACCTAGAGATTTCATGAGCCTGTTGTGCTCAAGTTTTCGGGTAAATCTTAAAAAAACCATAATACCAATATCAATGGCTTTACTTTTATTCATTATCCAGAAGGCTCCACCTATCATTAGTATAAAAATGATTATGTTGCTCTGCTTAACAAACCCTTTGAAGAGGGCAGAAAAAACCTGCCAGGTTTGCACATGGGGGTCTACCTTTTCTTTATGCTCATCGGGTAAATTGTCATAATAGTAAAAAACCATCTCGGTTTTCTCCTCTCCTTCAACCACAACTTTCTCCTCAACATATTTGCCAGAAGGAATAAACCATGTTAGAATAGCAGCAACAACAATAATTGCAAATACAATAACGTAAGTATGGGGAACCTTTTTGAGCATAATTAATTGAATTTATTGATTAGTATTGGTAAATGAATATCCTTACATATTACTATTCTACTGCTTATTCCCCTTAATGGATATAAACATAACCATAAAAAAAGGTTGTAGTAAACTAGAAATGTAATGGTTAACTACTTTACAAAAAAATCGAGCAATAGCTCGTCGCCTAAATAACCCTTCAATCTGTCGCCAATGGCTACTGAACCTACACCTGCCGGGGTGCCAGTAAATATTAAATCTCCAATTTTAAGTGTTATAAACTGCGACACGTAACAAATAAGCTCATCATAATCAAATATCATCTGTGATGAATTCCCTTTCTGAACTGTATCGCCATTGTTTTCAAGGTGAAAATCCAAATTGTTAATATCTCCCAATTCCTCCTTCTTTATAAACTTGCTAATTGGAGCAGAGCCATCAAAAGCTTTGGCAATTTCCCAAGGCAATCCTTTTTCCTTGCAGTTTCGTTGCAAATCGCGAGCAGTAAAATCAACCCCTAGCCCAATCTCCTTATAATATCGATGGGCAAACTTTTTTTGAATATTCCTACCTAACCTACAGATTTTAAGCACAAGCTCAAGCTCGTAATGAATCTCTTTAGAAAAATCAGGATAAAAAAATGGTTGATTATTACGCAGCAAGGTGGTATCAGGCTTAAGGAAGAAAACAGGATTCTCTGGCACGGGAGAGTTCATCTCCTTGGCGTGGTCGGTGTAATTGCGACCTATACAAATAATCTTCATTGAAAAAGTAAGATATAGTTTTATAAAAATTTCAGAAACCAAAAGTATTTGATACTAATGATAAAAGCAAAATAACACAAACTATTTGTAATTTTTATAATATCCTTAACATCAACTTTACACAAAAATAGTACATTTGGGAAACCAAAATCTTAAACCATGCAGAACAAAATTTTTATTGCTGTACTATTACTGTGCTTGCTATTTACTAAAAGTACTATTGCTCAGGAAGAAACAAGCGATGAGCAAGTGAAATCTGGTTGGAATTTTGGCGGGTTGCCAGTTGTTGCATACGATTCGGACCTGGGGTTTCAGTACGGTGCATTACTAAATATTTTTAACTATGGCGATGGCAGCCGATACCCTGACTTTGACCATAACCTTTACGTTGAATGGTCGCGCTTTACTAAAGGCAGCGGAATTAACCGAATATTTTTTGATAGTAAACAACTAATACCCGGTATCCGTTTTACTACAGACCTAAGCTACTTAACAGATGGAACCTACGATTTCTTTGGGTTTAACGGTTACGAATCTGTTTATAACTCAGAATGGAGCGAGGATGTATCCAGAGTTTTTTATAAATACGACAGGGAACTTTTCCGCTTTTCTATTGACCTTCAAGGAAAACTCCCAATGGAAAACTTTGGCTGGGCAGCAGGTGTAGGTATTTATGATTTTGATATTGGCACCGTTAACATTGATAACCTGAATGAAGACAGGGATGTTGATGACCCGGATAGGCTACCAGATATTCCAGGCTTGTACGATCATTATATTAACTGGGGAATTATTTCGAATGAAGAGGCCAACGGAGGTTTGGCTACATACTTAAAAGCAGGAATAGTTTACGATACGAGAGATTTTGAGCCAAATCCTACCAAAGGGATATGGACAGAAGCTGTTTTTACATACGCACCATCGTTTTTAGGAATTGAAAAAGATTTTGAGCATGTGAAGTTTTCGCTAACACACCGGCAATACTTTACGCTAATCCAGAAGAAACTTTCATTTGCCTACAGACTGGGTTATCAAGGTACTGTGTATGGTAATGTACCCTTTTATCTGCAGCAAAATTTAACAACGCTAATACTAAGGGGGTCAACCTCAGAAGGATTAGGTGGAGGAAAATCGTTACGAGGTATTGTTCGCAATAGAGTTGTTGGCGATGGTATTGCTTACGGAAACCTTGAACTACGCTGGAAGTTTGTTCGTTTTCAGCTCTTAAATCAGAACTTTTACCTCTCGCTCAACACCTTTGTTGATGGTGGGCAGGTTGTTACTCCAGTAAAGATTAATACTGATGATATTGACTGGGATAATTACAACTGGAATAGCGAAGGAAGAACATTCTCAGAAAACGACTTCTTTAGAGAGGATAGTGAATCGTTACATATGAGCTA
>JAWLEY010000152.1:0-6943 GCA_041685855.1 Perlabentimonas sp. | reverse complement strand
CCAATACATACTTGGGAATTGCAGGAATCTTAACCAACAATGGTTTTTTTAAAGTAACTAATAACGGAGCAACTACTGTTGAGTATAAAGGTGGAGCCCAGTCAGTTGCTTCCACAGCAACAAATGGTTATGGCACTCTTATCCTTAGCGGAAGTGGAACAAAGGTAATGCCTGCTTCGCCATTAGCCGTTTATGTTGATTTCATTATGTCGGGAACAGCCACAACAACTGCCGGAGGTGCAATGAGCTTTTACGGGAATGTTACCATTGGAAATGGTACAACTTTTAGTACCGGAAACTTTAACCACTCCATTGGAACGAACTTCTCCAATAGTGGAATTTTTAATGCTGTATCAGGGTTTGCTTTAACAATGAATGGAACTTCTGCTCAATCGATGGGTGGAACAACCATAACAACTTTTGAGAATTTAACCATCGACAATACTAGTGGAATTACCCTTTTAGATGACGTAAATGTAAACGGTTCGCTCACACTTTCTAACGGAAACCTGAATGTTGAATCAACAACATTGGGCATAAATGGAGCTTTAGTTAGGACTAATGGCTTGTTAAATGCAACCTCGCTTTCGTCATTAACTTTTGGTGGAACAAGCGCCATTACAATTCCCAATAGTTTATTTACCGCAGACCCATCAATCAACAATCTTACTATAAATAATGCTGGTGGCATTACCCTGGGTAATCAAAACATGACTGTTAATGGATTGATGAATTTGATTAACGGAACGTTTACTATTGCTTCCAACACATTAACCTTGGCAGGTGTTTCGCCGACCTTTACAACTGGTACTATTGATGCAAGTGATGCCTATGCAACAATAGAATTTACCAACACAACAGCGGTTACGCTTCCTGCTAATGCGTTTACAGGAGCAGTAAATAATTTTACAGCTAACGTAGCTGAGGGCATAACTTCGAATGGCAATTTTACCATAAACGGAATTCTTAACCTGGAAAGCGCAAATCCATCGTCCACAAAGGGTAGCCTCGATATGTGGGATGGTGTTGCAGTTACAACCCTAACCATGGGAGCCAATGCTACCACAATTGGAATAGGTGATGTAACGGGGATTATTAAACGCACATCCTTTGTAGCCAATACTCAATACACCTTCGGTAATCAATTTACTAGAATAGTTTTTGTAGAAGGGGGAACATACCCAACGGAAATAAATGCTAAAGTGAGCATTGGCGCACCACCATCGTGGAAACTCTCGGCCATAAACAGAATTTACGATTTTATTCAAAATGGTGGGGTCAATTGCAATGCAACCATTTCAACTCATTATCTCGATACTGAACTTAATGGAAATATTGAAAACGAATTGGTGCATTTTACTTATGGCGTTGACCCACAACAACCCATTGGGGTATACGAGTGGGGTCGGTCAGGCTCTGATGATGCCGATAATTGGGTTGCAATTGCTAATGTTGACATTAACTATTTTCCCACAAGTTTTGGGCAGCTAGAAAATACATTGGCAAAATCTGAGTTAGGTCTTTACACATGGAATGGCTCACAAAGTACTGCTTGGGCTACCATTGAAAACTGGACTCCAACCGGTACGCCCTCTTCCACATCCTACATCATTATTCCCGATGCAACAACAACTAATTTTTCTCCAACTCTTCCCGCTTCAGCTGAGATAAATACTATTACCATGGAAACTGCTGGAGTTTTAAATGCAGTTTCAAACGAACAGCTTACCATAAATGGTGCATGGACTAATTCTGGAGGAACGTTCAACGCTAGTTCAAGCAATATAATATTTACAAATGCTTCGGCTACAATATCCGGCATCACAAACTTTTATAATTTAACCATTAACACAGGCGCAGCGCTAGCGTTTATGGATGAAAGTATAATAAGAATTGCTGGAACGCTCACAAATAACGGAACGCTTAATGCATTGGCTGGTGGCACAAATACTGTGGAGTACAATGGTATTGCCTCTCAATCCATAGATTTTCCCAATGCAACCACATTCTTTAATCTTGCTATAAACAATTCTGCGGGAGTTACTCTTTCGAGTTCAACGCTAACCACTGTATCAAACGAGCTAACAATCAATAGTAGCATGCTATTTACAGTGGATTCCGGTAAGCAACTTTTGGTAGCGGGTAGTATAGTTAACAATGCCGGAAATTCAGGACTTGTTCTAAAATCCGATGCAACCGGAACCGCTGCCCTTATTCACAATACCGATAATGTGCCAGCAACCGTTCAACGTTATATAAGTGGAGTTTCTGAGGATTGGCATTTTCTATCGTCACCCGTTTCAAATCAGCCAATTAGCGGTTCGTGGTTGCCTTCGGGAACTTATGGAAACGGAACAGGCTACGATTTGTACTTATGGAACGAGCCCAATAGCTGCTGGGTCTATAAACTCGATGTTACATCATCCCTTAACTGGGACATGTTCCATCCCGGAGCCAATTTTGAAGTTGGTCGTGGTTACCTGTATTCGGTGCAAGCGCTCAATCCAACTAAAGAGTTTTTAGGATATTTAAACAATGGCACCCTCGATTACAGGCTTACAATTAGTAGCACCGATTTAGGTCTAAAAGGGTTCAACCTTATTGGCAATCCATACCCATCATCCATCGATTGGCAGGCACCCACGGGCTGGTCGCGTTCAAACCTGGTTGAGAGCGGGGGAGGATACGATATGTGGATTTGGAATCCAGCGACAAGTAATTACGGTGTAAGTAATTCATTTACTGGAATATCAACAAATAACGTAACTCAGTACATTGCTCCCATGCAGGGATTTTTTGTACAGGCAATAAGTGATGGGCACCTTTACATGGATAATAATTTGCGCACTTTTAATGGAGCCAACGATTGGCTAAAAAGTAGTGAGCAGAAATCAAGTAGCATCAGCGTAAGTGTTGCTTCTGATTCAGGTTTTGGTTCCGATGAAACTATTATTGATTTTGGCTACTCTAAAAATCAAAATGGCGCAACAAAACTATTCAGCAAGGTTCCAACCGCTCCAAGTTTATATATGGTTTTGGGCAGCGATAATTTGTCCGTACGCTACCTTTCCAACACAGAAGAGAACCCTGCTGTTCCATTGTCATTTAACCCAGGTGCGAATGGTAAGTTTACCCTAAGTTGCAATTTCGACCAGTATAGTTTTGAAACAGTAATTCTAGAAGACAGAAAAGAGAAATCCTTTCATGATATGAAAGTAAACAGC
Source organism: Perlabentimonas sp. (assembly GCA_041685855.1). GTDB lineage: Bacteria > Bacteroidota > Bacteroidia > Bacteroidales > Tenuifilaceae > Perlabentimonas. The sequence goes on along the minus strand of JAWLEY010000152.1, from coordinate 3,719 downwards.
ACCTATAGTTTTTGGTCATCAAATTTCGATGCTGCAAACCGTTTTGTACTTTATTTTTGCGCTGTTGAAGATAATCCTGACAATGTATTTCCTGCCAAAATTTACACCGATGGTCTCTACCTAATAATTGACCTTACTTTGGTTAACAACGAAACTAAAACCTTGGTTTATGACACAATGGGACGATTGCTTCTAAACAGAAAATTACAAGGAAAAACCTTGCATAAGCTCAACCTACAGGCTAATTCTCAAATACTAATCATATCGCTTAAAAACCCTGATGGTGGATTAACCCAAAAACTTTTTTGGAAATAGAATTCTTGTAGGTTTCGCATAAATTTGCATCTGCTCGGGCGCTAGCTGCCATTAATAATTAGCATGTTAAATCCTATAATTTCATATTAAAACATCTTAGCTTAGATTTTTTGAATTCTGCAATTAGTTCTTGCTGTATTTTAAATAGTTCATTACCTTTATATTATATTTAGTGGTATCCAGAGCCACTTTAAATAATTATTGGGGCAGAAATCGAAACGTCAGAGAGTAGGTATCACAAAAAAAGATGAATTATGAGAAGAGTTATTGTTTTTCTTAGCGTAATCTTTTTAGGAGCTATATGTGCTCAAGCCCAGGTGAATCCTAAAACCATAGGTGTTAGGCTGGGTGGTGGTAGTGCTGGGAATGGTGGAGAATTATCTTACCAGCATGGTTTAAGCGATGTTAATAGGTTAGAGATTGGAGCAGGATTAAATGTGGGCGATAATGTGAATGCTCTGTCAGTGGCAGCTGCCTACCATTGGGTGCAAAATATTGAAGGTGGGTTTAACTGGTACATTGGACCAGGCGCTGCTTTTAGCATGTTCCAAACCAGCAATGCCGATGATTACATTGGGCTGTCCGTAGGCGGTCAGATAGGGTTGGAATATGATTTTACATCATCGGATGTTCCTTTGCTTATTAGCATTGATACCCGCCCAATGTGGGGATTCCTTAACGATGCCAAAGGGTTTGGCTGGGGAGCGGCCTTAGGAATTCGTTACATTTGGTAGGTCTTAAAGTTTAATCAAACTTATAGGGAAGGGGATGGTTCTCTAAGCAAAAGTTTACCGTAACGATACGGTAGCAGGGAATCCTCCCTTTCTTTAACATCCGTTTTTAAACGTAACATTCTATCCTGCATATAAATTGTTTCAGCAGCTCCATGGGTTTTAACACCTTCGTAAATGCTAATATCGCAATTGGAAAGGTGTGCATTTGATGAAATACTTTCTTCCTTATTTGGATTCCATATAATAATATCCGCATCGGAACCAGCCGCAATTTCTCCCTTCTGTGGGTACAGCCCAAATATTTTTGCAGCCTGTGTTGATGTTAGGTTGACAAATTGGTTAATGTTAATCCTATTCTCCAATACACCGTAGGTGTAAAGCAACGCCATGCGATGTTCCACGCTGCCTGCACCGTTGGGTATTTTTCGAAAATCACCCTTACCAAATTCTTTCTGTTTTTGAGTAAACGGACAATGGTCGGTACCAATGGTTTGAATAGTTCCATCGGCCATGGCAGCCCATAGGGCTTGGGAATCCTCACCCTTACGAATAGGTGGGCTAAGCACATATTTTGCTGTTTGCTCAAAACTGCCGTTGTAGGCAGAGTCGTTAAGTATTAGAAAATGTGGGCAGGTTTCAGCAAATACTTTTTGCCCATTTTTTTGCGCTCTCCAAATATGCTCAATCGATTCCTTTGCAGAAATATGAACTATGTACAGCGGGCAATTGGTTTGAGCAGCCATCTCAATAACTCTTTTAACGGCATTGCTTTCAGTATGTGACGGACGTGAAAGGGGATGGTACAACGGTTCCTTTTTGCCTTCGGCAAAGAATTTATCACGTAGCCTCTCAATCTCATCGCCCATCTCTGCATGAACGGTAACAATTCCCCCCGCTTTAGCAACCACCTGCATAACCTTCAGTATAGCATTGTCATTCAGTCCAATGGATTTTTTATAGGCCATGTATATTTTAAAAGAGGTGAATCCGCGTTTAATACATTCCTTAATCTCCTGTTCGGTAGTGTTACGCCACTCTACCGGGCTTACATGTAAAGAGTAGTCGATTAGTGAGTTACTAGCCTCATCAATTCTCTTTTCCAGAGCCTCAACGAGCGATTGACCTTTCAGGGGTGTAACAAAATCAATTATGGTGGTGGTGCCACCGTAAAGTGCGGCTCTTGACCCAGTAAAAAAATTATCGGCAGAGAAGCCAGCAGGTGTTGGAAGATTGAAATGAACATGAGGGTCAACCCCACCAGGGAAAACGTACTTCCCGGTTGCATCAATTATTTTATCCTGATTTTTTGGAGTAATATTCCTTTCAACTGCCTTTATCTTACCTTCAGCAATTTGAATATCGGACTTAAAAGTACGGGTAGATGTTACTACTGTTGCATTTTGAATAAGAATGTTCATTTTGCCACATTTTTCTCGACACCCAGTTTATTTGTTGCTAAGTAAATATTGTGGTGAGTGTGCTATACCAGCTCTTTTTCCAGCATACCTCTTTCGTTCTCAGCAAAACCTAACTTTTTAAGGTATTTCTCATGATGCTTGCTCGATTTGCTGGCAACCACCTTGGTGAATCCCGCTTCAACAAATTTATTCCTAAGGTTATTGTAAACAAAGCGTCCATTTTTAAAATCTCGATACTCTGGAATTACAAAGTCCAGCCCAACTTTTAAAATATTCTCTTCGTGCCTGTGAGCAAGGAAAACTCCGGCAACCGACATGTTTCTTAAGATAAAGAAACTTACAGTATTTACTTCTGGCTTGTATGTAAAGCCAGGGAAATATTTTTGTATTTCACTGTCGTGAAAGGAAAGGAAGCGGAGAAGATAACGGTTGTCGTTCCTAATTTCAAGGGTTTCAAACACCTCCTTTTTTGAGAAGATACTTATAAGGTAGTAGATATCAACAACAACAATGAAACCGTTTAATATGCCAACGGGTAGCGAACCAATTAAAAAACCGTAGGTTGAGAACATGGCTGCGCCAATTAGGTTGATTACCCTAAATTTTACAAATGAGCTCATTGCCATGGAAAGGGCAATGGTAACCGACGCCAAATAGCCTATCCACTCAAGTATGCTAATATCTTCAAACATTGTATTCAATAATTAATTTTTGCAAAGATAGTGAAAAGTTAGGATTTACATTAAGTGTACTGGCTCTCTTAGCACTCGGATGGATTGATTGCATGTACCGGCTAGCGTATGACTAGTTGCGAGTCTACGCCAACCCTACTGGTATAGATACAAAAATAATCAATCAGCGAAAAACCTTGCTATACCACTGTGGCGCAAATAATATACGCTTTGTTGTAGGTTCGTTTTTTATTTTTCTACCATATTTATTAATTCAAAAACCAATTTTTCTTTTTCATAGTTCTGATATTCCATTTTAACGAAACCATACTCCTCATTGAAATAAGTTGTCAACTTTGATTCCCCCAACTGACACTTTGCAACGCTCTTTATAATCCAACAGTCAATTTTTAAATCATTCAGTTTGAAAGTTGTTTGACCTGCTGTTTTGTAAGTACTTTCAATATTTAGTCCGTTCCATTCTCCCCAACCTTCATCAATCATTGTTGGATTACCCCATTTTTTACCTTTTTTCAGAGGAAGCTGAACTTCAGGGAAAGGAGCTATTTCTGTGAATTTAT
>JAWLEY010000151.1:0-7013 GCA_041685855.1 Perlabentimonas sp. | reverse complement strand
CCCCTATGATGTTTCTACTTTCAAAGGATTTAACCATACTCTCTCGCCCATCAAATCATAGGCAGCTTAATGTTAGGTTACGTCGTTTAACACGTTAGTTATTTTAGTTTATGCTTCTCAAATGAATTATCTTTGCAGCTGCAATAAAATGAATACTTAGAATAATGAAATTGACAATTAAGCTACTCTTAGTTGCTTTAGCAATACTTTTAACATCTTGCGCCGAATATAAGGTGATTAGTATACAAACGCTTAAGCCTGCTGAACTAAGCACCCCTAATAATTTCCAGCAACCTATTGTTGTGTTGGGTTTGTATAAAGGCATTGAGGGGGTTGATGAGAGCATGGCTCAGGCAGCCATAGATAGCATTGCTGCTCTTGAGGCTGGATTCGTACTGGCTGAGACTCTTTACGATTCTCCCTGGTTTCAGGATTTTTCCATACCAGTATCTACCCATTATAGGGAGGATTCCTCGCACCTTATCTTACCATACTCATGGGCTAAGGTAGAGCAACTAGCAGAAGAAGACAATGCTGATTTGGTTATTTCTTTGGAGTACATAAGAGTTACGCCTGAAGTCGATTCCTACTCATACTGGGATGGCGCAACAAATGCATATTATGGTTACCTGTCAATGAAAATATACGCTTATTGGAGGGTTTATGACCTTAACTCAAAGAAAGTTACAGCCGATTTCCTTTACAAGGACACCTTAGTATGGGAAGAGAACGATTATAGTAGAGTCAGAATTGGTAATCAGCTACCCGGCTTCTTCTCTGCTGCATCATACTGTGGTTATCAAACGGGGCTTGAGTATGCCAAAAAAATTGCTCCCTCTTGGATGGATGAGCGTCGCTTTTATTACATTCGTGGGAGTAAGAACATGCGTCAGGCAGTGGATTTTGCCGATGAAAACAGCTGGAAGAATGCCGCCAGCCTATGGCAAAAGGTTATTAATAACCCCGATACTAAGCCTGAAGTTGCTGCAAAAGCAGCTTTTAACATGGCCCTGGCAAATGAACTCAATGGTAATTTTGATGTTGCTCTCGATTGGCTTGATAAATCGGAGGATTTCCATAACCTTGAGGAAATTGACTGGTATAGAAAAATTCTATCAATGCGTATCAAGGTTCTAGAAAGATTGTAATCCCTCCCATTTCAAACACCATTAACTACTTTTCGTTCAGTAGATAGCGAAGAGTCTTTTAAAGTTATGCAGGACACCATTATTTTACAACAATTATTAATAATTTTCAGATGAATACCATACTACTTGTTCTTTTAATAATAATTACTCTAAATTTCATTTTCGAGCTTATACTCGATTTGTTAAACTTAAAATACAGGAAACAACCAGTACCCGATGTTTTAAGCGATGTTTATCCACCAGACAGGTACAACCTTCAGCAACGATACGAGGTTGAAACAACCCGCTTCTCCTTCTTACAGGGAAGTGTAAGCTTTATTGGCACTCTGCTGGTTTTTTATTTGGGCTGGTTGGGGTTGCTACACGAATGGGTAATTTCTTTTGAGTTAGGTAACGTTTTAACTACGCTGGTATTTTTTGCTGTAATAGTATTGGTTACCCAAATTCTATCCATACCATTTTCCCTTTGGAGCACTTTTGTTATTGAAGAGAAGTATGGTTTTAACCGAATTACCCCCAAACTTTTTGTGATAGACACAATCAAATCCTTGCTCCTTTTGGCAATTATTGGAGGAGGATTGCTTGCCTTAATAACTTGGATATTTTATGCAACTGAAGAGTGGTTTTGGATTATTGCTCTGGGAGTTATGGTTGTATTCTCTTTTATTGCCAACGCTCTTTACTCAAGGGTAATAGTGCCCCTGTTTAACAAGCAGGAGCCATTACCTGAGGGAGAATTGCTTACATCTATTAAGGAGTTTGGACAAAAGGTTAATTTCCCTGTAAAGAAAGTTTTTGTTATGGATGGGTCAAAGCGCTCCACTAAGGGCAATGCTTACTTTTCAGGTTTTGGGCGGAACCGTAGGGTGGTTCTTTTCGATACTCTGCTTGAAAAAATGAATAATGAAGAGGTTCTTGCTGTTCTTGCTCACGAGATAGGGCACTTCCGTAAACGTCATATTTGGATTAACATGGGATTAGGAGTTTTTCAGTCGGCCATAATTCTTTACATATTCGGACAATTAGCCGTTAGCACTGAATTGGCTGTTTCTTTAGGTTATACTGAAGCAACTGAGCCGGTTTTTCATTTGAGTTTAATTGCTTTTGGAGTACTATTTAGCCCAATTGAGCACATACTGGGCCTGTTCACGAATGCTTTAAGCAGGAAAATGGAGTATCAGGCCGATAATTTTGCAAAGAAGCATGGTTTTGGCGATGATTTAATAAGCGGGCTTAAAAAATTGTCAGCAGAGAATCTATCAAACCTAACACCTCATCCCGCCTATGTATTTGTAAACTATTCACATCCAACATTATTGCAAAGGGTCAGGAATATCATCTCATAACTGAAATTTGTTAATCAAACCCAAATTTAATATTTATACTAAACACAATGAAAGCGGCCCTACTAACCATTGGTGAAGAGATTCTGATTGGACAAATTGTTGACACTAACTCTGCATGGATAGCCAGCAAGTTGAATTCCATTGGCATTCAGGTGCATCAGATTCTTTCAATTTCAGATTCAAATAACGACATACAAGATGCAGTAAGTAAACTTATTAAAAACCATGATGTAGTTATTGCAACTGGTGGGTTAGGGCCTACTCGCGACGATATAACCAAACAAGCATTGTGCGAATTGTTCGATACGGAGCTAATACTACATTCCGAAACCTTAGCTCATATAGAGAATATCTTCAAGCAAAGGGGCTTCCCCTTAACAGAACTCAACAGGAAGCAGGCCGAAGTGCCAGCTGGTTGCGATGTCCTTTTTAATCCCAGTGGTACAGCACCTGGAATGTGGTTCAATATTCAAGATAAAGTTTTAGTAGTTATGCCTGGGGTTCCTTTTGAGATGAAGGATATAATGAATATGCATATACTGCCAATGCTTAAGCAACGTTCATCCAGTAAAGTTATCATACATAAAACCATTCAAACCTTTGGTCTTCCCGAGTCATTTCTTGCAGAGAAGCTATTCTCATGGGAGAATAATATCCCTAAAGATATTAAAGTTGCTTACTTACCAAGCCCTACATCTATCCGAATAAGGCTTTCATCAGCAGGTGATTCTGAGGTTGAAATTAAACAAAAAATTGATAAAGAAATTGATGAATTAAAGCGCATCATTCCAAGTAATGTTTTCGGATACGATAATGACACTATGTCATTAATTGTGGGTAAATTACTTTCAAAATACAATAAAACGCTAGCCGTGGCTGAGAGTTGTACAGGTGGTGAAATTAGTCATCAGATTACAAGTAATTCAGGTTCATCAAGCTACTTTACCGGGGGCATAGTAGCATATTCAAACAGCATTAAGGTTAGTGAGTTGGGTGTTAATGAGAATACTATTGACACTTATGGTGCAGTTAGCAAAGAAACCGTTGAAGCTATGGCCAAGGGGATAAGGGAAAGATTTAATACAAATTACGGCATTGCAACATCCGGTATTGCAGGGCCAACAGGAGCAACAGCGGGAAAACCTGTAGGAACCGTTTGGATAGCAGTATCATCAGACAGAACGGTAATTAGCAAGGTTTTTCAATTTGGTGGCAATAGAGAACGAAATATTACAAGAAGCGCAGTTACTGCCCTAAATATGCTAAGATTGCTAATTATTGAAGAGACAAAAAGCAATAATTTTTAGATTTTTTTTAGTCAATACTTTGGTTATTCAAAGAAAAATTGCGTTCTTTGCGCTCTGTTTTGAAAAACTTATAAAATAAATATAGGAACGATGTCAAGAATTTGTCAGATTACAGGGAAGAGAATGATGGTTGGGAACAACGTTTCTCACTCCAATAGAAAAACCAAAAGAAGGTTTTATCCCAACTTGGTAAACAAGAAATTTTTCCTCGAGGAGGAGAATCGCTGGGTTAGTTTAAGGGTTTCTGCAGCGGGAATCCGTACAATTAGCAAAAAGGGCCTCAAGAACGCTCTTAAAGATGCTCAGAAAAAAGGACGTATTAACATCTACTAAAGAATTATAGTAATGGCAAAAAAAGGGAATAGAGTACAGGTAATATTAGAGTGCACAGAACATAAAAATACTGATGTTCCTGGCACGTCAAGGTATATTACTACCAAAAACAAGAAGAACAACCCCGATAGGCTGGAGCGAAAAAAGTACAATCCAGTTCTACGTAAGGTTACAGTACATCGTGAAATAAAATAAAAGATATAAGTTATGGCAAAGAAGGTAGTTGCAACATTACAAAAAGGAACAGGAAGAGTTAATACCAAATGCATAAAAATGGTTAAGTCTCCTAAAACTGGAGCATATTCTTTCCGCGAGGAGATGATACCTAACGCTCAAACTAAGGACTTTTTTGACGGAAAAATCTAGTATCCTTTGAGATATGATTTATGCCAAAAAGCTTCCTGTGCAACATGGGGAGCTTTTTCTATTTTTGTTGTGTATTTTATCTGTTTAAATAATAGGAATCATGGGCATTTTCGGAAAACTTTCGGGCAGCAATAAGGAAACCTTAGATAAAGGGTTGGAAAAAACCAAGGAGAGTCTTTTTAAGAAGCTTTCTCGTGCTGTTGTTGGTAAATCAACTGTAGACGAAGAAGTTCTCGATAATTTAGAGGAAGTGCTAATTACTTCCGATGTGGGAGTTGAAACCACCCTGCGAATTATTGAGAGAATTGAAAAACGGGCTGCTCGCGATAAGTTCATGAATACAAATGAACTGAATCAGATTCTAAAATCTGAAGTGGCCGAGTTGCTTGCTCAGAACGATTCAGCTGATACTGATGTCTCAATCAATACTCCCGATGGTTCCCCTTACGTGATTATGGTTGTGGGTGTTAACGGTGTAGGTAAAACAACTACCATTGGTAAATTAGCCCATATGTATAAGAATAGTGGCAAGAAGGTTTACCTTGGTGCAGCCGACACCTTCAGGGCTGCTGCTGTTGACCAGCTTACCATCTGGGCCAATAGGGTTGATGTACCAATTGTGAAGCAGGCCATGGGAGCAGACCCAGCCTCAGTTGCTTTCGATACGCTATCATCCGCCAAATCGAATAATGCCGATGTGGTTATTATTGATACGGCTGGCCGTTTGCATAATAAGGTTAATCTAATGAACGAACTCTCTAAAATTAAGCGCGTTATGCAGAAGGTTATTCCAAATGCACCGCACGAAGTGCTACTGATACTGGACGGAAGTACGGGGCAGAATGCCTTTGAGCAGGCTAAACAGTTTACTTTAGCTACGGAGGTTACTTCACTTGCCTTAACAAAATTAGATGGTACTGCAAAGGGTGGCGTGGTTCTTGGAATTTCAGATCAGTTTAAAATTCCTGTAAAGTACATTGGTGTAGGTGAAAAGGTAACCGACTTGCAGGTTTTTGATCGTTTTGCTTTTGTTGATTCACTTTTCTCTTAGAGTTAATTTGTTTATGCTAAAATGGCTCGTTTTACCTTTACTTTTATTATCCTTAGTTTGCAAAGCATACAGTCAGCCTAATAATCCGTTCACTCCGCCCGAGTTTTTCCCATCAAAAGCAGTGCTAATTGAATGGCCTTTTAACCATTCCATTTGGCCGCTTTACTCTGAATTAATTAACGAATGCCAGAAGTCAGCTGAGGTTATCCTTGTTGTAAGAGATAAGGATGAGGAAGAGCAGATGTTAACGCTCTTAGGAGAAGATAACGTTTCGTTACAGAATATTTCTTTTATTCATGTGCCCTGTGAAAGAATGTGGATTAGGGATCATGGTCCATTGTCAATTTTAACTGATGATGGTGTTGCTTTTATGGATTTTGATGATTTAGCTGATAGTGGCCAGGATGAAGATTTGCCCACTAACCTCGCCAATATTTGGGGGTTAGAAAGTTATGTAATTGACTGGATTCTATGTGGCGGAAATTTTATGGTGGATAGTTATGGAACTCTTTTCACAACCGGAAGGCTTTACTCTAATAATCCATCAATTCCCGAAACAACCATCAATGAGGTTCTCTACAGATACATGGGCATCGAAAGCGTTGTCACAGTATCCGCAATGCATGATGATTATTGGGGCCACATAGATATGCAGATGAAACTGCTGAACGATACCACCATGGTAATATCGTCTGTTGTTGATCAGGATAACCCAAACTTTCAAATTCTTGAAGATAATTTTAATATCATAAGGAATCTTCAAGCACCAAACGGTAAGCAGTATCACATTGAAAGGCTTCCAAAAGCGGACGATTGGAAAACCTACACAAACTCTTTAATACTTAACAACAAAGTAATTGTTCCTGTTTATGATCACCCTAACGACCAGGTAGCGCTTGATATTTATGAAAGTTTACTTCCCGAGCATGACATTGTTGGCATTAATGCTAACTCAATAATTCAGTGGGAGGGTGCTATTCACTGTATTACCATGCAGCTATTCGATGAGAACTACTCTCCTGAGACAACTGTTAATGAGCTAGTGCCTGCCAGTCTAACTGCCTACCCTAATCCAATTTCAAAAAACGCCTTATTATCTATCCAACTGCCAAATCCTCAGCGTGATATTGCAAAAGTTAATATCTATAGTATTAACGGAGAATTGCTTGAAAAAAGATTGATTTATCCTGAGGTTAACACTGTTACTTTCAACTGGAATCATTCATCAGGATTATATCTTATTACAGTTGATACTGCAGATACCCTCTTTCGAACAACAGTGATTAGCTACTAAAAAATCAAAACATTTTTAGTAGTTTTGAATGGTTAATTAACGCTGATTTTTTAAGCTATTAATACATTAATGTTATGAAGAGAAAGAGTCCCCTCTCTACAAGAACTCCCATTTATAGAGATACAGGTTTTCACTTGGTTGATATACCAACCATGAAGAAGGCTTTTC
>JAWLEY010000150.1:0-7025 GCA_041685855.1 Perlabentimonas sp. | reverse complement strand
AAACGAGTTAGAAGTTTAATATCCAGAATAAAACTCAAGCCTGATTTAACCCAGAATTTCCCCAATAAAAATTCCTTAAAGCGCACTCCAATTTTCAGTTTACCACGAAAAACTATTGTAAGTATATCATCAGCGGCTGCAGGTTTAGCCTTATTGGCGGGTGTTTTTACACTAATTAATATTGTTGTCAAAACAGAATCACCTCAAATTGTAGCATATCAAAATCCTGAAAATATTAAGGCTCCACGGGTGGTTGAGGATGATTCACTAAATGGGAAAAGCGAACAACAAGCAGCATCCAGTGTCAAATCCATAACAAAACCAAAGGTTGGTACAGAAAAAATTACGACAAGTAATGTACCAATAACATCGAATAGTCCAGAAAAGAGAGTTGATAAGGACAGAGTTATAACCGCATGTAAAACAGTAACTACAATCAAACCAACTAATCTAGAAGTTAAAAGTATAGCAGATTTAGCACCCAAACTGCCAGTAACTAATGTAAGGACTATAAATAGGAAATTAACTAAGGATAGAACTTTCCTTGCTGTTGGCAAAGGAGGCGAAAGAAATATGACCTTTATTGATTTAGCCCAGCGTGGAGTAAACAGGCTTGCTGAAATTACCGGAGCCAATATAAATCTTGATTCAGACAAGGATTCTGAAGGGAAGCTGAAAAAAATAGCCTTCGAGTCAACTCTTTTTGCTGTGTCGGTGCCTGTAAATCGTAGAAAGGATTAGTACTTAAGGGCACATTACTCTATAGTATAATCTAGTCACGAAGTAAAGCACATGACAAGAATTGCAACAGCAAAAAAGTTATCTTACTTTTTTTTACGTGAAGCAGAGGTTACGTCCGTTGCAATTTTAAGGATTTTATAAATATCACCCTTTTCGTTTTTAATTGGCGTGTAGGTTTCAACAAAGGTAAAATCCTTACCCTCCATCTTTATGCTTGTGGTTTGCTTTTGTATCTTTCCGTTTTTAAGGTTTCTCCAAAAATCCTCGTAATGCTTCTTCTGTTCATCGGTCATCACAATACTATCGGAATGATGTTTACCAATTGCGTCTTCGCGGGTAATGCCCAGCAGGTCAAGGTACGCCTCGTTTATGGAAATAATACTACCATCGGCATCGTACTCCATTACGTATGATGATTCGTTCAGCGCATCAATCAGCCCCTCCATCTCTATGGCTTTTCTTGCTGACTCTTCCTGTGTGGCCTGAAGTTCCTCCATGTTCTGCCTCATCTCTTCCTCCTGAGCGGCCATAACCTCAGTTTGTTCCTGCGATTTTTTGAGTAGTTCGTTGGTTTTTTGGTTAATCCTAACCGTTCTAAGTGTTGATGCTATACTTTCACCAAGTTTTTCAACAAACTCTATTTCAAAATCTTGTAAATTTTTAAGGAAGCCTATTTCAATAACGCCCAGTACTTCGCCCTCAATTTTAAGAGGGATTAAAAGCAGAGTATTGGGATTTGTTCCTCCTAAACCAGAAGTAATGTCTATATATTCCTGAGGAATTTCCTTCAAGTAAATGGTGTCCTCCTCTGCTGCACATGAGCCTACAAGTCCTTCACCCTGTTCAAAACTTTTTTGAAGGTAACGCTTCCTGTCGTATGCAAAGGCTGAAACTAAATCGTACGTATATGGGTCGTTGGTTTCGTTCTTAACAAATATTCCACCCAGGCTGGCCTTAAGGTACCAAACCAACTCTTTAATTATCTCATCGCCAAGTTTAGATAGATTCTCGTTGTTTTGCCTTAGAATATCACCAAATTTTGCTAGGCCCTCATTAACCCACCTGCGCCTCTCGTCTTCTTCCTTACGTTTTTGCTCCTCGTTAACTGCATCTATAAGGCTTTGTCGCATATCAAGCAGCGATTTTCCAAGAACATCCTCATCGCTTAAAAGTTTGAGTTCAGCATCTAGCTTGCCTTCGCCAATATTTTTTGAAAATTCGGTTTTTGCCAGGAGCCCATCAATTGAAAGTGATAGCGCCTTGGCCATTTTTGATATTTCATCACCAGTATTTAGTTTAATATGCATGCTATTGTCTATTTTTCCCTTAGACAAGTCTGTAAGTAATCTGGTGATGCGCTTTATGGGCTTTGTTAAGTTATTTGCAAGAATGAATATTATGGTAACAAGCAGAATTATTCCCACTAAACCAACAAGTATTCCTATGTTAAAGTTCCTATTAGCCTCAGCTAAAATTGTGCCTTGCGGAACTACAAGCCCCATAGACCAAGGAGTGTTGGTTCTTCCAATTTTAATTGGGCTAAAGTTGTAGTAAAACTTCTCGCCTGAATTACTTGTGTGAGTAATTGTAAACTTCTCACTATCTTTAATTCTCTCAATAATATTATGCTTGGAACATAATTCAGGGTAAACATCGTTAATGTTTTTTGAGAAAATTGATGTATCGGGATGAGCAACAAATGTTCCTTTGTTTGAAAGTAAAAAAGCGGCACCATCCTCATTATGTCTTATTTCCGATATTAGTGTTTGCAGTTGACCAAGAAACAGGTCGGCACCAATAACTCCAACAAACTCTCCATTTTTAATAATTGGCGCTGTTAGAGAGGTCATAAATCCTCCCTTTTGTAACGACGACAGGTATGGTTCAATAATTGCTTCCTTGCCACTTTTCTTAAGTGCTGCGTAGGCATCGGGGTCTCCGTCTAGGCTTCTTTTTTCGTATTTAGAAAGCAACCTACCTTGTTCGCGGTAATATATATGCAGCCATCGTCCGTGGGGTTTTTCCCAACTTGGGTCAATGTGCGACAGTTCCCAGCTGTCCCATATAGCATCAATATTTGGGTTTGCAACCATCACCTGCTTGTACATTCCCATTATCAGCTCTCGCCATTCTTCAAACGGAAGCTGATTGTACTCTTGAAGCGAGTTGGAAAGAGTTCTGACCAGGGTCATGTTGTTATTGAGCCCATCTTCAACTAACGATGCGTAATAATCCGTTTGGGCGTTATTTAGCTCGGTTATGTTTTTGTAGGCTGCTCGCCTGGCAGTTATACTAAAAAAGCCTATGGTAACGGCAAAAAGAATTAGGGCCGTTCCTAGTATGTTAATAGTTATTTTCTGCCTAACATTCAGCTGTAGCTTCATGACTTACAAGGATAAATGAAAGTTTATAAGAAACCCTAAACATAACAAAAAACTTGCTAACTGGTGTAACTTTCCCTAGCTTTTCTATTTACAATTTTATACGGTAAAGGATTAAGCGAGTTTATGTATACTGAATTTGTTTATTTTAACTATTTTTGGAATCTAAATAATATCGCTCTCGTGTAATATTTTAAAAACCTTTGTATTTGTTCTTATGACTTCAATTTCCTCAAACGAAATAGATAAAAGAATCTCAATTTTAAAGTCAATTGCAATTTTTGACGATTTAGAGGACTCATTACTTCATGAAATAGCTCTAGAGTTATCGCTAATTAAAATTGATGCAGGAGAAGTTCTTTTTAGAAAGAACGATAAAGACTTTGCTTTATACTTAATTGAAAACGGACGCGTAAAGGTACACGACAGCGATCATGTTTATGCTCATTTTGAGAGTAATCAGTATATTGGTGAGTATTCCTTAGTTGATTCTACCCCAAGAAGCGCCTCGGTTACCGCTGAAGAGCCAACCAAACTTCTAAGGCTTGATCAGGAGAATTTCTTTGCTCTAATTACCAAGAGGCCAAATATATCGGAGGCAATGCTAAAGGCTTTGGTTCTAAGGCTTAGAGATTACAATAAGCTTGAAGCTGAGCTAACGCAAAAAAACAAGGAGATTGAACGGCAGGCACAGGAGCTAGACAAACAACGAAATGAGCTGGAGGCTCTTAACTCTACTAAGGATAAGTTTTTCGCCATTATTGCTCATGACCTAAAAAACCCGTTTAGCACGGTTTTGGGTTTAAGTGAGTTGCTTGCCAAAGAGTTTGAAAATTTTGATTCCGATAGCCTAAGGAACTTTATTACCCAAATTTACAAGTATTCAAATAACACGTTTAACCTGCTTGAGAACCTTTTACAGTGGTCCATGGTGCAAACAGGTCGTATGCCTCTTAGACCCAAGATGGTGAATTTGAAAAGCATAATTGAAGAGAACGTGGAGCTGCTTTCGGGTAACGCAAAAAATAAAAATATCGATATTCAGGTTGTGTCCAGCAACGACTGTACAGCATATGTTGATATAAATCAGATTACTACCGTTGTGAGGAATTTGCTCTCCAATGCCATAAAGTTTACTCCAACGGATGGTAACATTGAAGTTATTGTTGAATCGAAGGGCGATTATTGGGAAATAGCTGTTAAGGATAATGGCATAGGAGTATCGGAAGACGACATAAAAAAACTATTTCTTATTGATTCAAACCCCACAACCATCGGAACATCCAAGGAGGAAGGTACGGGACTGGGTTTAATTCTTTGTAAAGAATTTATTGAACGTAATGGCGGTGAAATATGGGTCGAGAGCAAAGTTGAGCAGGGTAGCACATTTTACTTCACTGTACCAAAAACAGAAACCAGCAAAGGAAATCCTGAAATATCAGCATAGCCATTGAATTTATTCATTATTGGTACCCGGGGAATCCCTAATAGTTACGGAGGCTTTGAAGCTTTTGCACAGCATATCTCCATACGTCTTGTAAAAGCTGGTCATAGTGTTACTGTACTGTACCAAAACACCCAAAAAGAACCATTATCCCACTATTTTGGAGTAAGAAGGCTGCCTGTTCAAGTAAGTAAATATATACCGAGAAATCTTCAGAAAATCATCTACGTTTTAAAATCGCTACTAAAAATTAAGCACGAGCCCTTCGATGCTGCAATTTGCTGTGGACATTCTTTTGGCCTGTTTTTTCCTTTTTTTGGGAAAAAGTTTAGGGAAAAACTGATTGTTAATATGGATGGAATTGAATGGAATAGAAGCAAGTGGGGTATCACAGCTAAATCAATGCTTAAACTATCAGAAAAGCTGGCAGTAAAATATGTTGATAGGATTGTGGCCGATAACCGTGAAATTAAAAAGTATTTAGATAGCAAGTATGGAATTAGCTCTACTTACATCTCCTATGGAGCAAATTTCCCTGACGAGCAACACGCTCTGAATGAGATTAAGAGATTTGATTTATCACCGTATGATTATGGTTTAGTAATTGCTCGTATTGAGCCAGAGAACCAAATAGAGAATGCCATAAATGCTTTTGTTGATATTAATAAAACCCTAATAATTGTTGGAGACACAAGAACAAAATATGGGAGGAGGATTGAAAGAACATACCAGATTCATTCAAACATAAAATTTGTAGGAAGCATTTACAATCAAAAAGTACTAAATACCCTAAGGGCTTACTCAAGGGTTTACTATCACGGCCATTCTGTTGGAGGAACAAATCCCTCCTTGCTCGATGCTATGGCTTGCGGTTGTATAATTGTGGCTCACAATAATCCTTTTAATCGTGAAGTTCTGGCTAATGCTGGCACTTATTTTTCCAGTACAAACAACCTTGTTTTCTGTATTCAGAAAAGTTGGAATTTCACTAAAAATCAACGTGAAAGGATAGGAGCAAAGGTTATTGAAAGAGCAAAAAACTTATACTCGTGGGAAAAGGTAATGTCAAATTACCTGACTCTAATCAGTGATTAGCTGCTGATATATATTTTTTTGTGAGTAGATTCTTTTTAAAATTAAGGGTAAACCCGCCCTGCTGCGTAGTTATATTTAGTAAACCATTTCAATAATTTTTTTATGATAAAGTATTCATTACAACTTCTTTTGCTGCTTGTTACAGTAAACATTAGCGCCCAAACGTTTACACGTGTTGGCAATGCTGATGATGCAGAAACAAATCACAACCAAGGATTCCTGCTTATGGGAGGAGCCACCGATAATTTTGACGGATTAGAGTGGTTTTATGCTCAGGCCGACGAGGGTGATATTGTTATAATTAGATATGACGATGGTACTGGTTACAATGATGATTTTGATAATTATCCAATGAATTCAATTACTACCATTGAGAATATTAACACCACGGAGAAAGCGAATAATCCTGAGGTGGAAACTGCAATAATGAATGCAGAGGCCGTTTTTATTCCCGGCGGTAATCAGTGGAACTACTATAATAATTGGAAAGGAACTAAGCTTCACGATGCATTGTTATACTTAATTAATGAGAAAAACGGTTCTATAGGAGGAACAAGCGCAGGATTAGCCGTGCTTGGAGAATTTCTTTTTACGGCCGAGAATAATACGGTTTACTCTTCTGAGGCTTTGGCTAATCCATACAATAATATGATGACGATTGCCGATGATTTTTTGAATATTCCATTACTTGAGAGCGTTATAACTGATAGTCACTTTAACAGGTTAGAAAACAATGAGACAGAAAACAGGCATGGACGTTTGCTTGCATTTGTAGCACGTATTTATAAGGATTGGGGCAGAAATCCCGCAATGGGCATAGGAGTTAATGAATACACTGCTGTTGGAATTGAGAGTTCAGGAAAGGCCTATGTTTTTGGCAATCCGAACTACGATGATTACGCCTATTTCCTGTCAACACAAAATTGTAGTCCCGAAGTATGTGAGAGTAATACTCCGCTAACATGGAACTGTAACCAGCAGGCTGTTAAGGTTGCTATTGTTAAAGGTAAAAAAACTGACCCCGATTATTTCGACTTAAACTCGTGGGAGGAATGCTCTGAATGTACATGGGAGTATTGGTATGCCGATGAGGGAGAACTTTATAAGAATGATGTAACAACAGCTATAAATGAAAACGATGTTTCTAGATTCGAAATTTTTCCAAACCCTGCAAGCAGCTTAATAACATTAAATACAAACAACCAGCAAGTTTCTTCATTTGCTATTTTTGCTTCAACCGGACAAAAAGTTTACGAGAGAAATAATATCTCGAACGAAAAAATTTTCAGTATTGATGTTTCCAACTTTTCACCTGGTTTGTATATTGTAAAAGCTGCCGGAGATTCAGTAACAATGTCTGTTCG
>JAWLEY010000149.1:0-7053 GCA_041685855.1 Perlabentimonas sp. | reverse complement strand
CTTACACCTCGCTCCTACGAAATTAATGAAGTGCGCATAACAAGGTTTGGCTCTTATCAACGTTTCCTAAAAGAGGTGGCTTCCATGGAAATAAAAAAAAGTGAGACTGAAAAACTTCAAGAAAAGTTAGAAAATTACATAAGGAAAAATATAACCAGAATGAAACTTACAAATACTCCTTCTGGGGGCATTACCTTCGGCAAGGATTGGTTTGCAAAGCAGCAGGAGTTGATTGAAGAGAAACAGATAGAGGATAAAAGATGGAACCTGATTCTAAGAAAATTTTCAGCTAAAACAGTTAATGAACTAACAGGCCTTGAAGGCATTGAAGCCATTAGATTTATGGAGTACTGCAATTTTACGGAGGGTTTTTTGCTTTTGTCAAGCGATTATGAAATCAGAAAACGAATCGTTGACAAGTATGAAGAATATCAAGAACAAAAGCATTTAAAGCAATGAGAATTCCTACAAAAAACGAAATTGAGAACGCTTACAATTCAATTAATAAAGTTGCACACAGAACACCCGTTCTAACTTCGCGTTCGGTAAACAAAGTTCTTGGATGCGAAGCCTACTTTAAATGTGAAAACTTTCAAAAGGTTGGAGCATTTAAATTCAGGGGCGCATTAAATGCCGTTTTAAACCTACCCAACAATCTGGCAAAGAAGGGTGTTTGCACTCATAGTTCTGGTAATCATGCAGCAGCTCTTGCCCTCGCTGCAAAATTAAAAGGGATACAATCGAATATTGTTATGCCAAGCAATGCGCCTGCCATAAAGCGCAAGGCCGTTGAAAGCTATGGTGCAACAATTACCACGTGCAAGCCCACGCAGGCAGACAGGGAACAAACCTTAAAACAAGTTCAAAAGGAAACTGGCGCCACTTTCATTCATCCATACAACAATTACGATGTAATTTGCGGACAGGGAACAGCAGCACTTGAACTCTTGCAAGACTATCCTAATCTAAATACCATTCTAACACCTGTAGGCGGAGGAGGTTTGTTTTCAGGAACTCTAATTTATACAAAAGAAAGTTTTCCAAATATTAATGTTTATGCGGGCGAACCCCAAAATGCTGACGATGCATACCGCTCATTTCAAGACAAAACGCTCCACCCATCAATTAACCCAGATACAATTGCCGATGGATTAAGAACCTCCTTAAGCCCTTTGACTTTTAATATCATACAAAATTATGCCGATGGCATAATAACTGTAACTGAGGATAGTATTATTTTTGCCATGAGATTAGTATGGGAGCGCATGAAAATAATTATAGAGCCCTCATCAGCCGTACCAATAGCAGCAGTTTTAAAAAATCCTCAACTATTTAATGGAAAAAAGGTAGGAATAATTCTATCTGGTGGTAATGTAGAGTTAAGCAATTTACCTTTTAACTCCCATTAAATCTGTTTTTTTTATTCCTACTCAGAACAAAGACATCCACCTAGCAATCAGTTTTATACTACATTATATTAAGGGTAAACTTTGTACGTTGCTAAATTTTTAGGTTAATTAAACGTCTATTTAAAAATTTATTCAGATATTGCTTGCTTAATATTTTGCTTGGCAAGCAGCTGGACTTTTTTCACAACTATAACTTATTTGCTTATGGCTTGGTTTAATAAAACTGAGGTTAGTAAAAGACCCCCTATAAAAAGCCTCTGGGTTAAATGCAAAAAGTGTCAATCGCACATATTCGAAAGCGAGTGGATAGCAAACCTAAATGTTTGCCCTAATTGCAATTTTCATGGAAGCATACCATCACCTAACAGGGTTAAACTACTTTTTGATAATAACACTTTTGAGGAACTCTACTCAAATATTGGGCCTGTTGATTCTCTTAATTTTGTTGATTTAAAAGGCAGCTATAAAGAAAAGTATGAAGCCAACAAAAAGAAATCAGGGTTAAATGAAGCTGTAATAACGGGACATGGCAAAATTAATGGAATTAGAGCTGCAGCAGCCATTATGGATTTCCGATTTCTAGGTGGAAGTCTAGGAAGCGCAACGGGCGAAAAGATACTGCAAGCAGCAAACTATGCCTACGAACAAAGTATTCCGTACATAGTATTCTCAGAGTCGGGTGGTGCACGAATGCAAGAAGGGGTACTTTCACTTATGCAAATGGCAAAAACATGCAATGGCATTGCACGTTTAAATAAAAAAAACATTCCATACATCTCAGTACTGGCAAACCCTACCACGGGCGGAGTAACCGCAAGCTATGCCATGATGGGCGACATAAATATTGCTGAGCCATTTTCTGTAATAGGATTTGCAGGACGCAGGGTTATTGAACAAACAATTGGGGAAAAACTTCCTGACAATTTTCAAACAGCTGAGTACCTCCTTGAGCATGGGTTTATTGATTCTATTGTAAACCGTAAAGACCTGAAAAATTACATTAGCAATGTACTAAGCTATTACAACAGATAATGCTATGTAACAAAGCATTAAAATATTTTTTTCTATGGTTGATTCAAACAAAAAGGCAAATAACACCTTGCGCAAAACCGCACCCAAGCTTTCAGCTTGGGATACGGTTCAAATAAGCCGGCATCAGAATAGACCAATACTACAGGATTATATCGATTTGGTTTTTACAAATTTTATCCCATTGCATGGCGATAGGTATTATGCCGACGACCCGGCAATTGTTGGAGGATTTGCACAAATCAACGGCGAGAAGGTTATGATTATTGGTCACAACAAGGGAAAAAACACCGCCGAGAATGTTGCACGAAATTTTGGCATGGCAAAACCCGAAGGGTATCGTAAGGCGCTGAGACTAATGAAGCTTGCAGAGCGCTTTAATATCCCCATTGTAACAATTATTGATACTCCCGGCGCATTTCCTGGAATTGAAGCAGAAGAAAGAGGGCAAGCAGAGTCAATAGCCAAAAACCTTACTGAGATGGCAAAAATTGAAGTCCCCATTGTTTGTGTTGTTATAGGAGAAGGAGGAAGCGGAGGGGCACTCGGAATTGGAGTGGGCGACAGAATACTTATGCTTTCCAACGCCATCTACTCAGTCATATCACCCGAAGGTTGTGCATCAATACTTTGGCGCGACGCATCTTATGCTCCCGATGCAGCGGAAGCACTGAACCTTACTGCTAAATCATTACTTAAACTTGAGGTTATTGACGAGATTATTCAGGAACCTGGCAAAGGTGCACATACCGATTATAAAAAGATTGCCAAAGCAGTTAAAGAAACTATTACCAATAATTTAGAATCGCTTAAGAATCTATCAATAGAGAAGTTGTTAGACCTTAGGTTCAAAAAGTTCTCAAACATGGGGAAATTTTCAACAGAAAGCTAAAAAGCTGAAGAAGGGAACAATTGTAAAACTAAACATTTTGTTTATGAAAGTAAAGAAGAACATCCTACGCATTACAGATACCACGCTCCGTGATGGCCATCAATCGCTTTGGGCAACACGAATGAGAACACAAGACATTATAGATATAATTGACACTATTGATAATGTAGGATACTACTCATTAGAGGTGTGGGGCGGCGCAACATTCGATGTATGCCTAAGATTCTTATACGAAGACCCTTGGGAAAGACTTCGCTTAATAAAATCTAAAGCAGTGAAAACCCCGTTACAAATGCTTCTTAGGGGTCAAAATATTGTTGGGTATAAGAATTATCCCGACGATTTGGTTGATAGGTTTGTAGGAGCGGCACACGAAAATGGTATAGATATTTTTAGGGTATTCGACGCTTTAAACGATACCAGAAATCTTGAAGCTGCAATTAAAGCAGTTAAGAAGTATGGCGCACATGCGCAGGGAACTCTTTCCTATACCATAAGCCCCGTTCACACTATTGAGAAATATGTTAAACACGCCAAAGAACAGGTAGAATTAGGTATAGACTCGCTCTGCATAAAAGATATGGCAGGGCTCCTTTCCCCAGTAATGGCAACAAACCTGGTTACTGCTTTAAAAAACGAACTTGACATTCCCATCCAGCTTCACTGTCATGCAACCAGCGGCATGGCCGTATCGGCATACTTTGATGGGGTTAAAGCAGGGGCTGGAGCAATTGACTGTGCTATTTCAGCAATGGCTGGTTTTTCCTCACAGCCTCCTGCCGAAACAATGGTAGCCATGTTTAGCGAAACCGATTTTGATGTTAACCTCGATATTGAAGCTCTTCGCAAAGTAAATAAGTATTTTACTGAGCTAAGCCCAAAAAGAACCAAGGGCAGAGGGCACGAACCAGCAATAGACTCGGAAATATTAGTACACCAGATACCCGGTGGTATGATTTCAAATTTCCGCTCTCAGCTCCAGCAGCAAGATGCCATTGAGAAACTCCCAGAGGCACTTGAGGAGGTATCAAGAGTTCGTAAAGACCTGGGTTATCCTCCGCTAGTAACGCCAACCAGCCAAATTGTGGGAACACAAGCTGTTATGAATGTACTTACAGGCGAACGCTACAAGATGGTTCCACAGGAAGTGAAGAACTATGCCAAAGGCATGTATGGACGCTCCCCTGCTCCTATCGATGAAAAGGTTTTAAAAAGAATTCTTGGTGATGAGAAGCCTATAAATCACAGGCCAGCCAACGACCTTAAACCCATTCTCCCAGCTGCAACAAAAAACATTACAAACCCTGAATTAATTCAAAATGAAGAGGATATCCTTTCCTTCTGTTTATTTCCTGAGGTTGCCACGGAATTTTTTAAATGGAGGGCTCTTCCTGCTGACAAGCGACCAAAAAGTCCGGTAGAAATTGAATCGGAAGAATTAGTTGAGAGTAAAACTGAGGGAGCAAAAGATGATAGTAGTAAACCCTTAAGTTCACTATTAAATGCTGAAGACTATACAGGTCTAAACGAAATTATTGAGAAGGCATCAAGGTTAAACCTTAACGAGCTGATTATTAAAAAGGGGGAGTTTAACCTGGCTCTTCGCTCAGGTAACGGAAAGGGAAGTTCCAGTGAAGAGTTTAACTTTCCCAGCTCACAAAACAAAACCGCCGACGAGGCATTGGAAGTTGCCGTTAAGGAAACTGAAAAGCCTAAGGTTGGCGAGGTTGGCACAGAAACTATTGACGCCATTATGGCTGGAACTTTCTACCGTGCTGCATCGGAAAATGTACCCTCGTTTGTGGAAGTGGGCTCTGTTGTTGAAGCGGGCGATACAATTTGTATCCTTGAAGCCATGAAACTTTTTAATGAGATTCAATCTCCAATAAAATGCAGAATTGTAAAAATTCTGGTTGAGAATGGTACTAAAATCAGTAAGGGACAGCCAATTATGGCAGTAGAGAAAATGTAAGTTTACTCTTTATATTTTTCTACTAGAGGTAATATCGCAACTAGTACTCTTTGTTCTTGAGTTATATCCAACGCCAGACTAAAGTCTTACGAAAAAGCCTTTAGTTTGGGCAACCCCTATAGAACAGATGGTGCGCTGGGCTTCAAACTATTGGGCGTTGTTGAAATGGCTTGGGATAGCTGCTCAATCAACCTATTCTTATTCTTACTCAGCGTTCCCTCTAGAACAAGATTATTTGAAACGTGGTTGCTTCGGAATATCGTATTATCCTCCTCAACGTGCTCTAAAAACAGCTTAAGCTCCTCCAAAAGCTCTACCACCGATTGCTGTTGGTATTCTCCCCTAAACCTGCTCTTAAAATGATTTTGCCCAAACGGCAAACTTAAGGTGAGTGTTGAAAGGAACTTTGGACTGATTCGATTAATGACATCTGCAGAATTCAAAGCATGTTGTTTGCTATAGTGCTTTCCTCCTAAGCCATTTATTATCATTATGGAGGTGTCTACTCCGGCTTTTTGAGCCTTAGTTACTCCCTCAACTGTTGTTTTAAACGTTTCGCCTTTGTTTATGAGCTTAAGAAGCTCGTCATCTCCGCTCTCAATGCCAACATAAAGAAGTTTTAAACCATGCTTGCGCAGTTTTATAAGCTCTTCATCGCTTTTGCTAAGTATATTTTTTGGCAACGCGTATGATGATATTCGCTGAAGCTTATCGAACTGGCGGTTTATTTCATCAATAATCTCCAACAATCTATTAGCAGACAACACAAATGCATCCCCATCAGCTAAAAACACCTTTCGCACTCTGTCGCCATAAGCATTTCCAAGCTGTTCAATTTCTGGCTTTAACTCAGAAAAACTTCGAGCCTTAAAACTTTTTGTCGTGTACATCTCGCAGAACGCACATTTGTTCCAGGAACATCCAATGGTGGCCTGCACTATAGCTGATAGCGCCTCTGCTGGTGGGCGGAATAATGGCTCGTTGTATTTAACTGGGCTAAAAATCATAATATAGTATTCTGCTCACAAAAATAGTGTTTTGAGTTGAGGCATAAAACCTTTCCATTTAATGTTCACTTTTAAACAACACTGTTCATTAATGAACAATTTTTCTTAAACTCTAATTCTCATATAAAGACAATACACACCGTAACAAACTGATTATACGAACGCTAATCTGCATGGCATCAAAATTGAATTGCTCAGGAAAATTAAATCAAACACCCTGTATCTAAATGCTACGCATAGTATAATATGTTTTTGCTAAAAGGGTGATGGTTTGCTTTGGGATTATTTAAATACAAAAAATCATATCAGAATGAAAAAAATATTACAAGCAAGCAGGTTTATATTTAAAAGGAAAGGATTCGCTTTCATCAATATATTTGGCTTAGCTCTGGGTATAACAGCTTGTCTTCTAATCACTCTCTATGTTAAGTACCATAAATCGTACGATTTACAAGCACCATACCCCGAACGCACATACAGGGTAACCTACCAACGCTGGGCTGAGGGGGGCGACAGGGTTGAGTTTGCTTCCGCTAGTCCAACCATTGGACCAGCCATGAAGGAGCGGTTCCCTGAGGTTGAAAAATTTGCACGAGCATTTAAGCAAGGTGGCGTTTTCACATATCAGGACCAGGTTTTTGAAGAGGAGATGGCATTCTACGGTGAATCAAACCTGTTTGATATTTTAGGTTTTGAAATGATAAAAGGCAATCCAAGCAATTGTCTGGATTTACCAAATCAGAT
>JAWLEY010000148.1:0-7074 GCA_041685855.1 Perlabentimonas sp. | reverse complement strand
GGTTACTTTAACATTTCACTTTCTTGATATTGAAATTACCGATATTGTTGAACCAATTTCCGGATGTGACCTTAGCAGTGAAGAGCCTGTTACCATAACGTTCAAAAATAGCGGTGAATACGTTTTAGAAGAAGGCACTGTTATAAACCTCGGTTTTGCCCTCGGCGAAACAAACTATTCTGAAGAACTAATACTTGATCAAAGTTTTGGTATTGATGAGGTTATGACCGTTACGCTTGGGCAAACAGTTGATTTATCTGAATCCACAACGCATAACATGCAGGTATGGGTTGAGGTTGAGAATGATATGATACCAGAGAATAGCAACATCGACTATCCTGTTGACTCATATCCAGCAGTTGACTTTTCATTGAATTTACCTGATGAAATTGAAACCTATGATCCCGTTACATTGGATGCAGGAGCCGGCTATGTTTCCTACCTATGGCACGATGGGTCAACCGATCAAACTTTCATAGCCACCGAAACCGGGCTACACCACGTTACCGTTACCGATGAAAATGGCTGTACTGGATATGATGAGGTATATATTGAGTTCAGAAACTCTGATCTAAATGTAACCGAGGTTCTCTCACCAGCGACAGAAGATTGTCGTATTCCGGATATGCCAATGGAAATCACTATTAAAAATGAGAGAACCGAACCCATTGATCAGGGTGAAGAACTGAGTATCCTTTGCATTATTGGGTTTGATACTCCCTATGAGTTTACCGAAACGTTAACCTTAACGGAGGCGCTAGCACCTAATGAGGAGATTAATTATGTGTTTGACCAGACTGTAAATCTTACTTCAGGAAACACTTACCCATTCACCTTTAGGGTTGATTATAACGACGTTGAGGGCAATGAACTTGCTCACAATTCAACAATTAATCCAACTCCAAGTGTTGATCTTGGCGACGACATAATTTATGTGGATGATGACTCCTATACTCTGGTTGCTGGCATTAGTGGAACCTACCTATGGAGCACTGGTAGTACAGCAGCACAAATCACGGTTTATCAATCGGGAGAATACTGGCTTCAGGTTACAAATTCATACGGATGTGTTGGTGCTGATACAGTTTACGTTGATTTTGATGGTAGCTGGACACAGCAGATACCCGGAACAAACACCATAGTTTCAGTTTATCCAAACCCCGTAAATGATAAGCTAACGGTTCAGATAGTTCCACAAAAACCCAGCAACATTGAAATGCAACTGGTATCGCCCGTTGGTCAAACCATTTATCAAAAAAAGGAACGGATTGAAGGGCTAACAACAACCCTGCTAGACGTTACTAACTTTACACCGGGAGTTTATCTCCTAAAAGTAATGATTGACGGCGGTTGGACTGTAACCAGAGTAGTGGTTGGTAGGTAACTCAACCTTTAATAACCTAAACCCGCCTTTGCCATTTACTTGGTTGGGCGGGTTTTTTTATTGAACGTGTGAAATTATGTATTAAATGATTTTAGTTAATCCTGACAAACATCATTGTACGGAATTTAAATTGCATTTAAATTCGCACCATTATATTATATATATGGTATCAATCTAACACTCTTAAGGATGCAAAAAATAAATACCCACCCAATTCTGGATGTACCCAAACCTGAAAAGATAACTTTCACCTTCCAGGGGAAAAAAGTAGAGGCCGAGAAGGGATTCACAATAGCAGCTGCCTTGCACCAGGCTGGCTTCCCTGTGCACAGCCATAGTCTCGATAATCGAGAGCGGAGCTTGGAATGCGGAATTGGGAAGTGTGGTGCATGCGAAATGCTGGTTGATGGGCAAATAAAACGTATTTGCATAACAAACGTTGATGGAATTTATGAAGTATCAGAGATACCCCGCGAATACACACCCGATGTTAAAGCACCAGACAAAAAGCACTCCGCTAAAGTTTACAAAACAACTGTTGCCATTATTGGAGCAGGGCCAGCAGGACTAGCCGCCCGAGAAGTACTACTCGACCACGGAATTGAAAACATTGTAATTGATAATAACGCTACTATTGGAGGTCAGTTCAACATGCAAACTCACCAGTTTTTCTTCTTTGAAAAGGAGAAGAAATTTGGGGGCATGCGTGGTTTTGACATCTCCAAAACACTTGCCGGCGATAACCACGAAGGCATTTTTCTTGATAGCACCGTTTGGGATATTCTCGAGGGAAAGCGTATCGCCATAAAAAATATTAAAACTGACGAAATTTACTACGTTGAAGCTAACCACCTGGTGGTTGCTACCGGTGCCGTACCTTTCATGCCAACATTCGAGAACGATGATGTTCCAGGTGTTTACACCGCTGCCGTTGTTCAAAAAATGATGAATCAGGAGTTTACTCTTCTTGGAAAGAATGTTCTAACCGTTGGGGCGGGCAACATTGGCTACCTAACAAGCTACCAGCTAATGCAAGCCGGTGCAAAGGTAAAGGCCATTGTTGAAGCCATGCCACGCGAAGGGGGATTTCCTGTACAGGCAAACAGGGTGCGCCGCTTAGGTATTCCAATAATGCTGAACAAAATTCTTATTAAAGCGCTACCAAACGAGAGCAGAACTGGCGTTGTAGGTGCAGTAGTGGCCGATTGCGAAAACTTTAAACCAATTCCCGGAACTGAGCAGGTTATTGAGGGCATTGATGCAATTAATATATGCACCGGGCTGGTTCCCGATGACCAACTACTAATTAAAGGGAACGATATTTTTGGACGTTCATGCTACGGTGCGGGCGATGCCATCCGTATTGGTGAAGGTACAAGCGCCGTACTCCGTGGGAAACAGGTTGCCTACGATATTCTTGAAGAGATGGGCGTGCGATTCAACTACGATACCTACCTTTCTATAAGCAAAGAGTATATAGACAGCCAGCAGCATCCCACAAAGGTGATTGAGGAGCCCTATCTTCCCACTCAGGAAAGAAGGAACAAGAAACCATTCGTTGTAATTGACTGTTTATACGGATTTGCATGTAACCCCTGTGAGTTTGCATGCCCCCATGGTGCCATAACCAAAACATCAACAAGCACAGTTCCACAAATAGATTTTGAGAAGTGCGTTGGCTGCATGGATTGCGTTTACCAATGCCCAGGGCTGGCAATTTTTGGCTATAGCTACAAAAAGGACTGGCTGTTCCTTCCCATTGAGTACGAAGCAAATGAAGGCAGCGAGGTTTACCTTGTTGATAATAATGGTAAAATTTTGGGAGAAGGAACCATTGAGAAGATACTCCGCAAACCCAACAAAACAAACATAGCCAGAGTAAAAAGCAAGGATATTCATGGTGATGAGCTATTAAACGCCAGAGGCTTTATAGTAAAAACGGAGTACCCTGAGCCAGTTAAAGTTTCTGGAACAAAGTATCAATCCGAAGCAAAAACCTACGTTTGCCATTGCGATGATGTTAGTCTCGATGAAGTTATTGAAACCATTGGAGACCGTAAATTCATCTCTGCCGATGAGGTGAAGCACACCACTCGTCTGGGTATGGGAGCATGCCGTGGCAAACGATGCATTAAACGACTTAAAACTGCGCTTATACCAAAAGGCATACAGATTGTTGGCGATGCTACGCCCCGTGGCCCATTGAGCAACCAAGTGAGCATGGGTGAACTATACCCTAAGGATGTACCTGAAACATACATAACTGGCATTAATGGTAAACCAGCTAAGATTGAAAAGATAAAAACCCTTGTAGCAGGTGGAGGAATTGGTGGCAGCGCCCTTTTCCGTTATTTAGCAGAAGAAGGTCAAAACCCCGTATTGCTTAACTATGGACGTGGTGCAAGCTGGCGAAACATTGCAGGAGGAAGAACTGCATTCTCGTTACCCGAAATATCGCAGATTGCATCAGAGAATCACCAAATATTTAAGGAGTTACAGGCTTTAAGCAATATTGATTACCGACAGATAAACTATGTAACTTTTGCACACGACGATGCTACCTATAAGGCCCTTGATGCTTCAAGAGCATGGAGCGATGCAAAAATGGTAGAGCCAAAAGATTTTAAGAAAGAGATATCATCCTACTTTAATCCTGATTTAAACACCTACAAATCGGCACTTATAACCAGCAATTGCTGGCAGGCAACTCCAGGCAAGGTGGTTGATTTGCTTCGTAAAATCGGGGCTGAAAAAGGCGGCACCATAAAGGAGGACTGCGAACTTATTAGCGTTCACAAAGATGGCAATGGCTATGTTGCGCTGGTTCGCGATCACGATAAGAGCTACATTGAGTACCATGCCGAGAACTTTATTAATGCGCTGGGGCCAACAGGCGAAAAGTTTTCGCGTCAACTGGGTATTAACACGGGCATTTATCCTGTTAAACACCAGGCATTTATTACTCGTCGCCTACCATGGATGGGAATAAACAACAGCCCTCTTCCAATGCTAATTGACAGAAGGAACTACAAAGGGTTTGTTGCTGTTTATGGTCAGCAGCTGGCGGAAACAGGGCAAATTATTGGTTGCGCATCGCCCGCCGTTGACCCAAGTGAAACAGATAAGAATTTGAAATATAACTCTCAGGATTTTCTTGAGATAGCTTCTGAAGTTTTTGCTAACTGGATTCCTGAGCTAAGCTCTGTCGGATTTCAGGCCGTATGGGCTGGCTATTATGTTGAGCCACGTATGTTTATTGACCCTGAACATGGCCTGTTTACAGGATTGCGCGGCCAAGGCTTTATGCTTGGAATGGGTCTTGCAAAACTATACGTAGATGCTTTAACAGGTAAGCAGGTACCCGACTATTTTAAACGCTTAAGCCTTACCGGCGATGGGTTACCTGAAAAGGCATTTAAGTAAAAAATACATAATACTTTGTTTTCACAAAACAGGAAAAGGGCTGCCAGTTGGGCAGCCCTTTTTTTAATTCCTCTTGCTGGCTATGAGCCATTTTCTTATGTTGTCCTTGGGTAAAATAAAAAACTACTCAGTATTCTCAGAGTCTCCGATAGCAATACCGTCTCGTTAGTGCTTATTCCTTTCATAACAAGCATCGGCTTTATAGTATCATAATTCAATTTTTCTCTGTGTTTAAATTGTGCTTAGGTTAAAAGCGTAAACAATCAGAACTATATTGCATCTATCTTCTTCAATTCTTCCTCAAGCTGATTCACAAGTACTTCAAGCCTTCTGGCAACGCTAATAATAACCTCAGGGTCAGTCATATCAACACCTGCTGCTTTAAGCTGATTAATTGGGTAATCGCTTCCGCCAGATTTCAGCAAATCGATATACTTTTCAGTAGCAACCTTCCGCTCTCTCTTTGAACCTGTAGTCACCTTATCAAACAGATGTGCAGATGCAGCGTAGCTGGTGGCATACTGATATACATAGTACTTTAGCTGGAAAAAGTGCATTACGTACGCCCATGTTACTGAGGACAGATCATCGTGAACCATGGCATCGCCATAGTAGGTTTTATTCAACCCGCCCATTACATCATTAAGCACGGGTGCATTTACAGGCTTACCTTCCTCAACAAGCGTTCTTACCTGATACTCAAAATCAGCAAATAAACTCTGACGATAAAATGTTGCAAGAATATTATTAATTGCCTGATCAAGTAGAGCGATTCGCTCTTTAGGGTTCTTTGATTGTTTTAACATATAATCGAGCAGAAGGTGCTCATTAAAAACGGAGGCAACCTCGGCAACAAACGTACTATACCTATGAGTGTTATAGGGTTGATTTTTTGAAGAATAGATTGAGTGAAGGCTATGTCCCAACTCATGACCTAGGGTAAAAACATTTCTGAGCGTACCAGAATAGTTCATAAGCACAAAAGGATGCACACCATAAACCCCCATGTTATATGCACCGCTCTCCTTGCCTGGGGTTTCATAAACATCAATTCTGCCACCTAAAAAAGATTTCCCTATCTCTTTCTGATAGTCATTTCCCAAAGGCGCTATGGCGTTATAAACCAAATCGCTCGCCTCATCCCAGGTGTACTGCTTCTGAAAATCGGTTAGACTAATGCTTCCGTCCCACTGCTGGTACTCATCGTAACCAAGCGCTCTACGCCTGATATCGATATACTTCTGAACTGCATCGGTGTTGTTTTTGGCAGTGTTAATTAGGTTAAAGTAAACATCCTTTGGAATATCATTACTAAAAAGAGATGCATCAAGAATACTCTCATGCCCTCTGGCACGTACCCCAGCCCAATCGCCCTGGTAAACTGCATTTAGTATGGCAGCGTAGGTATTTTCGTACTCCTTGTATGTTGTAAAAAAGGCACGGAAGGCAACCTCCCTATCATCACGGTTTCTATTAAAGCTAAGTACCTGCGAGTAGTTACCGGGAGTCATTTTTATGGTCTCACCATCGGAAAGGGTAACCTCTTTCCTTTGAATATCAGAGGTTGATAGCTCAGTATATACATTGCCTGGCGCTGAACGTAAATTGGAAAAATAGGATAACAAACGCTCCTTATCGGCCTCGAGAACATACTCCTGATTACGATACATTTTTGCTAGTCCAAACTTATATGGCTCAAGTTCAGGTGTAGACTCAATCCACTCCATCATGGTTTCCTCCGGAATCTCTAGAAGTTCAGGAGTAACCCAACTCATTTTTGTTCCTAACTGCGACATTAATCCTGCTATCTGCTGAAAACGTGAATTTGCTTCAGAATTGCGAGTATCTATGGAGCGTGCCAGGTAAGCATAACAGTAAACCTTAATACCAATTTCTCCCGTTTTCTGCTGTTTATTTAAAAATTCGAGTAAGTTCTGGGAACTCTCCTTAAGCGTTCCCTCCATGTTGGCCATATCATCGTATATGGCTTTAAGGCGCTCAACATCCTTCTCCCACTCCTCCCAGCTTTCGTACATTACGGTTAAATCCCATTTGTACTTCTCGGGTATTTCTTCCCTATCGTTATACTTTGGGATATCGTTACCACCAATAAGTGTGGTTACGGCTAAAGGAAAAATCATAAAAAGTAAAAGTAGCTTTTTCATTTTTTTAAGATAGATTAGTAGTGAGTAAACATTTAATTATTGACACAAACTGCTTATAATAGCTTAACGGCTGCCAGCTTATACCATAAGTTTAAAATTTAA
>JAWLEY010000147.1:0-7075 GCA_041685855.1 Perlabentimonas sp. | reverse complement strand
TTTTTCATCTTGTATGTAGTTTTATTGATTAGGGAAAATGTTTAGTTGTCGTAGTGACTCTCGCGTTTTGTCATTTTTAAATCACGTAGCGTACCCGATTTTACGTTTATCTGAAAACTGAAACTTCTTAAGTAGCCAATGGGAATAACCGTTAGCCTCATTTCCCAGCAGTGTAGGTCACGATAAAAATTTAGGGATGTTGTTGTGAGTTTACGGTTCTTAAAATCGTAACCCGATGAGAAACCAATTCTCCAGTTAGGGGTTAAGCTAATATCGCCTGAGAAAGACATGCTTTGCGTTGTAGATTTATCAAATCGTTGCTTTGAGTATGAAAAGGAGTAGTCAACCCTTAGGTTCCAGGGTACGTCAAAATCAACATATTCACCATAGCCTGTACCAATGGCATCTCCAAAGGCAGGGTCGTTCATGTTTCTGCTCATGGTTCTGTCAGCATTTAAATCACCTACTCCTCGTTCTCTCCCTTGATCATCACCCTCATCTCCACCACTCCTGCTTTCGCCGCTTAATGAGAAACTAACACCTGCCCGTGCGCTTGTTAGCCTGAATAGGTTGCCGCTATTTCGATACTCATACTCATCAATCTTATGCCCTTCTTCATTAAGAGCATACGGATCGAATGTGCTTGAGAAATTTATATTAAACTTATCGAAAAGTTTTGTACGGGTAGTTAAAGATACTGGGCTTAATTTCATGGAATCTGCAAGCATATTATAGGAGGAGCGAAGGTTGAAACTTTCCAAGATCTTAATTTTTCTATAGTCCGCTGCAGTGTCTTTTGGTGTGAGCACTTTCATTTCCAAATTATTGCCTAAAGAGAAGTTAATTGAACCGCTCTTGCCAGAACCGGGCCCTCCAAAACGTGTTCCTTGAAAAATTGAATACTCCAGCGTGTCGGTAGGTGTAATAACGGTTTTATAAAATCCGTAAGAATCTTCACTAAAATCTGGTCGGTACGAGAACGATACCGATGGTGACATTACATGCCTTATTGCCTGAACTTTTGATTTGGATCTGAAGTTGAACATACCGTAAAGTTTCGTGCTCATTGAGAGCGAAGCATTGTATTGCCATGCTCGTTTAAAGCCAGATACATCCTCAGTAATAATTTTTTCTTCCTGACTATCCCAACGTTTCTCAATAGTTTTTGCGTACCAGTTCTCAGTGTAGTTAGCGTTGGGGCTAACATTGATATGATTTAAAATATTGAACGATGTTGATATTGGAATCCTATGCTGCACCCCATTGCGCATTTTATCGAAAGTGCCGGATGTGAGAAGTGAGTCGGTTCGTGTATTTACAGAATTATCGAGGTTTCCAGAGTAGGATAGGCCAATCTTCTCGTACCAAGCTGGGGCACCAACGCTTTCCTTTCTTTTAAAGGGATAAATCCTGTTCATATTAAAAGATAGCTTAGGGAATGCGATGTTTATTGTGCTGTCAAGGTTATTTTGAGAATGATTCATTGAAGTTGACATGCTAAATGGCGTGCCAGGCCAGACTTTGGAGTAAGAAATACTTGAAGATATTGAATTTGACAGGAAGTTCTCAACGCTTTGAGCATTTAAGCGGTTGTGGCTGGGAGATCCGAGGTTTACCTGCGCTTGGAAAGTTGAGTTTGGATTTGCTTTTGGATCTTGTGAATGGTTCCATTTTAACCAATATGATTGGTCCTTCATGTAATCATCGTATCCCTTTTCTCCAACAACATTTTGTGAAAAGCTAAAAGAGAAACTTCCTGAATAGCGGTAACGCTTTCTATAGGTAGTTTGAACTTTTGATGCCCAGGAGCCCTTTGAGTAAACATCTCCTGTTAGCTTTAGGTCAAAGTAATCATTAATTCCAAAATAGAAGCCTCCGTTTCTTAGAAAGAATCCTCTGTTACGTTCCTCGCCATACTCAGGTATAATCAATCCTGAGGAGCGTCCTTTCTTGTTTGGGAAAAAACCAAAGGGAATCCCCACAGGGAATGGAACATCGGCAATTACAATGTAAGCTGGGCCAAAAATAAGCTTGTCGCTAGGTATTACTTTTGCTTTTGTTATACCTATGTAAAAGTGCGGATGATCCAAATCGCAGGTTGTAAATTTACCTCCTTTAATATTAATAGATTTGTCAGGCATAAGCTTGGTGTCCTTGCTATGTAAGAACCCTTCAGCCTCCTCCGTGATAACTCCCTTAATTTTTGCTTTTTTAGTATCAAAGTTATACCGCATCTCATCCATCCTAAAAACCTGGTCCCCCTCTTTAAAAACTGGTTTCCCAACAATTTTCCCAGTACTGTCCGGTAGCCCCTTTGCAAACACAACATTGGTTTCCATGTTGAATTCAATATAGTCGGCCTTTAGTTCCATGCTTTCATACTTGACTTCAGCATCACCAAACAGGAAAACTTTTTTACCGTCAATAGAGTATAGAAGTGAGTCCTTAGCATCACTAAAAATGGGTTCTTCCAAAGGGGGAGTTTCGTTATCGGTAGTATCGGATTTTGCTATTGTAGTATCAGGCTGTAGGTTGCGACTATTTATAATACTGTCTTTTGTGATTGTAGAATCGGGATTGGTTATATAATAAGATGCTTCTAAAGCTGTTATTAATGATGTAGGCCAAAGAATAACAGCTAAAAATAAAATTATTGAAACCAGTGTTACCTTCAAATGCAATTTAAGTGCTATTTTTGTAATGTGTAATTTGAAATTTGAGCTCAAAACTACTAAAAAAACAATCTTTGAGCGCATGCAAAACGTAAATAAATATAATCTTATACAAACGAGCATTATGCGACTGCTAGTATTTGCAACGCTACTTCTTTTTTCAGGAGTGGTAACAGCATCATCACCAGAATCCTACAAGATTAAGAAAGTGGTGCTTGACGCTGGTCATGGAGGGCGAGATTCTGGTGCAAGGGGGGCTAAGGTGATGGAGAAGGATATTACTTTGGCAGTAGCACTAAAAGTTGGAGAGTACATTAAGGATCATTTCTCTGATGTGGAGGTTGTTTACACTCGTAAAGAGGATGTCTTCGTCCCTTTAGACGAGAGGAGTAGAATTGCGAATGAGGAAGGTGCTGATCTTTTTATATCAATTCATTGTAATGCAAATACCAGTAGATCACCCTATGGAACAGAAACTTTTGTGATGGGTTTGCACAGAACCAAGGATAATCTGGATGTAGCCATGCGTGAGAATGCTGTAATTACCTACGAGGAGGATTACAAGAGCACATACGAAGGTTATGATCCTAATTCTGCCGAATCTTTTATAGTGTTTAACTTAATGCAGCACTCTTTCCTTGAGCAGAGTCTTAATATGGCTAGCCTAATCCAGAATCAATTTAGAGAGAGAGCTCGTAGGAAGGATAGGGGCGTTAAACAAGCTGGATTTATTGTGTTGTGGAGAACATCAATGCCAAGCGTACTGGTTGAGTTAGGGTTTATTAGCAATGCTAGAGAGGAGCAGTATTTGATGTCATCTGATGGTCAGGCCTACCTTGCATCCAGTATTTTCAGAGCTTTTAGAGATTATAAAGTACGAGTAGAGTCACGTAGTACATTTACCGCCGAAAGTCAATTCAATGAGGCCATAAGCCAGTCAGAGGACCCCGATGCCCCAAGCATCACCTCAAAATGGATTCCTGAAGACCCAAAATACAACACTATCTCTTTTAACGATGGCATTCAGTATATGGTGCAAATTACAGCTTCTAGCAACAGGATTCCAACCAACTCCCCTTTCTTTAAAAATTTAAACGACGTTGAAGAGTTGACAGCCAACGGACTCTATAAATACTTAGTAGGTAAAAAGGAGTCGTATGCCGAAACCTACGAGTTTTGCCAGGAGGTTAAAGAACTGTTCCCCGATGCTTTTATTGTAGCATTTAAAGATGGTGAACAAATATCATTAGAAAAGGCTAGAAAACTCACATCAAATTAAATCTTATATCATGAAGATTACGAAGGAAGCCAAAATAGGAATATTTGCTGTTGTTTGTTTAGCAGTGCTGTTTTGGGGGCTTAACTTTTTAAAAGGGAGAAATGTATTTAGCAGGACAAATACCTACTATGCTGTTTTTGAAAGGGTTGATGGCTTGAAACCTACAAATCCCGTGATGCTGAGCGGCTATAAAATAGGAACAGTTCGGAGTATTGACTTTGAAGAGGATAACACTGGAAACCTGATAGTTGCCATACAGGTTGAGAAAAGGTACGATATTCCTATTAGATCAGAGGTAAAGCTTGTTAGTGCCGATATAATGGGAGGGAAGGCTATACGCATTGAACTTTCACAAAATAATGTTTTTCACAACGCTGGCGATACGCTTTATGCTTCCATTGAAACTGGTTTGCTCGATCAGGTAATGTATGAGATGGCACCTATTAAGGAGAAGGCAGAAAGCCTAATGGTAAACATGGATAATGCTTTAAAGGTAATAGTTGATATTTTTAATGAGGAAAACAAAAAGAATATTGATCAAAGCATCGGATCAATGCGAAGCAGCTTGAAGAATGTTGACGATCTGACACACTCAGTTAATCAATTGTTTGGACAGGATACAAGCAAATTTAATATAATGCTTAGCAATGTACATTCAATTACCGAAAATTTAAAGGCCAATAATCAGAAGATCGACTCAGCAATTCAAAACTTTGCATCTATTAGCGATACGCTTGCTCGTTCAAACTTGGCCAACACATTAACTCAGGCTGATTCAGCAATGATTGCCCTAAACCAAATAGCTACAAAAATTAATCGAGGCGAAGGTTCTATGGGTATGATGCTCAATAACGATACGCTATACAATAACCTTGAAGATGCTGCTAGAAACCTTGAACTACTTCTTTTAGACATGAAGCTAAATCCTAAGCGTTACATCAATTTCTCACTTATTGATTTTAGCAGGAATCGCTACGAAAAGGATAAGAAGTAGTATTTTTTGCTATGTTTTTTACTGCTGACAAATGTATATTTTAATAAAATCGTTCAGAAAGTGTAAGAGGCATTTAATCAACACCTTAAGGCTAATGTGTTACTGTTAAGTAGTTTACGATATTTGTTAGTTAACTTTAATTTAGCTTTTTGTTAAAGTAAAATGCTCAAAGGGTTATCCTACAAGTTTTTAAGAGGCATTATTGGTTAATACACACATAATCAGATTGTTAGTAAAAAGAATAAAAAAAATAAAAAAATATTTAGGTGATTGTTAATCCTTTAAAACGGAAGTGAGATATACAACACATTTTCAGTTTTTTTTTAAGATATTTTTTCACAATTTTGTTCTCCCAACAAAAAAAGGTAGAATTTTTTTCAATTATATTGTATAAAATGGCTCGCAATTTTCAAGAAGTATGGGATAGTTGTTTGGAGATTATTAAGGATAATG
Organism: Perlabentimonas sp.; assembly: GCA_041685855.1. Taxonomy (GTDB): domain Bacteria; phylum Bacteroidota; class Bacteroidia; order Bacteroidales; family Tenuifilaceae; genus Perlabentimonas. The sequence continues at coordinate 1,677 of JAWLEY010000147.1, read as the reverse complement.
TCCCTCCTGTTAGTTTTAAAACCTGGTTTGAACCAATTGTTCCTATGAATCTTAAGAACAATGTACTTACAATTCAGGTCCCGAGTCCTTTTTTTTACGAGTACCTTGAGGAGCAATTCATAGATATCCTTAGAAAAACCCTAAGGAAAGAGTTGGGTGCTGGAGCAAAGTTGGAGTATAACGTAGTAATGGAGAATCATGGGGCCATAAACAATAAGCCTGTTACGGTAGTTTTTCCAACACAAAATAAAACCGAGTTACGGAATAAGCCCGTCTCAATGCCCTCAAATAAAAATTCAGAGTATAAAATTAAGAATCCATTCATTATTCCTGGAATAAAAAAGTTGCATGTGGATCCGCAACTTAACCCAGACAATACATTCGGAAATTTTATTGAGGGTGAATGCAATAGGTTGGCACGCTCTGCAGGAATGGCCGTTGCAAATGCGCCAGGGAATAACCCCTTTAACCCGCTGTTAGTTTATGGTAGTTCCGGCCTAGGAAAAACGCACTTAACTCAGGCAATAGGTATTCAGGTTAAAACCAAAACTCCTGAGAAAGTCGTACTATATGTTAATGCGGTTAAATTTCAAACTCAGTATGTTGAGGCGGTTAGGAATAATAATATTAACGATTTTGTGCACTTCTACCAGATGATTGATGTGCTAATTATTGATGATGTACATGAGTTTGCAGGGAAAGAAAAAACGCAGGATACCTTTTTCCATATATTCAACCACCTGCATCAGGCTGGGAAACAGATAATTCTTACATCCGATAAGCCACCGGTTGAACTTCAAGGATTAGAGCAAAGGTTGCTATCCAGATTTAAATGGGGTCTATCAGCCGATTTGCAGTCGCCCGATTTTGAAACCAGAGTTGCAATCTTAAAACAGAAAATTTATAAGGATGGCATTGATATTCCCGACGACGTTATTGAGTATATAGCAACTAATATTACTAATAATATTCGCGAACTTGAGGGTGCACTAATCTCATTACTAGCCCAGTCAACCCTTAACCGTAAGCAGGTTACCATTGAGCTGGCTGCCGAAATGATAGATAAGTTGGTGAAAAACACCAAGAAGGAGATTTCTGTTGATTATATTCAGAAGGTAGTGAGCGAGTACTTTGGTCTTCCAAGCGAAATTCTTCATACAAAAACAAGAAAGAGAGAAATTGTACAGGCACGCCAAATAGCAATGTACTTTTCAAAAAGCATGACAAAAAGCTCTTTATCAACAATAGGTGGGTTAATTGGTGGTAAGGATCATGCAACTGTTTTGCATGCATGTAAAACAGTTAATAACTTAATAGATACAGATAAGCGTTTTAAATGCCAAATTGAAGATATTGAGCGGAAATTAAAGCTGTAAAAAAATAGAAATACGTAATTGAGTTGAAGCATAAATACAATTAAATGGTATTTATGCTTTTTTTTAATTGTCAGCTTTCCTTACAATAAACCAGGGATTTTCAATATCTTCTTTATTATATTTTAAGCGTTCGTTATCATCAAGCGATATTACCTCGCAGCCAGCACTTTCTGCAATAGCCTGAGCAGCGGCGGTATCCCACTCTGTGGTTTTGCCAAAACGCGGATAAACATGTGCTCCACCCTCGGCAACCATACAAATCTTTAGGGATGATCCTCTGGCAATTATTTCGATGTTCTCA
>JAWLEY010000146.1:0-7077 GCA_041685855.1 Perlabentimonas sp. | reverse complement strand
TTGTTATTCGCTTCAACCTCGTGCAAATAATAGTAGAGTGCTCCATACCAATTTTCAGACGTAGTAATATCGTTCTGTGGGTCCTCAAAGCCCTCACGATTGTCATTTAGTGCAAAAACTTTAATATTTCCGTTTTGCTTAATCTGTATAAATCCAAAATATTTTTGAGTACCGTTTTGCAGTGGTAAATTCCAGGTAAAAACCCTAAGTTTACCATCATCAGATTTTAGTTTACCAATGTTCTCAAGTTTATCAAACGAATAGTCAAACGATTCATTTATTTGCAGACATTCATGTAACTTTGTGACCACCTCTTTGTTTAGTTCTAACCTTTTAGTTATGCTCTCTGTTTTAATAATTTCATTTAAAAGGGTCTGAATGTCTTTCTCATTGTTTTGCAGTTTATTACCATCGGTTTCTGAAGAAAAACTTACTAGAGACATTGAAAATAATACGAAAAAGGATATCAATTTGAACATATATATAGATATAAATGTTTATGTTTGAGAATTAAAAAATAAATCATGTTTTAATTATGACTAAGAACGATTTTTTTAAGAAAATATTTTCTCTTCGCTTGCTCCTTGGTTTAGTTATTGGTGGAGCGTTAGGTTTTGCGTACTATTACTTTATTGGTTGTAGAGGTGGCAGCTGTCCAATGTGGGCCGACCCATGGCGGAGCTCACTTATTGGAATGGCCTTTGGCGGTATTCTCCTTTTCGATACCTCAAAGCCTAAATCTCGTCAAGAACCTCAAGAATAATTGAGCAAACCTCTTCTATTTCTGATTCTGTTATCGTTAGCGGGGGTGCTATTCTAATGGCAGTGTTACAGAACAAGAACCAATCGGTAACAAAACCACGTTCAGTGCCCAGCTTAATGGTTTTTTGAACATTATCAAAGGAGCCCAATTCAATTGCCATAAACAGGCCAGATGAGCGAATACCTTTTACTTTAGGATGCTCTTTTAGGAGAGATGTGAATAGTTCCTCCTTCTTCTTAACACTATCTATAACTTTCTCCTCAGAAACTACATCTATGGAGGCTAGTGCAGCAGCGCATGATACTGGGTGCCCTCCAAATGTTGTGATATGACCAAGCGGGGGATTATTAGTAAGACATTCCATTATCTGATTTGAAGAAATGAAGGCACCCAAAGGCATCCCGCCCCCAAATGCTTTAGCAAGAAGAAGAACATCAGGAACAACCCCCAACTTTTCAAAAGCAAAGTTATGTCCGGTTCGTCCCATTCCGCTCTGAATCTCATCAAATATGAGAAGCGCACCAACTTCGTCGCAACGGTTTCTTAATTTTTTTAAATAATTTGAACTGGCACTGATTATGCCACCCTCACCCTGAATGGGCTCAATTATTACGCAAGCAGTGTTATTAGTGATGAGGTTTAAATCCTCAGATTTATTTATTTCAATATGTTTAACGGCGGGTAGCAAAGGCCTGAAAGAGCGTTTAGGTTCTTCGTCTCCCATCACGCTAAGTGCACCATGGGTACTTCCGTGGTAAGCATTTTTAAAGGCAACCATTTCATGCTTCCCGGTGTACCTTTTAGCTAACTTAAGGGCACCTTCAACAGCCTCGCTGCCCGAGTTAACAAAATATACGCTTTGCAGCGTTTTGGGTAGCATTTCTGATATACGTTGCGCCAACCTAACCTGAGGATACTGAATGTACTCTCCATACACCATAAGGTGCATATATTGCGATGCTTGCTTGCAAACTGCATCTATTGCTCTTGGATGCGAGTGACCAATGTTACTTACAGATACTCCAGATATTAGGTCGAATAACCTTTTGCCATCCGTTGTGAAAAGATAAACCCCTTCTGCTTTATCAATTTCAAGCTTTAGGGGTGCTTCTGATGTTTGAGCTACATGTTTAAGGAATAGTTCCCTTTGGGTTTGCATTATAATTGTTTATTTATTCATTAAATTAATTTCCTTAAGAAGTTTATCCCGGTACGATTTGCCAATAGGTATCAACTTTCTTCCATCGGGTAGTTTTATAACTACATTGTTATCCTCAATGCTAAATATTTCCCTAATGTTTACAATAAACGACCTGTGTACTCTTTTAAATTGGTTTCCGGGCATCTGGTTTTCTATGGCTTTCATTGTGAAATGAATGGTGAACTTGTCGTTTTTTGTGTTTATCACCACGTAGTTCTCAAGTGCCTCAATCCATAGTATTTCGCTGTACTTTATTTTAACTAGTGAGTTGCTTTTTTTAATGAAAATTTCCTGTTCATCCCCACCTTGCTGAATCTTATCGAAGTTTTCAAGAGCCTTATTGGCTGCTTTAAAAAAGCGGGCGTAGGTAACGGGTTTAAGCAGATAATCAGTAACGCTGTACTCAAATGCTTCGAGAGCATACTTTTCTCTCGATGACACAATTATTATTTGTGGTGGCTTGCTTAGGGTATTTAGAAAATCAATACCACTCATCTCTGGCATTTCTATATCGAGCAGTATAAGATTAACCTTATTGCCATCCTTCATATAATTTATGGCATCTACAGCATTGGTGAAGGATTTCTGAAGATTAAGGAAACTGGTCCGGTTTACGTAATCCTCAAGTACTCTGCATGACATTTGGTCATCGTCAATGATGATACATTTCATAATGTTGAAATATCTAAATTATATGACGAATTTACGAATTTTATTGATGAAATTCATATTTCTTATGATATTTCTATTGATTTATTTCATTGAAGAATCGATTTTCTATTGATTGCCAACTTTTAACTGTTTTCCTAAGCCAATCAAGCATAATAATATCTGCCTCGTGTTGGTCAAGTTTATAGTCAGTTTCAGATTCATAAAGCCTTTGTGATAGAGTGTATAAACAGATTGCTGCCGAAACTGATATGTTAAGGCTTTCGGTAAAACCATGCATTGGAATTAGTAGGAACTCATCAGCATTATCCATTACTTGTTCCGACAAACCTGTAAGTTCAGTTCCAAAAAATAAGGCAAATTTCCCCTTATTAATATTGAATGTATTTAATGATGTTTCGTTTGTGTGCGGGGATGTGGCTACAATACGGTACCCATTCTTTTTTAGTGCAGAAATTGCGTCAAGGGTATTGTTTTGGTGTTTGTTGTATTTATGTAGATTTAACCACTTAGCTGCACCGAGAGCAACTTGGGGGCTAACGGAAAATTCGTTTGTGTTTTCAATAATATGAACATCCTGCACACCAAAACAGTCGCACGACCTTAGCACAGCGCTGGCGTTGTGTGACTGAAAGAGATCTTCTAAAACCACGGTGACGTATCTGGTGCGTTGTGCAAGAACCTTCTTTAGTTGTAGTTTGCGATTATCTGAGATGAATCTCGAATGAAACTCAATCAGATCTTTTATTCTGTGTGGCTCCATTGTTTCTTTAGAAAAGAAATTGCTTTCAAAATAAAAGGGGGCATCAATCGTCTGATGGCCCCCTTTTATTTTTTTTATCAATGCTTCTTATTGAACTGAGTCATTAAGATCGCTACCTGGCTTAAATTTTACAACTTTCTTAGCAGCAATTGTAATTGGTTTGCCTGTTTGTGGGTTGCGTCCAGTTCTAGCACTTCTTTCAGAAACTGAGAAAGAACCAAAACCTACAAGAGCAACTCTATCACCCTTTTTAAGAGCATCGGCAGTTGCCTTTACAAATGCGTCAAGAGATTTTTTTGCGTCTGCTTTAGTTAAACCTGCGTCGGCAGCAATTGCATCAATTAATTGAGCTTTGTTCATAATACTAAATTTTTAGGGTTAGAAATAGTTAGTTTAATTAAACTTCACTTCACAAATATAGCGTATTTATTGGGTGTGCCAAGTAATTCTTAAAAAAAAAGATTGAATTTCAGGGTTTTTTTAAGAAAAAACACACTATTTTTTGTGTTTAGAGCTAAAATAGTTAAAAAAATCATACAAAGACCATATATGTGCAAGTTCATTAAAAAAAATCAAAAATAATTTTTTAGAAATAAAAGAAACGGTATCTTTGCAGCGGAGAAATGGCAGAGTGGTCGAATGCGGCGGTCTTGAAAACCGTTGTACCGCAAGGTACCGGGGGTTCGAATCCCTCTTTCTCCGCCAAAAAACCTTAAGCCCGCCCAATGGCGGGCTTTTTTTGTGCCTGTAAATGAGTTGGTTATGTTGATTGTGGGTTTTACCCAGCGAATTGGTTATTTTTGATAGGGGTTTCAGTAAGTATTGTTGGTGTATGCAATAAAGTTTTGTTCAAGTTGTTTTTGGGTTTTTCAGTGAAACCTTATTCCCCTTTTATAGTATATTTAACGACGTTGTTTAATATCTAATTTTTATCTCATGAAAAGGTTGCTGTTGCTTACTGTTTTATTTTGCGGTTGTTCTGTTCTAACACCATTACAGAGAAGCAAGTTTTTAACGGTTACAAATTTTATTGATACTGAGAAGTATACTGAAGCGAAGGAGGTAATTGAAGAGATGATTTCCGATTCAGAATCTTCTCAATGGGCTAGAACATGGTATTTAAAGGGGCTTCTATGTCAAGAGGCCTATAATAAAGGAGTGAAAGACAATGATAAGGAACTTACAAGGCTATACCCAAATCAATTATATGTTGCATTTAATGCTTTTGAAAAGGCTCGTTCAAAAGATAAGAGAGGGAAACTAGAAAAGCAACTAGCGCCTAAGTATGTTCTGCTTGCCAATAATTTTAAGAACCTTGGAGAGAACCATTTTAATGATAAAAGGTACCAGGATGCATTAAGAGCATTTGATTATGCCCTTAAAATCTCAAAGAATTCGATTCTTGAAATTGAACTGGACAATAACCTGGTTTACAACGCTGCTTTAGCTGCTTACAAAGGAGAAAATTGGGAGGAGGCTATTAAGCACCTTAAACATCTGCATAAAGAGAACTACTCAACTAATGCAACACACCTTCTTTTTAATGCTAATATTGAGAATGAGGATACTTTGGCTGCAAGAGAAGTTATGCTTGAGGGTATTGAAAAGTATGACGACAATGTTGAGATGGTTCTTTTACTCACCGATATTTTATTTGCATCTGGCAGTTCCAATGAGGCTATAGATGTTCTAAACAAAGAGATTGAGAAGAACCCATCTAACTATAAATTTTATTACACCAAAGGGCTGGTTTACCAGAAGCTAATGGAGTATGATAATGCTATTGATTCCTATACCACTGCAATTGTACATGCACCAAAGGAACCCATGATTTATTATAATCTTGCCGCTTGTTATTATAATATAGGTGTTGATATTGAAGAGAAAACACGAACCCTTACTAACAACAGGCGTGTTGTTGAGCTACGTGCCAAATCGGCCGAAGCTTTTGATACTGCTACTGACTGGTTAGATAAGGCTAGCGAGAGAGCAGAAGGAAATAGTGAGGTGCTTACAAAAATATACAATCTTTACAGGGCTCTCCGAATTAACGATAAGGCTGAAAAGATTGAGGGAAAAATATAACTATTTCCACTATTATATTTTAAAAGAGAGCGTTAACCCCAACAGCTGATTGATTTGCACTTTTGGAACTTTCCTCTCGCTTCCGTCCGGTAAAAGCACAGGTTCTTCGTTTGCATCAAGTACAGGAAACTGGATGTTGTCATCATAAATTAGGTGAAAATATAAACGGATTTTAAAGTACCAGCTTATTTGCTTCTCAATGCTCATTTCCCAGTCAACATCAACATTCTGGGGTTTTTCCAGATAATTCGAGAATAGCCTTAATGTATTCTCAATCTTCATGTCCTCAAAAAAAGTAGCAGTATTTTTAACTACCAGCTGTCCCCCCATTTCCTGCCTGGCCTTTTTATCGTTATCTATACCATGTGCTGTTTGGCTAATGTTTGTCGTATCGAGCACAAACGTATTTTTGTATGAAATTGGTGAGAAATTGATACTTGTATTGCTGTTTGGCTTATACTCAATACCTGAACTTATGGTGAATGTCCCTGGGTTTAGAAATTGAGAGATAACAACAGAATCGTTAGGGTAGTTATACCCTTTTGCGGCCTGGGTTCTAAAATAGATTCCTGAGCTAAAGTCAAGCTTTTCAAGTATGGCCGAGTTGTATTGGGAGTTAGCCTCAATAACATCGGTGTTGGTTCTAAACCCATGGGCATCAGTCCAGGTTGTTCCATATTTTAACCTTCCAGTGTTGGTCCACTTTGTTTTATCCTCCTTGTTGTTGTATTCAGCTTTCGCGTTTACGTCAATCATGCTAATTACTGAACTTTCTCCACCGCGTGCCCAGTTAGATAGATGGTTCTGGTTAAGAGAATAGGAACTGGAGAACTCTTTATCCCAATATACGGGTATTTCTTTAAGTGCTTTTACTTCTGCCAGGGTTAGGTTAGGTTTGGCTGTTGTGAAAGGAACATCATCAAAAACCTTCTTCTCCATTCGCTCCAGGTTGATTTCCTCTTCAAGAATCAATGTCATATTCGATTTTGATGGGTTCCCAATCCAAACCGTAATTGAATCGTTGTTGGAGTTCTTAACCCAGTACCTAAATAAATCGTCTTTGCCTGTTGTAAGCCAAAAAGGTGTTTTCTCCCCATTAATATTGTTTATTTTAATAAGAATAGAATCGCGTTTTTCTGCGTAGGATAGTAATGTTTCAACAGCATGCTTAAGTGAGTCGGGCATCATTCTGCTTGGTACTTCGTAGAATGGCGATTCGCCATCCGCTATGATACCAGGTCTGGTTTTTGGTACAATAATTATGCTCGAATCTGCATTAAAGCCATCTGTAATATTTCTGTTTTGATATCGTATAGGAGGCGTAATACCGCTTTCTGTGATTTTATATAGTGGAATGTTTTTCGATTCTAAATAGTCAACATCAACAAACGTTTCGGTAATTGTATCCTTTACCTGAAGGTATGATTCAATCTGGTTTTTAACTTCAGGAAGGGTGTCTATTGATGGCAATGACAACGAATCGATTGCACGCATCACTATGGTTTTTTGTTTTATTACCGGAATTTGTTCAAGGGTAACATTATCTATAATAAATTCATTGGTTGTTAGCCATTTTACAGGAATTGTGTCGTTATT
>JAWLEY010000005.1:0-30022 GCA_041685855.1 Perlabentimonas sp. | reverse complement strand
ATATCCTGTAGCCCTTTAACATCAAGAACATTAATGTTCTTTGTCGACTCCACTGAGGGTGAGCCAAGCATATCAACAGCAGCTTGATTTATATCGACAACCTTCCCATCTAGAGCAATAAGTACTATTCCAACAGGAGAATAATCAATAATATTCCTTATTTCGGTTTGCTTAAGCTCGGCAAGGTTCTTAGCCTTTCGCAGGGATTGCTCATAGGTTGTTTTAACCTGCACGTTAACAAGTAACTCGGCAAAAAGCCTTAGCAGTGATAACTCAGACTCGTTCCACTCCTTATGCTGCTTAACAGAATCGAAACCCACGTAGCCCAAGCATTTACCGTCGTAAATCATGGGTATTGTTATTACAGACTTAACATTCTGCGCCTCTAGAATTTCGCGAACAGGATCGTCCTGATCAAGCGCCGACACGTCAGGTATGTGTATTATTTTTCCATCTTTATGCGCTTTTATCCAGTCTGGAACAACATCATTCGGTAGATTCTGAAGATTGTCAATTTCGGATGTTGTTCCCTGCGAACACCACTCGTATGTATTTGACATGGTGTTATTGTTGAAGTCGTACCTAAAAACGTAGGTTCTATCAACCCTTGAGAATCGTCCAATCTCGGCAAGAGACCTGTTAATCTCCTCGTTTATTCTTTTATATGGGATATTAATAAATCGAGCACCCAAATTTATAAGTAGCTTCTGCAGCTTTGTTCGCTGGGCAATTTCACGCTCCATTTTTCTACGTAGCGTAATATCTTTCATGATGCCCATTATGCTGTTTCCGCCTTCACCTTCGATGGGCACTGCGGATATCTCTACATTCTTAACCTTACCACTCTTTGTAACAATTTCAAACTCGTAGCGCACTGCCAGTTTATGTCCCTTAAGACGAGCATAGTATCTATCTTGTACCAGCCTTTTTGATCGTTCAGTTAGCAGCTGGTTATAGTTAAAATCCTTGGCCGTAATGTCTTGGGCTGAATACTCTGTAATCTCCTCGAAACGTGGATTAACATAGATAAAATGCCTGTCCTGAAGCAGATAGATACCATCGAAGGCATTCTCTACAAGGGTTCTGTAACGTTTCTCGCTATTCTCAATATTCTCTTTTGCAAATAGCAACTCCTCGTTTAGCTGTTTATACTCCTCGTTTTGTGTTTCTATCTGTTCTGTTTTCTCTTTAAGCAGCAGTTCTGACTCTTTTCGCTCAGTAATATCGCGGGCCACAGCAATAACAACCTTCTTCCCAAAATATTTACCTGAGGATACGCTCACTTCTTTAGGGAAAATCTCACCATTCTTCTTTTGGCCCCAAAACTCGAATTGTCCTGGTGTTCCATTGTATGCAGCCTCTATTGCTTTTTTAATTAGTGCTAAATCGTTCTTACCTGGAGCCGACAGGAATTCTGGACTCCTACCAATAAACATTTCACGAGGATGCTCGTATAGCTTCTCAACCGTTTTATTAACGTCAAGGAATAGCCCATTCTCATCCTGCACATATATTGCCTCGTTAACGCTGTCAATTAAATTCTTATATGTTTGATGAGCCTGCTGTATTCTCTCCTCAGATTTTTTTCTATCGGTTATATCATGAGCGCTGGCAACCACGCGTTTCTCACCTTCAATTATTGTGTTCCTGAGCGAAACTTCAACCCAGAATTTTTCGCCAGATTTTTTTAATGCACACCATTCAAATGTGGTGTTTCTTGATGATAATGCTTTTGAAATTAACTCTTTAGCCTTGTCAGGTGAATAGCCATCGTCAATAGAACTAAAGCAAGAAATATCCATGCCCAAAACCTCTTTCCTGCTCCTATAGCCATACATTTTTAGCATTGACTCATTAACATCAATAATTTTCCCAGATTGAGGATGATGAACAAAAATGGCATCGGTAGCAGAATTGTATATTTTTCGGTAGTTACGCTCGCTCTCCTCTATCCGTTTCTGCGATTTAACCAACTCTTCGTTCTTTTTTTTGAGTTGAATCTCAAGCTGCTTCATATCGGTAATATCCCTAGCAGCTGCGTATATTTTTTCGCCTAATGGAAATGAACGCCACTCTATGTAGTACCATTGCCCATTGCGCCCCTTGTACCTGTTAACGAAAGAATGAACCTCCATCTGCTCATCAAGTCTCTTCATAGCATCGAGCGTTGACTGGATATCATCGGGGTGAACAAAATCAAGGAACTTTCTGCCCTCCAACTCCTCTATTGGATAACCCAATATTTTTTCCCAGGCCTTGTTTACCTTAATAAAGTTGCCCTTGGTATCAGCAATACAAAGTAGGTCAATGGATAGATTAAAAAAATTCTGGTATTCATGAATACCGCTATTCGTATCAATATCGTTGCTATTGCTATATTTGGCCTCCTCCAGCTGTCTTCTCAACATTTGGTTTTCCCGCTTCAACAAATCAAGCTCCTCTTTTAACCCTTGGGAAGATTTTGGTTTATTTGTCATGGCAAATAAAATATAGGTGTTTGCTTAATACAAGTTTAATACTCAAAAGCAAAATTGGTCGCAAACTTCTGACCAACCATGCGACAATACCAATTGGCACTTAGTATTAGCAAGGTACAAAAAAATATGAAATATTGTAGAATAATTAAAATAATAACCCGAACTCGACATAATAAAATAAATACAGAGAAACGTGGAATAAGCTACTACTTAACTAAACTGGCTATGCATGGTTTTAGCACTAAAGATTATGTGTTGAGAATAGAGTCACAGAGAGCGCAGAGGTTTTTATTATTTTAACCAAAAAATAATAAAATGGTGTTGGCATGGCCTCTCCAATTTGGTTGCTATACCATATTTCGAACTGAGGTTAATAGATAAATTGGCTGCTCATAATGCAGAAATGCTAAGAACATGGCAGGAAGCATAATGCTAATCTATGAGCATCTCAAAATCAACATCAATAGGTTTTGCATTGATAAAATCAAATTGAGTAAGCCTTCTCATTTCATAGTAGTACTGCCAGTAGTTGCGCATGGATGAGATATAGCGCGAACGGGCATTGTCCCTTTCGGTTTGGGCTATGTTTAGCTCCAGTACATCTATTCTGCCAATAAGGAAACGCTCTTTGGTAACGTTGTACCTGCTTTGAGCTATTGTATCGGCCTTGGCGGCCAGCTGAATTTGAGAATCCTGCAGGTTAAACTGCATTACTTTTAGATAAACGTCCTGCTCAAAATCAACCATGGATTGCTGTATGTTTGTTCTTACCACCTCGCGGCTGGACTCAGCCATCTTCACTCTTCCTCGTCCTTGCCCCCAATCAAGAATGGGTATGGTAACCCCAACTCTCACTCCTTGCTGATCCATGGGGTCTTTATATACATAATCAAAATCTTCGGCTCGCTGGGTAAGGCCGTACGATGCAAAGAGGTTTGCGCTAAACCCCCTGTCGGCTTTTGCCTGAGCAACATTCATGTTCGACTCAATTAGAGACCTTTCAAACTGCAAGATTTTTGGGTTGTTATTCTTAGCAAGATTTAGAACATTGTCGTAGCTGAGTGTTGCTTTGGGGAACTCTTCGGGTACAATTAGCTTCACATCGTACTGGTCATTTAAGCCAAGGAACGATTTAAGCCTGAATTTTTTTAGCTGAAGGTCAACCTCCGCCTCGTTAACCGCGCTACCCGCATTAAGGAAACTAAGCTCCATTTGGAGCAATTCGTTCTCGGCAATTGTGCCAATGTTGTATCTTCCTTTGGCTATTTGATAAAGCGTATCGGTATTGGCATAGTTAATTTCTGCCGTTCTAACATTTTGTTGAGCCAGCACTAAATCAAAGAAGAGCCTAATAGCCTCACCCGAAATGGTTTCCATGGACTCAATAAATCGTCTTTTAGCCTCCTCGTACTTTAGGGGCTCAATCTTGCGCTTCCACTTTAGTTGGTTAAATCCGAAAAGGGGCTGGCTAAAGCCAATCTGTACTGGAACCGACATGAAATTTGTGCCTTCGTTATCTCCAAAAAAATCGGTTCTCTCAAGATTTGAGTGAGCAAATATTCGTCCGCCCGTAAGGCCAACATTCTGGTTTAATGACACTCCCAGCGAAGTTGTGTTAGAGTTCTCCTCAATGTACATGTAGGTACCATCCTCGCGCTGATAACGAACTAAACTTCTGTTAAAATCAGGAAATGTTCCGTTTAGGGTAACGCTTGGTAAATACTCCGCCTTATAGGTTCTATGCTCCCAGTAAGCTGCCCTAAACTGATGCTTTGCCAGAATAGCCTGCGGCGAATATTCCTTAGCCATTTCAAGAACATCATTTAGAGTGAGGGTGCTAACCTTATTTTGCCCTACAGACTGCGAATAAATAAACAAGGATATTAGAAAAATTGCTAAACGGGTCATCTTGAAGAATAATTAGTTAGTTTTTACTTATAATTTCAGAAAATACGCTACTCATACCTTAACGATTCAATTGGGTCTTTCTCCGCTGCTCTTTTAGCTGGCGATAGTCCGAATATTACTCCCACCGCGGCTGAAACACCAAAAGCAACAATAACAGAAAAGGGAGAAACTATGGTTAAGATACCGGCAAATCTTGTAATTAAAGCAGATAATAATACACCAAGCAGCACCCCAATAAAACCGCCTGTTACGCTAATAAGAACCGCCTCTGAAAGAAACTGCGCCACAATATCGGCCTTTTTTGCACCAATAGCTAAACGAGTTCCAATCTCTTTAATACGCTCCATTACGGATGCAAACATGATATTCATTATGCCTATTCCGCCAACTACCAGCGAAATGCTGGCAATTGCTCCCAACACAATGTTAAATATATCCTTGGTTCGCTGCTGCTGCTTCAGGAGTAACTCGGGGACAATAATTTCAAAATCCTTCACCTCAGCGTGGCGTCTAAGCATCATGCGACTTAGAACCTCTGTTGTGCTGGGAATATCCTCGGTCTCCTCTACCTGAACAATAATCCTGTCGAGCTGATGATAGTTCTGTTGTGATTGCGATTGTGGGCTGCCTCCAAAAAATACTATTCTCCTCCCGAAGCGGGATGAACCACCTTGCAGTTTTTTAGCATTAACCAAGGCCCTGTTCTGATAACGCATGAGCATGGTTTTAACTGGCACATATACGTTATCGTTATACACATTTACGCCTGCACTTTCAAAGCCTGTCATGTCCACATCTGTACGTTGAAGAACTCCAATAATTTGAAGCCATACATGACCGAACTTAATATATTGTCCAATAGGGTTAACAGTATTAAAAAACTTGCTACTAATGTTTGCTCCAATTATGCAAACGGGTTTGCCAAGTTCAAGTTGCTGGGTGTTAAAAAAAGTTCCCTGCTCAAGGGGCAGATTAAACAGCTCAAAGTAATCAGGAGACACACCCATGATTTTTGCAGGCATTCTGTGCTCACTAAACTGAACATTTGAGTTTAGGCTTATTTCGGGGCTAATTCGTTTAACAGAGGGGATAATCTTCTGAATTGCCTCAACATCGAGCAGGGTAAGTCCAGGAGAGAACTTTCTGCGTTCGCGCTCCCCACCATTGTCTCCGTTTTCCGAATTCTCATCCTCCTCCTCAAAAATTGGATTTATAATAATATTGTTGACCCCAACCATCTTCATTTGGTCAAGTATCTCTTGCTGTGCGCCGTTCCCAATTGCCATCATGCTAATAACTGCACCAACTCCAAATATTATGCCCAATGCTGTAAGCATGGATTTTAGCTTGTTGGCCAGGATTGACTCAACGGCTATGGTAACGTCGTGTATATAGCGCTTATACATTATTGTTGTTTTTCAAATAATATCACGAACTGACTAGTAATGAGGCTACTCCTTAGGTTTGCCCCGGGGTGAGCGCTTGCCACTAGGTCTTTGATCGATTAACCTACTCTGCTCCTCTTCTCTCTTGTCCTCTGCTGCACGCTCCAAAACTTCAGGTATTAGCTCTTCGCCTGAAAGGGCAAATCGGTCGGGGTTCTCCGGCACGCTAAGGTATATCTCATCGTTTTCGTTTAGCCCCTTCTCCACAATAATAAAATTCTCGTTCTGATGACCCGTCATAACAACCTGCTTACGGTTGCGTGTTGTGTAAACGTAGCTAATGCTATCCTCCGGATGAATTGCCTCCAGGGGAACATAAAGCACATCATCGAAGCTACGTGTAATAATCTTGTTGCTGGTAGTCATTGATGGACGAAGAATGGGGTCGTACTCATTAACCCGAATGGTAACCTCGAAAACCTTGGCATCGGTATTGGGTAGCTGCTCACCAATATTAGCTACCTCGGTTACCACGCCGGTATAATCCTTATCGGGGAAGGCATCAACACCAATCCTCACCTCTTGCTCTACCTTAAGTTTACTAACATCAATCTCATTCACGTAGGTTTTTGAAATCATAACAGAGAGGTCGGGTAGCGTAGCCACGGTTAAATCCCATGGGCTAACGCTTGAGCCTACCGTACGTTTCTGTCCGCTCCACTCCCTGTGGTAAATTACCATGCCAGACTTTGGTGCTTTAACAACAAATTTGCTAAGCACATCGAGCATATCCTGCCGTTCACGCTCTTGACGTGCCAAATTAATTGCTACCTCACGCATAGATGCTTCGGCCTGCTCCTTTTTTAGCTGATAATTGTGCTTTGCCTGTTTGAAATTTCTTTCTGCTCTCTCAAGACTTATTTTTGCCTGCCGCTGGGTGGCGGGGGGTTCAAACTTTGATTGGTCTAGAACTATTTGGCGCTCCTCCATCTCAAACTCTAAGTTAATCAGCTCATCGCGTAAGCTTCTAAGCTGAAGGGTAGTATCCAACTCGGTTTTAAGATACTGCTGCTGGCTCTTCTCAAGCTCATCCTCAATCTCCTTTAGCCGGTTACTAAGGGCGCTCCTATCTAGCGTTGCAACATAATCGCCGGAATCAACTACGGAACCCTCGGGAATCAGGTCCTGAATTTTAATTTCCGAGAAGCGGAAACTTCTACTCCTGCGGAGTTCTGGCGGAGCAGTTATATCCTCCTTGTTTTTTGCTTGTAATTCACCGGTTATTGTGACAAGAACTTCAAAAAAACCCTTATTTACGCTAACTTTTTGTGGGGTAACACCCTTCTTGCCAGATGTACTAAATATGATAACGAGGATAACTACCGCTAGCACACCCAGGCCAATTAATACTTTTTTATTCATCTCCTTATTGAGTAAGTAGTTTCATTGAGGTTAATAACGTGACTTTGACTAGCTATTGTATGGAAAAGTTTAAAATAATTTGAAGTAATGGAACAGGGCAAGAAAATTACATTGATTCTATTAAGTCCAAAACCTTGTTTGCCAACCCCTTGGCTCCTTCTAACGATTTGCTCTCGGCATAAATTCTGATTATAGGCTCGGTGTTTGACTTGCGCATGTGAACCCACTCGCTTTCAAAATCGACCCTTAAACCATCAATTGTGTTGGTTTTTTCGCTTGCAAAATGCTGCTTGAGCTTCTCCAGTATCTTATCGGGGTTTATGCTTGGGTTTAGCTCAACCCTGTTTTTTGAAACGAAATAGCTTGGGTATGTTTTCCTAAGCTGGGAACACTTGAGGTTACTTTTGGCCAGAAGGGTAAGGAAAAGAGCGATACCCACCAACGCATCGCGGCCATAATGCAACTCGGGATATATTACCCCGCCGTTACCCTCGCCGCCAATTATGGCATTGGTTTTCTTCATCATCTCCACTACATTTACCTCCCCAACTGCAGATGCAAAGTACTCCCCGCCATGCTTTTGGGTAATATCGCGGAGGGCTGCTGTACTTGACAGGTTTGACACAGCATTCCCCTTTTTATGCGATAGGATATAGTCGGCTACAGCAACCAGCGTGTACTCCTCACCAAACATGGTACCATCCTCGTTAACTATGGCCAGCCTGTCAACATCCGGGTCAACCACAAAACCGGCATGCGCTTTCTGCTTAACCACTTCTGATGATATTTGAGTAAGATGCTCGGGCAAAGGCTCGGGATTATGGGGAAACTCGCCTGTAGGGTCGGTGTAAAGTTCAACTACCTCACTAACACCCAATGCATTTAGCAAGCGTGGTAAAACAATACCACCAACAGAGTTTACGCAATCCACCGCAATCTTAAAATTTGCTTTGGCAATGGCCTCCTTATCCACAAGGGGGAGATTCAGTATCATCTCAATGTGCTTGTCGGCAAAAGAATACTTATCAACCAGCGCCCCTAGTTCATCTACACCGGGGAACTCCAGCTGCTTGTTTTCTGCAATTTCGAGAACCCTTTTCCCATTAAGGTCAGATAGGAACTCACCCTTCTCGTTAAGCAGCTTTAAGGCATTCCACTGACGAGGGTTGTGACTTGCCGTTATAATAATACCACCCTGCGCCTGCTCATGAACCACAGCCAACTCAACCGTAGGTGTGGTTGCCAAACCAACATCAACAACATCTACACCAGCCCCCATTAGTGTGCCAATAATGATGTTACTTACCATTTCACCTGAAATTCGGGCATCGCGACCAACAACAACCTTACATTTCTTGTTGGTACTTTGCTCCTTAACCCACAGGGCGTAGGCAGCAGTAAAACGGGCAATATTAAATGGGTTTAAACCTTCGTTGGCACTCCCACCAATGGTTCCCCTTATTCCTGATATTGATTTGATTAGTGGCATTTTTTTTATTGGTTTGTTAATCGGGAAACAAAGGTGGGAATAATTTGGTTTGTGGGCAAGATTTATTGAGGGTTTGGTTTAAAAAACTTGATTGGTTTATTTCACCTACTGGTCTGATAATTTAGAAGTAGTATATTATGGTTGGTGAACGAATCCTTTTTTTAAAGATTCTTTAAAAAGGCATACACCTCTTCTCTCGTTTTTTTATTAGAATAAGCAAATGATTTTATGAGTTTACCTTTTGAATAGATATGGTATTCAGGAAAAACTTTCTTTTTCCACATTCTTCTAATTGTTCTCATGCTTTTGGGGGTAACAATCCAATTCTGGTCGTAAAAAGGTTTACCGCTCTCCATGTAACCTTCAACGTACTTTGTATTATTCTCTAATAGCACTACAAATTTTAGCTTATGCGAAAAGTTCTCTGACAATTGATTATAAAAAGGAATTTCCATTAAGCAATAACCACAAGTTAAACTTGCTATCAGAAAAACTACATCCTCCTCATACAAATCCTCTAGCAAGTACTCTTCCCCGTTGATTTCAGTAATGGTTTTATTTGAAAAAAATTGCGCAGAAACAGCTAAAGAAATTAAAGTAAACAACAGTACAACTGTAATAAATCTTAGAACCTTCATTCTTTATTTGATTTTATGGATAGATACTAATATAATAAGGTATTAAAACTTTTAACAAACCACAACAAAGGTTAAACAGTGTTAACTAATTTGCTAAACCATATTATTGCCCTTAGTTTTGTTTTAAATAAATGAAATTAAATTTTTTAATTATGCGCCTAATGCTTAATAAGCATTATTTTAAGGTGTACATTTACTAACTAAAACAGCTAATTATGAATTTACTAAAAAAAACAGCCAGCCTTTTTCTTCTATTTGCAGTTGGAACCTTTGGTGCTTTTGCTCAGCCCAACACAAATACTGAAGTTACTGACAGTGAAATAAAACAGTTTGTAGAGGCAGTTCAGGGAGTACAGGCCGTTGAGATGAATGCTCAGCAAAAAATGATGGCCGAAGTGGCAAAGGAAGATATGGAAGTAGACCGTTTTAACGAGATACTCCAATCAATGCAAAATCCCGAGATGGAAGTAACTCCTCCAACAGAAGAAGAGAATAAAAAGGTTGAGAAAATCAACCAAAACATCGAACAAGTTCAGGCGAAAGCCCAAGAAGAGATGCAGGCCAAAATTGAGGATTCAGGCCTAAGTCTTGAAAGGTACCAGGCAATTATGACGCAGGTTCAATCCGACCCCGAACTACAGAATAAGATACAGCAATCAATGCAACCCTAACCCTCATTGAGAATAGCATCAGAACCGCCTCCTTTACGGGGCGGTTTTTTTATACACCAAGCTTTACCTCAGGTTCAGTTAGTCCATAACATTATCTTACCCCGCTGCTTCATTTGAATCGTTCTAAATTGGCACCCTACACGCCCAATTCACCCCAAAACATGACATTTGTCATATTGCTCTAATCTTACGATGTATATTTTTAGAAAAGACAATCAAGTTGTTGTGAATTATTTTAGTGTTACATAAATAACAGTGTTATTTTGATAACAATATTTTCTAACCATCAAAATTTAAGAAACATGCCTGAAATTAAAGAACTGGTTAAAAGCCTTGCCGACCAGCACGGACGATGCAGGGAGAACCTGATTCCCATTCTACAGGGTATTATCCGGGAACAGCGGTACCTATCCGATGAAGCCATGACCGAAGTGGCACGCGAGCTAGATATTGCTGCTGCTCAGGTTTACGGAACAGCAACCTTCTACTCCTTCCTGGATACCAAGCCAAGGGGGAAGTTTGTTATCAGGGTTTGCAGAACAATTACCTGCTCAATGAAGGGAAAAAACCTTATTTTACAAGAAATTGAGGATCTTCTAAAGATTAAAGTTGGAGAAACTACACAGAACAATAAGTTCACACTTCTGGAAACCAACTGTCTTGGGTGGTGCCACAAAGGACCCGCAATGCTTATAAACGATGAGGCATACACAGAGCTTACCCAAGAGAAGGTACGTGATATAATGAACGAGTACATTAAAAAGTAATCTTAAAGGAGAAGAAAACTATGTCAGATACTAAACTAAAGCGCGTTGATCTGATTTTTGATGAAGATTGTAACGCAAAAGAGATCCTCCAAAAAGCATGGGCTAAAAATAAAGAGGATGTTATTAACGAACTTCTTGAATCGGGGCTAAAAGGTCGTGGTGGTGCAGGTTTCCCAACCGCACTTAAATGGAAATTTACCGGTGAAGAGGCTGAGAAGGAACGCTACGTTATATGTAATGCTGACGAGGGCGAGCCAGGTACTTTCAAAGACAGGGAAATACTTTTTAAAGTACCAATGAAAGTTTTTGGTGGCATGGCCGTGTGTGCCAAGGTTATTGAAGCTAAAGAAGGCTTCATTTACCTACGTGGCGAGTATGCATTCTTAAGAAAGGAGCTGGAGAATCAGCTTGATGCTTTTCATAAAATTTTGGATGACCTAAAAGTCGACTTCCGCATTAAAATAGTAATGGGTAGCGGTGCATACATTTGTGGTGAAGAAAGCGCACTCTTCGAGAGTATGGAAGGGAAAAGAGGTGAGCCAAGAAATAAACCTCCTTACCCAACAGTAGCCGGATTCCGTAGCAAACCCACGGTGATTAATAACGTGGAGACCCTTGTGTATGCCTTTATGATAAGCAAGCACGGAGCCAAAAAATTTAAGGATTTAGGAACAGCCGACTCAAGGGGCTCAAAAGTTTTCTCTATATCTGGCGACACACCAAAACCAGGTATTTATGAGTTGGAATTGGGTATGACCGTTGAACAATTTGTTGAGGAGTTTGGCGACGGCGATACTAAGTCGGTACAGGTTGGTGGTGCTGCAGGATTCTGCGTTCCACGCAAAAGGTTTAAGGATACTGTTATTGGTTTTGAAGGCGTACCTACAGGTGGCTCCATGATGATCTTTAACAGCTCTCGCTCAATGTATAACGTTCTTAAAAACTATATAGAGTTCTTTGAGGAGGAGTCGTGCGGACAGTGTACACCATGCCGCGTTGGTTGTCAGCAGCTACTTAAAGGAATTGAAGCCGTTAAGAAAGGCGAGAAGCATGCTGCTTATCTCGACCAGCTTGTAAAGCTTACAGAATCGATGAAAATAACCGCAAAATGCGGACTTGGCCAAAGCGTTGCCAACTCATTCTCGTCGATTGTTGAGAACTTTAAGGAAGAGATGATTTACTAAGTGTAGAACAATCCAAAAAAAACAATATGGCTAAAAAGATAAATTTAAAGATAGATGGCACACCCATTAGCGTTGATGAGGGTACAACCATCCTAAAAGCTGCCGAGCAGCTTGACATCCATATCCCCACACTTTGTTACCACGACGACCTTTGCGTTGCAGGAAACTGCAGGGTTTGTGTTGTTGAGGTAAAAGGAGCCCGCACTCTTCAAGCTTCATGTGCAATGCCAGTATCGGAGGGCATGGAAGTAGAAACTAATACGCTCAAAGTAAGAACCGCCCGCAGGCATATCATTGACCTGCTTCTCTCTGAGCATAACGCAAAATGTACAACCTGTTACAAGAATGGTCAGTGCGAGCTGCAAGAGATTGCTGCTGAGTACAAGATTAGTGAGGAGGCATTTATCGACCTTGTACCTTCAAAGAACTATACTATTGATGCTTACTCTCCATCAATCATTAAAGACGACAGTAAGTGTATCCGTTGCCAACGCTGTGTTAGAACCTGCGAGGAGCTACAGCACGTAAGCGCACTTGGCGTTGCTTACAAAGGCGACCAAATGAAAATATCAACCTTCTCTGAGCACCCAATGTTTGAGGTGGTTTGTACCAACTGTGGTCAGTGTGTAAACCGCTGCCCCACAGGTGCCCTAGTTGAGCGCAACTACGTTGAGGAGGTTTGGGATGCAATTTATGATGACAAAAAGCACGTTGTGGTTCAAACGGCTCCTGCCGTTAGGGTTGCTCTTGGCGAAGACCTTGAAATGGACTCAGGATCCCTCGTTACCGGCAAAATGGTAACAGCGCTTCGTCGTCTGGGATTCAACTCTGTGCTGGATACAGACTTCACTGCTGACCTTACCATTATAGAGGAAGGGCATGAGTTGTTAACCCGTCTTAAAAAAGTTCTTGTGGACAAGGATCCTAACGTTAAGCTTCCAATGACCACCAGCTGCTCTCCAGGATGGGTTAAATTTATTGAGCATACCTACCCTGAGTACCTCGAGAATGTATCAACCTGCAAATCGCCTCAGCAAATGTTTGGTGCTCTTGCAAAAACATACTATGCACAAAAACGCGGGATAAATCCCGAGAACATTGTTTCTGTTTCAATAATGCCTTGTACCGCCAAGAAGTTTGAGGCTGACAGACCAGAGATGAACTCAAGCGGATTTAAGGATGTTGACTACGTTTTAACAACCCGCGAGCTGGCAGTTATGATTAAGCAGGCCGGTTTAGAGTTTGACCATCTTGACGATAGCAACTACGATAGCATTATGGGAGAATCCTCTGGTGCTGCTGTTATATTTGGTGCCACTGGTGGTGTAATGGAAGCGGCTCTACGTACAGCATACGAGGTGGTAACCGGTCGCGAAGTGCCTTTCGAAGGGCTTAATATTACCCCTGTACGCGGTATGGAAGGCGTAAGAGAGGCCGCCGTTAAGATAGAGAATGTTAAACCAGAGTGGAGCTTCCTGGAAGGTGTTGAACTGAAAACGGTAGTTGCCCACGGATTAACTAACGCTAAGAAGGTAATGGACAAGGTTCGTGCTGGTGAGGCCGACTATCATTTTATTGAGATAATGGCTTGCCCTGGCGGTTGCCTTGGTGGTGGAGGACAACCAATTCCTACCAATGCAGAAATTAGGGATAAACGAGCCAAGGCAATTTACGAGGAGGATGCTGGTAAGCCAATCCGTAAATCGCATGAGAACCCAGAAATTGCTGCAATTTATGAAGAGTTCTTAAAAGAACCACTAGGTCATAAATCGCATGAGCTACTACACACGCACTATAAAGAGCGTGAAAGGTACTAGCCAATTACTATAAAAAATAAGGGAGCGTTTTGCTCCCTTATTTTTTTATCTTTGCGTCAAAATTTATCAGAAAATATGAAGTGTCCTTTATGTTATGGTAGTTCCGAAGAGTTCTCTAGGTATAGGGAAAGAGCATACTTTAAGTGTTTAGAGTGCCATTCAATTTTTGCCGATCCTAAAAATCTTTTAGGCCCAAGCGATGAAATGGCAAGGTATGTTGAGCATAACAACGACATTTACGATCCTGGCTACAGGTCGTTTGTTTCGCCAATTGTAAATACGGTATTAGAGAAATATTCCCCACACCATGTTGGCTTGGATTTTGGTTCGGGAACAGGACCCGTAATAACAAAAATGCTTGAAGAGAAAGGTTACAAGGTTCTTCAGTTCGACCCTTTCTTCCATAACACCCCCGAAGCACTCACAAGAAAATATGATTTTATTGTATCGTGTGAGGTTATTGAGCACTTCTACAATCCCCGTAAAGAGTTTGAGCAGCTGCAATCAATGCTCAACCCAGGAGGTGAACTTATCTGCATGACTGACATTTACAAGGATTCTATAAACTTTGAAAAATGGTACTACAAGGATGATCCAACCCACGTTTTTTTCTATCATCCTGAAGCATTTGAATACATTAAAGAGCGCTTTGGCTTTAGATCTGTTCTGGTTAATAACAGGTTAGTCAGGTTTTGTAACTAGAAACTTCATACAAGCATCTTCCAACTTTTCGGCCAACTCAATGTTATAGCTAGTTTTGGTATCGGTTTTGCTCGCTTTGCAATTTTTATAGTACTCACCACCTTTGAGGTTATCGGAGGGCGTTTCTAGCAGATGCAATAGCGTTTTCGCTCCCTTTTGGGGCGATTTACCAAACACTTTAAAGAACTGCTTTGCAAACCATCCTCCTTTTCTAACCAAGCCTGTATTTACCAAACCTGGATGCTGGCTATAGAAGTTTATACCAGCGCTTTCGAATTTTTTCTGGTATAAACGAGTGAGCAGAATAATGCCAAGCTTAGACTGGCGATAGGCTTTAAAACCGCTAAAATTATTTCTAAACTCCAAATCGTCAAGATTAAGGTCCCCCTGATGAAGTGCCGAGGCTGTATTTATCACTTTTGGGCTCTCTGCCTTTTGAAGCAGCTCTTTTAGCTCGTTAATAATAAGAGCCGGAACCAAAACATTTACCTGAAGGGTATTCTCTATTCCATCAACCGTTTCGGAAAACTCAAAATTCCACGTTCCGGCATTGTTAACTATTGCATCTAATTTACTTGTACTCTCTTTTACTTTGCTACAAGCCTTCCTCACTGAATCTAACGAATTAAAATCACACTCAATTAGCTCAATTGTGCCTTTTTGACTGGGATTTTCAGTGGCTAGCTCCTCAATCAGCTTTTGACCTTTGGCGTTGTCACGGTTGGTTAGCAAGACTTTTGCTCCATTAACCACTAGCTGCTTAACAGCAATTCTTCCTAAACCAGAGGTACCTCCGGTAAAAAGGATTACTTTTCCATCTACATTCTTCATATCAATATTTTACTGTTTGAGTTTTTCTACCAATCTCTTAATCATGGGCAACATGGTTTGTGGATTGGTACTGGAAAGCAGGTTGTTATCTTCCACCCAATCGTTACCCTCGTATATGGCCCCTGCATTTATTAAATCATCCTTAATTGCATGAAAACCGGTAACCTTCTTGTCCTTTACAATTCCTGCCGATATCATTACCCAAGGGCCGTGACATATTGATGCAATAATTTTTCCTTTATCATGATGGTCTCGCACAAAACCAAGAACATCCTCCCTCCTTCTCCACTGATCGGGGGCATATCCTCCCGGAATAATAATTGCATCAAACACTTCGTCCTTTACCTCATCAAAAGTATTGTCTGGCTTAAACGTCATCCCGCCTTTCCCTTGATACTGCTTCATCTCAGGGGCAACCGAAATAACATCAAAGCCTTCCTCCTTTAACCTCAGGTATGGGTAAAAAAATTCGGTATCCTCAACCATTTTCTCAAGTAAAACTAAAACCTTTTTCATAGCTGCATTTTTTTATTCTTCATGGTGTATAACAGCCTCAAAGTAGTTTTGTTCTCAGAATAAATTAATCTTGAAGAATTAAGGTGTCGTGACTAACCTCCTGATTAATCTTCTTGATAATTTGAGTAATTTCGGATGAGGACATGTAAATATCCTTCTTAAACGCTCTGTATTGCCTTGTTGTTTTTGCATCGTTCTCAACAAAATGCCTGAATGAGAGTAATTCCTCTCCCAGTCCTCTTCTTATGGCTATGGAGTCAATTTTATACTCAAGGTTGCGCTTAAACTTCTTGCTAACTACATAAGCAGCACCATTTCCCACAATGGTAATAAAACTCTTATTTCTGTAATCAACAATATGTCCCAGTTCGTGGCCAATAACACCTACCCTGGCTGTAAAAGGAGCATTTTTAAGCAATGGAGCTTTGCGTCTATTTCTCGTATCGTTAATTGCTATAACATACCTACGGTTATCACGCAATCTAAAAATGCTTCCAATGGTAGGGCGTGCGGCCATAGTTGTTGATATTGGAGTACGCCTGAACTTTATGTGTGTTGATTTTAAATCGGGGTAGCTCATCAATGCTGCCAAAATGGAATGCTCAAACTTCTCAGGAACTCTCTTATTATTTAACAATACTTCGCGAAGTGAATCCTTATGCTCTTCAATCCATTCCGGGGAAGGTACTGGTCTGTTGTTTTGGGCAGATACCCTGATACACAAAAACGATATTAGAAAAAATAAACAGAATAAAAACTTTGGAAAACGCATAAATCTATAGTTCTGAAACGTGGATAAACATACTACGAAACTGATTTGGTATTTCTGGATAATGATTAAATAGGCCAAAAACCGTGGACCCACTACCCGACATGCTGGCATAAATTGCGCCCATGCTATACAAATCATCCTTAATCCTCTTAATTAAAGGGTACTCTGGGAAGACAACCTTCTCAAAATCATTCTCAACGTGGTCCTTCCATTGCTCAATTGGCAGCTCCTCTAGCCCCTCAAGATTAAATTTTGCAGGTGCGGGTTTCGACTGACTATAGGCTTTCCCAGTATTAACATGAATTGCGGGGTTAACCAAAGCAATGTAATACCCTTTTAAATGTAAATTAATTGGCCTAAGCAATTCTCCCTGCCCAGCACCAAGACTTGGCTTATTGGTAAGGAAGAAAGGGCAATCGCTCCCCAACCTAAGGGCTAGGTTGGCCAAATCGGACTCTGAAAGAGGTCTCTCAGCAATCTCATTCATCATTTGCAGAGCAAAAGCACCATCGGCGGAACCACCACCCAAGCCAGCGCCCATAGGTATCTGCTTGTGCAAATGCATTGCAAAGTTTGGCAAAGGGGTTGCCTCACTAATTAAACGGTGAGCTTTAACGCAAAGATTATCGTTTGCATCTGAACCAACCTGAATACCACTGTGGCTAAACTCTAACGAGCGATTTTGAGAAGGCATGGGGATAATCTCCAAAATATCGCAGAGGTTGGGAATTGGTAGAAAAACCGTTTCAATATTGTGGAAACCGTCGGGTCGCTTCTGTGTTATGTAAAGCCCAACGTTTACCTTTGCATTAGGGAATGAAATCATTATTTTATGCTTTTCCACAAAGATAACAAGCAATTTGGATAACAAGGAAAAATGCTAAGCGAACATTGCTGCCCCAACAATGCCTGCATTATTCTGAAGTAAGGCAGGAACAACAGACGTTTTGAGAGTTAGCTCGTCTTTGAACTTATGAAATCTTTTGCTGGTTCCACCACCAATAATAAAGAGTTCGGGGTAAAACAATTTTTCAAGATAAGCTAAGTACTCGTTAAACCGGATGCCCCAATCACTCCAACTAAGGTCCTCCTTCTTTCGAATTGAGTCGGCAGCATACTTCTCACCTTTAATTTTGTTCTTCATGTAAATATGCCCCAACTCCGAGTTGGGAATAAGCGTTCCCTTGTTAAACAGCGCAGAGCCAATTCCTGTTCCCACGGTTAAGAAGATGGCAAACCCCTGAAAATTCTTTACGGAACCAAATTTTAGTTCGGCAAAACCTGCTGCATCGGCATCGTTAACAACATTCACGTGGCAGCCCGTTGCTTGGCTTAGTAGCTCATTTACGTTCACTCCAATAATTTTCTTGTCGATATTGGATGCTGTTTTCACAACGCCATTTTGAACCACAGCAGGAAACCCGCAACCAATATTCCCTTTCCATTCAAAATGTTTTACAATTTTATTTACAGTGGCTACAATCTCTTTTACAGACGGGGGTTGTGAAATTTCAATCCTGTGCCTTTCGGTTACAAACTCGCCTGTTTGCAAATTAACAATGGCCCCCTTAATTGCAGAACCACCAATGTCTATTCCGAGCGTTTCCATAAATCAAGAGTATTAGTTTGCAATTTTAAATTGTCTTCAATCTTAAGAGCCAGCGCAAAATTTTAATTTGCAATAATTACCCGTATTTTCCACAAAACTGGCAGTAGCTCCATAAATATAATAATTCTGAAAGGTTTCTTTGCTTTAATCACCAACTAATTCGCTTATCTGGCTAATTAAATCATTATCTAAATGTACTCTGGGTTTTACAATTCTTCCATCCTTCCCAATCAAAACGTATGAAGGTGCAGATGTTACAGCATAGGGCTTAACCTGCGGATTAGCAAACTGTCCTTTGGCTACAAGATGAGTGCCAGGAAAAGCATCGCCCTTTAATAGGCGGTTAGCCATTTCACCCTCACCTTTTACAAATTCTCTCCAACGCTCCACCTCATTGGCTCTTGCCTCTAGCGATACAAACATAAATTGAACACTATCATCATTAAAGTACTCCTGAATTTCAATGTATTTAGGAATTGATGACAAGCACGGTGGACACCATGTTCCCCAGAAAATTATAAGTACCACATTCCCACGCATTGATGTAAGCGAAACTGAATCGCCCTTAACATTAGGCAGATTTATGCTTGGCGCTAAACTCCCGGGCTTAATATGGGCAACTTTGTTGATATTGCTATTAGCATACTCCTTAAGTGCGGGCTTACTAATTATGCCGGAGAGAAGGCTATCAACCTGCTCAAAGATTCTGTAAAAATTTGAATAGGAAAGATAGTCAGGGAATTTTCTGGTAAGCCTTGCAAGAGCTACCTCTCTGTGTGCACCTTTATAAACTTTATCTATCAAATAGAACCTTTTGGTCAGGGAATTTCCCTCCAGCTTATTATTTTTCTGAACATCATCCTTAAGCATTGCATCTGCAAGCATTGTATATGATGGAAGAAACCAAAAATCATCGTACTTATGCAGCAGGTTATTATTAAACTTATAGTAGTTTTTATCAGGGATAAAGTACTCCTGAACGCCTTGTGTTAAGTTAAGATGCTTTAGCAGGTAGTCGTATCTGACAAAAGCCAGATAGAGGCGGGTATCCGCTTTTAAAATATCAAGGATATTTGCAGAATTGCTACTTGCCAATGCAAAAGAATCAATTTTATGATTTGCAACCTCTTCTACGCTATCTACATAGTTTTGGAACCCATCGATTGGTTTTGCAAAAACTTCCATGCGCCTAAATTTTCGGGGAATAGTTTGGCGTTGAGTAAACAGTAGCTGGTTGAATTCAGCGTTACTACCTGAAAATTCCGGTCTGGAAGTGTTGTTTATTGAAGTTTTTAAAAAAACTGAGTCGTTCGGACTGGCTGCTATGGGCGTTTCGACAAGCAAAAAATCATCCTCAGAAAAAACATAAAAAAATTGGTCTGCGGTTGATAGTATTCTCAAGTTAAACACTCCGTCACTATTTGTTATGGTAGAGTCTAAGTCATTTCCATAAGGTTTATTAATGTAGATTGATGTTGCTGGATAAACCCACACTGGTTTATTGTGGTATCCTTCAATCTTGCCTGATATTGTAATTTCGCCCTTACGAGGTTTACAACTTACAAGCAGCAAAAATAATACTACAATAAAGGGTAGCCAAATTTTCATAAAAAATTGGATTTGGTTAAGCAGAAATTCAAATCTATTTCTTACCCTCAACAACAACTACTATCTCGCCTTTAACTCCGGTTTTCTCAAAATGTGCTGCCAGCTCAGTAAGTTTACCTCGAACAGTCTCCTCGTGAATTTTAGTGAGTTCCCGCGATACGCTTGCATTTCTATCCTCCTCAAACACCTCGTACAACTGCTTCAAAAGTTTTATTAGTCTATAGGGCGATTCGTAAAAAACGATGGTTCGCTCCTCGGATTTAAGAGCCTGAAGGCGCTTGTTCCTTCCTTTTTTTTGTGGTAAAAATCCTTCAAAGATAAACCTATCGCAAGGAATGCCGCTAGCAACAACGGCTGGGATAAAAGCCGTGGGGCCAGGCAGACACTCCACCTCAACGCCATGCTCAATACAGGTGCGTATAAGTAGAAATCCGGGGTCGGATATGCCTGGCGTGCCTGCGTCGGAAATTAACGATACGGTTTGCCCTGAAGCAATTCGCTGAGCAATCTGCTCAACCGTTCGGTGCTCGTTAAACTTATGATGCGCCCATAAGGGTGCCATTATTTCAAAATGCTTGAGCAGGAATCCGCTGGTACGCGTATCCTCAGTAAGGATAATGTCTGACTCCTTAAGAATCCTTATGGCTCTGAGAGTGATATCCTCTAAATTACCAATGGGCGTTGGGACTATATATAGTTTACTATTCATGTAGTAACTTTCGTCTAACCAAATCAATTAGCTGATTTGCAGCTTCGTTCCTATCATCCCACTGGAAATTTTCCTGAATATAGATTAATGCATCATTAATATCGTCAAACTCGTTAAGCTGCTTGATGGTTTTTGAGTATAGCTCAGCATTACCCTTAAAAAGCTCCTTGGTAAACAAAAACTTATCGTTTATACCAATTGCCTTAGTAAGGTCGCCAATGGGTTTATTCTGCATTTTGCTGGCAACGTGTCTTTTACCGCCACCAAGCATCTCGTTTCTGGATTTTTTCTTGCCCTGAAACTTCTCTGCCAAAATGGTTGTTGAGGCCTTCTCGGAATATACGTTACCCTCCTCCTTCTCTTCAAAACTTTCCTGTTCCTGTGTACTTTCAACTTCAGGCTCATCTTCAACATGAAATGTTTCTGAATGAGAAGAAACCTCAACCTCTTGTTCTGATTTTATTTTATTTTCAGGCTCATGTCTATTCTCATCTAACTGGCTTTCAACCTCAAAACCCGAATCATCCTCTGGCTCATCATCTTCTACTTTATCATCTTCAACTTGTTGTTCTTGTTTTACAACCTCTTGCTGCTTGATTTTTTCAACTTTAGGTTTTGATGATTGTTGAGGAGAAGATTGATTTTCAGCACCCTTGTCATCTGTAAGTACATTCTCTGATTCATCAGACTTACTATGAACATCACCCCTATCAAAAAGTAGCTGTTCATAACTTGCTCTTAACTTTTCGAGAAGAATATCCCTCTCAATGGATGTCATTGAACCTCTCTCTATACCTACCCTAAGTAACTGTTCAGCATCAAACAACTTTTCTAAAACACTCTTAAAACTATTCCTATTTCCCATGATGAAATTATATTCTTGCTACAAAATTAAGAATTTGCTTACTTTTGTAAAACTAACGAGAATATTTCTAATTATTGCCATGCTTTTTATTGAAAATTCAATTCATGGGACAAAACGCAAAGGCTGGATTGAGGTTGTTTGCGGGTCTATGTTCTCAGGAAAAACAGAGGAACTAATTCGCCGCCTTAAAAGAGCCAGATTTGCAAAGTTGCGGGTTGAGATTTTTAAACCGCATATTGATAACCGTTACTCTGAGGAGGAGGTAGTTTCACATGATGAGAACTCCATCCCATCCACTCCGGTTACCTCATCTGGCAATATACTGCTACTCTCTTCCGATGTTGATGTGGTAGGAATTGACGAGGCACAATTTTTTGACGACAACCTTGTGGAGGTTTGCAATAAATTGGCAAATCAAGGAATAAGAGTAATTGTAGCAGGATTAGACATGGATTTCAAGGGTAAGCCATTTGGTCCTATCCCCAAAATTATGGCATGTGCAGAATCTGTAACTAAGGTTCATGCAATTTGTGTTAAGTGTGGCAATCTAGCTCAATTTTCTCATAGAATGTCCGACACAGAAAAACTGGTTGTATTAGGGGAGACTGATATTTACGAGCCATTGTGCAGAGATTGTTTTAATGAAGCATTAAAGAGTTAGTTTTTTCAAAAAGATTATCATAGAAAAATGCATTAATGAATTACTCCTTACTAAATATTTCTAAAATTCTTAATGCCAATATAGTTGGTAATTCAAATCTACAAATCTCAACAGTTTGCATTGATAGTCGCAAAGCACAATCCAACGCAAATGCGCTATTCTTTGCTCTGGTTGGCAAAAATCATAACGGGCACGAGTTTATTGCAGAGCTCTACCGGAATGGTGTTAGGGCATTTGTAGTATCAGAAACTAAAGACTATACCAATCTATTCCCAAATGCTGGTTTTATACAAGTAGACGATACGCTTTCTGCTCTTCAGAATTTTGCTGCCTACCATAGGAGTCAGTATAACTACGAGACAATTGGCATAACTGGGAGCAACGGGAAAACCATAGTAAAAGAATGGCTGTACCAACTTCTCTCGCAGGACAGAAGAATTGTGCGAAGCCCCAAAAGTTACAACTCTCAGGTTGGGGTTCCTTTATCGGTTTTGCAAATGAGCCCAGCTTATGACCTTGCAATTTTTGAAGCGGGTATCTCAGAACCCAACGAAATGGGTAAGTTGGAACCAATAGTTGCTCCTAATATTGGGGTTTTTACAAACATTGGCTCTGCTCATCAGGAAAACTTTTCAAGCCTTGAGCAAAAGGTAAAGGAAAAGATGAAGCTATTCACTAATACAAAAATATTAGTTTACTTTAACAACAACCAGCTTATTGACTCTATTGCAAAGCATGAGGCGAGCAAAAAGGGCATTAAACTTTTTACATGGGGCAAAAGTAAAGGGGCAGATGTTCAGGTTTTGGATGTAAAAAGGGATGCTGGAACCACTACTATAAATTTAGTTTCTCAAAAGAACAACTTATCCATAACCATTCCTTTTACTGATGATGCCTCACTTGAGAATGCCATGCATTGCCTTTGCATAATGTTAATACTTGGGATGCCTCAGGAGACAATATCAAACAGAATGGCGCATTTAATGCCAGTTGCCATGAGGCTTGAACTCAAGGAGGGAATTAACGGATGTACAATTATTAACGATAGCTACAACTCAGATATTGGCTCCTTATCCATAGCGCTGGATTTTCTTGCTCAGCAGCGCCAGCATCCTAAAAAGATTCTAGTAATATCTGATATTCTTCAGAGCGGCACCCAGCCCAAACTTCTTTACTCAGAAGTTGCAAATATGGCAAAGGCTAAAGGGGTTGATAAAGTAGTTGGCATTGGAAGAGTGATATCGAGTTTTTCAAAACTATTCCCGCCTAGCAGTACTTTTTATCCCGATTCAAATAGTTTTATCAAATCA
The DNA here is from genome assembly GCA_041685855.1 of Perlabentimonas sp. Classification (GTDB taxonomy): domain Bacteria; phylum Bacteroidota; class Bacteroidia; order Bacteroidales; family Tenuifilaceae; genus Perlabentimonas. The sequence continues at coordinate 6,681 of JAWLEY010000005.1, read as the reverse complement.
ATCAATCGGCAATCTTTTAGCAATGCGGCAGTTCTGTTAAAAGGTAGCAGAGTTTTTCAGTTCGAGCATATATCAACAGCGCTAGAGAAGAAAACCCACCGCACGGTTCTTGAAATTGATTTGAATGCAATAGTAAACAACCTTAACTACTTCAGAAGCCTGCTAAAACCCGATGTAAAGATAATGGTAATGGTTAAGGCCTTCTCCTATGGCAGTGGTTCTCACGAAATAGCCAACCTTCTCCAGTACCACCGGGTTGATTACCTTGGAGTAGCTTTTGCCGACGAGGGCGTTGCCCTTCGCGAAGCAGGAATATCGCTGCCAATAGTTGTTTTGAACCCAGAGTTTGGCAGCTACGATATTATGATTGATTACAACCTTGAACCCGAAATCTTCAGTTTTACCAGTCTTAAAAATTTTGTATCGGCAGTGAACAGAAAGGGAGTGAGCGGCTACCCTATTCACATTAAAATTGACTCAGGCATGCATCGGCTGGGATTTTTACAAGATGAGATTGAAAAGGTTGCTAAAATATTAAACCAGAATGAATGCATTAGGGCTGAAAGCATATTCTCACATTTAGCAGGCTCCGATGAGCGAGAGCACGATGATTTTACCAAAAATCAAATTAGAATATTTGAGCAATCCAGCAGTAAACTCTCCCAATTAATTAGCTACAAACCCTTAAGACACATACTTAACTCCGCTGGTATTGAGCGATTTAAAAATGCTCAGTATAACATGGTAAGGCTTGGAATAGGATTGTACGGAATTAGCTCAGTGCATAAAAACAAGCTTCAAAATGTGAGCACATTAAAATCGTTCGTTGCGCAAGTTCGGGAACTGCCAGAAGGTGAAACGGTTGGATATAGCAGGAAAGGTAAACTTAGCAGACGCTCAATAATAGCAACCATTCCTATTGGTTATGCTGATGGCCTTAGCAGGGGTTTAAGCAACGGCAATGGAGGCATGTTGGTAAAAGGAGAGATAGCGCCAATAATTGGAAATATTAGTATGGACACCTGCGCTGTTGATGTGACAGACATCCCAAATGTAAATGTAAGTGATGAGGTTGTTGTTTTTGGCACAAAGCCACATATTACCCAAATAGCCAATGCATTAGAAACAATCCCTTACGAGGTACTAACCTCAATATCCAGAAGAGTGAAAAGGATTTATATTCAGGAATAATTCTTGATGCTAACCTAAATCGCTAATTCTTTCAAGCTTATAGGGGTCCACAATCTTAATCCTTCTGCCATCAAGTTCAAGAATTCCTTCATTGGAGAATGCCGACAGGGTTCTTATGGCATTGGATGTTGTCATGTTAGAGAGGTTTGCCAAATCCTCTCGCGACAGGTAAACCTTTAAGGTCTGGCTATCATCCTCAAAGCCATACGTATCTCTCAGGAATACGAGAGATTCGGCAAGCCGCCCCCGTATATGCTTTTGTGTAAGCGTAACGGTACGACTATTTGAGAAACCTAGCTCAGTGGCAACCGACCTAAGTATATGATAAGTTAAAAGTGCATTGGACTGGAGGATTTTAAGGATACAGTTACGCTCAATAACACCAATAACGCAATCCTCGAGTGCCTCAGCCGATGCAATATGATTCTCATCGGCTAATAGTGCCCGATAGCCAATAAAACCTATTGGTTTTGCCATTCTAACTATCTGGTCGCGCCCTCCAACGCCCTCCTTAAAAATTTTAACTTTCCCTTTTATAAGGCAAACCAGCCCCAATGGCACTTCACCATCGCGGTAGATTATTTCACCTTTCCGATAGAACGTACAAGAAAAATTTTTAAACATCTGCTCCTTTTCGCGCGATTTTAAATTATGAAATAGTGAGCAAACGCCTTCAAATGCGCTTTGGAGGTCTATAGTAGGATGTGCCATTTTTTATGGTATTAAATCTAATATTATTGTAGCATTGAACTCACCCTAACCATGGTGAATTGAGCAATGCACCAAATCCTTAAAAAATTGGATTTTTCAAAGTTAATGAAAAACTTTATTAGCAGAAAATGATATTCCTTACCTTTCAACTAAACAGTGGTTTATAACCAGCTATATGAACTTTGCAACAATGGGGATTCTTCGTCCAAACCCAAACGCTTTTGGCGAAACCCTAAGTATTGGCGGCGATTGCATACGCTTATGCTCAGTAGCATTAACAAGTTTTACCACCTTGTTAACTATTGCCTCATTAAAACCCAATACAACTATCTCATCTGCACTTTTATGCCCCTCAATAAAATGATAAAGAATCTTGTCAAGCACCTCGTAATCTGGTAAAGAATCTGAATCTTTTTGGTCTGGACGAAGCTCCGCTGATGGCGGTTTATTTATTGTATTCTTAGGAATAACCTCCCCGTTTTCGTTAATGTATTGTGCAAGGGCAAACACCTCGGTTTTGTATACATCACCTAGTACGCTAATTGCTCCACACATGTCGCCATAGAGCGTACCATACCCAACGGCTGCCTCACTCTTGTTTGAGGTGTTAAGCAGTAAATGTCCCATCTTATTTGATAGGGCCATTAGCATTGTTCCTCTAATACGAGCTTGTATATTCTCTTCGGTAATATCCTCAGGAGCATTCCCGAAAACATCTTGCATGCTCTCCCTCAATACATTAAACGTTTTGCTGATATTAACAATATCATACTTAACGTTGAGATTCTTTGCCAATGCCACAGCATCGTCAATGGAGTGTTGTGAGGAGTATTGCGATGGTAAAAGCAGCACCCTAACATTTTGGCTACCTAACGCTTTTTGAGCAAGCACCAGGGTTACGGCAGAATCGATGCCACCTGAAAGGCCCAGGGTTGCTTTTGTAAGTCCAGACTTATAAAAATAATCGCGTATACCCAGCACCAAAGCATCGTGAATTTGAGCAATGCTGTTTGCCTGAGTTTGTATGTTAATTGCCTGCTGTTCTTTAATATCTACAACATTAAAATCCTCGGCAAACTCATTTAGCTTACAGATTGCCTCACCTTTACTATTTAGTACAAATGAACTGCCCTCAAAAATTAAATCGGTATTTGCACCCACCTGGTTTACATGAACAACCGGTAGTTTAAACTGCCTGCACTTATCCTGAAAAACTTCGAAGCGGCGTTTAAAGTTATTTTTAGAGAATGGTGAGGCGGATAAATTTATAACCACTTCAGGGTTTTGCTTGGCTAGCTCCTCCATTGGCGACAATCTATACAAGTTGCTTCGGGGAACTCCGGGTGTTGGCGGCTGATTATCCCACATATCCTCACAAACGGTAATGGCAATGCGCTTACCATTAAGTGTAACAACCTGAAAATCTGAATTTGACTCGAAGTATCTGTACTCGTCAAAAATGTCGTATGTAGGTAGCAATGCCTTATGATGCACACTTTCAATAACTCCATTGTTAAGAAAGTATGCAGAGTTGTATAGCATTTTCCCAAATGGATTGTGGTTGTAAGATGGTGCTCCCACTACAGCAGCAATACCTTTGCAATGTGTAGCGATTTCGTTAACCGCATCAATGCACTTATCAACAAAGGCTCTCCTATCTAACAAATCGAGAGGTGGATATCCACAAACGGAAAGCTCCGAGAAAACAACCAGTTCTGCGTTATTTTCCTTTGCTCGCTCTATCCCTTCAATTAGTCTAAGTTTGTTATACTCAAAGTGATTAACAGTATAGTTAAACTGGGCTAAGGCAATTCTCATGTTTATATTAGTTACAATTAGTACGTTAGAAAACAACTCCTACCCTAAGAGCTAAGTTACCAATGGTGATTATACCATGTCCGGCATCAAAAGCGGGTGTCATTCCGTTTGAGAAGATAACACCAAACTGTAAGGCAGAAGGGCCACCCAGAGAGTACTCAATACCGCCACCAAACATATACGAAATAAAACCAAATTTAAGGTGCGAATTCTCTACTACCTCTCGATTAATACTCATATCCTCGTTCCATGCAAACCCCTTAAGTTTAATGTAACCATTAATACCAAGCTGTGCGTAAATAGTTGTGTAGCCAATCTGGTTGGTTTTAAACTTAAAGCCTAATGGGATATTGACATATTGCCCTCTTATACGTAGATTAGTTCCAGAGGTAATAGGGTACTCCTCATCGCGGGTGCTCAAGCTGTAGTCATCCACATTGTATAGCAAATTCCCCCCGATATTTGTAATTGACGCACCTGTTGTAAAAGCGTATCTTTCGGCAAAATACCGATCGTAGGAGAAGCCTGCGTTAAATCCAAAAACCGGTCCGTTTGGACTAAAATCGCGAGTATCGGATGTAAACCACGATAGTTGAGGGTCAGCAAATACCCCAAAGCGCATATCCTGTGCGCTACTTTTAATGGTAAAAAACAAAGCAATAATCAGTATAAAGAATCTTGTTAGGATTTTCATAATATATAGTATTTTGTTTGTTGATGCAGTTTACTGAAACTCCAATGGTTTAATTAAAGGCAAAGGTATTTAATAAATTTGTTGTTTAAAGAATACAAATGTCAAATATTGAACCAAAAAAAATGACGCGACAAGCGCGCCATTTTAAAAAAATTATATACAGGCTAAAATAACCCTGATATGTTTCCATCGTTATCCACATCAATTCTTTCTGATGCAGGCTCGGAAGGTAAACCGGGCATACGCATAATTTGACCGGTAATTGGAATTATAAATCCGGCACCAGCAGCAACCTCAATTTGGCGGACAGTAACCACAAAATCTTTAGGGCGACCTAAGAGTTCAGGATTGTCTGAAAGCGATTTTTGCGTTTTAGCCATACAAACAGCAAGCTTATCAAGATTAAGGTCGTAAACCTTCTTTAAATCATTTTTTGCCTGCTTTGTAAAGTCAACCGCTTCTGCACCATAAATCTTTTTAGCAATGGTTTCAATTTTCTTCTCGGGTGTCCAATCCCAATCGTAAAGGGCTTTATGACCACATTGACATTGGGGTGCAATTTTTGCAACCTTTTCTGCCAATTCAATAGCTCCCTCACCACCTTTGGCCCAAACATCAATAACAGATGCTGGTACACCCATATCCTCTGAAGTTTTTACAATAAAATCAATCTCTTCCTGAGTGTCGGCGGTAAACCTGTTAACAGCAACAACAGGACAAATACCAAATTGCCCCATGTTCTCAATATGTTTCTGAAGGTTACCAATACCTTTCTTAAGGGCCTCAAGATTTGGCTCTGATAATTCCTTAACGGGTACTCCCCCATGATATTTAAGGGCGCGAACAGTTGCCACCAAAACAACGGCACTTGGTGATAAACCTGATGATTCGCACTTTATGTCAAGAAATTTTTCTGCTCCCAGGTCAAAACCAAAACCTGCCTCTGTAACAACATAATCACTTAGGGAAAGTCCCATTTTTGTAGCAACCACTGTGTTTGTCCCCTGTGCTATGTTAGCAAATGGTCCTCCATGAATTATGGCTGGTGTATTCTCAAGAGTTTGCACAAGATTTGGCAAAAACGCATCCTTTAGCAATGCAGCCATTGCACCTTCTGCCTTTAGGTCACGTGCATAAATGGGTTTCTTATCGAAAGTGTAGCCAATAAAGATATTCCCCAAACGTTTCTTTAAATCAACAAAATCTTCAGCCAGGCAGAGAATGGCCATTATTTCTGAGGCGGCAGTAATATCAAAACCTGTTTCGCGAGGGATACCTGATGTAGTACCACCTAACCCAACAATGATATTACGTAGCGAGCGGTCGTTCATGTCCATTACCCGCTTCCAATGAACGGTTCTTGGGTCAATGTTTAATGACCGTGTTTTACTCTGGATATTATTATCAATAACTGCTGAAAGAAGGTTATGCGCTTTCTCTACGGCAGCAAAATCGCCAGTAAAATGCAAGTTAATATCCTCCATAGGTACTACCTGTGAATAACCTCCACCTGTTGCACCTCCCTTAATACCAAACACTGGGCCTAATGAAGGCTCACGCAGAACTACAGTAGTTTTCTTCCCAATTCTATTAAGCGCTTGTGATAGTCCAATGGACACCGTTGTTTTTCCTTCACCAGCTGGAGTTGGTGATATTGCAGATACTAAAACCAACTTGTTCTTGTTAAGGTTTTTTCTATCAATAAGTTTTAGGGGCAGCTTTGCTTTATATCTACCGTAGGGTACTATATCTTCATTACTAATCCCCATGCCCTGAGCAATTTCTGCAATAGGCTTCATTTTTGCTTTATGCGCAATGTCAATATCATTCATGGTTGGAAAGCTATTAAATGGTTAACATTCTTGTATAAAGGTAACAAAAAAAGAGCAAATGGGTTTACCTGCAACTGGAAATATTTTTTGGCACAAAAAAAGGTGAAAGCAGTATAGTACCATACAGATACTCTGCCTCCACCTTATTAATCTTCAAATTATTATGTCCTCTAACTATTTATGCTATCTGTAACAACCATGCAAGGATTAGTCAACAAGCGTCAATTCATCTAGCAAATAACCTGCCCCTGCAAACTTGTCGATAATAAATAAGGCGTACCTGATATCAAGAGTAATATTCCTGCACATTTCTGGGTCGAACATAATATCGCTCATGGTACCTTCCCAAACCCTATCGAAATTTACACCAATCAATTGTCCTTGTGCATTTATTACCGGGCTACCTGAGTTGCCACCAGAAGTGTGGTTAGATGC